>JAFAXE010000199.1 GCA_019241305.1 Vulcanimicrobiota bacterium
GTCGCCCTCGCCGCCGCATGCGACGAAAGGGCTTATCGGCGTCGATGAGTTAGAAGCGGCACGCCGACGTATGATCGAGCTCGCGCGCATCTTGAGCGACGACGCCGAGGCGACGTTTCCGGCAACGGACGACCCAGAAGCCTGCGCGTACTGCACGTATCTAAACGCGTGCCGCGACCGCCCGCGCCGTCGCGAGGATCGCTTCGCTCGATGAACGCCGCGGCCGTGCCGCCCAACGTTCGCGCAGAGGACGCTGCTCGGCATTCGCTGCAGGCGTTTGTCGCGATCGAAGGACCGGCCGGCACGGGCAAGACTACGGCGTTGTTGCGCCGCGCCGTTCGCGCGACCGAAAACCTGGCTGCAGGCCAGGCGATCATCGTTTCGGCTCCCAGCACACTGGCCGTCCAAGAACTTCACGCAGCGCTCGGTTCTGCCGCGCGCCACGAGCAGATCTGCTGCGCAAACCTCGGTGAAATCGCTTTCTCGATACTGCAAGCATACCGTACGGACGCCGCGACGTCCCAGGGAGCCGCACCGCCAGTCGCATTGATCGACGACGTGCGCGCTCAAGAGCTTTTCTCGGAAGCTGCCGCCTCGCTCTACGCGCTCGAATGGGAAGAATTTCTCTCGGCAGAGTGGGATCCGGAGATTACGGGACTGCGCGCACCAGAGCGTTTCGCCGCGACTGCGTATCGCCTGATCAGAAAGCTTCGTATCGCCGGAGTCGCTCCGGACGCGTTTCTTCAGTCGGCGCTTCGTGGGGCGACGGAATTTTACGGGCATCCGCCCAACTTTGCAAATCCGGAGCTCATCGAAAAAACGCCGCCGAAATACCGCGATTCCTTGCGGGTGACACCGCAGGAGCTTGCGCGCCAGCACGCCCGCGAAGTCGATCTCGCCAAAATTTTGCACCGTCTGTATTCAGCGTACGCCGAGCGCGTCGCGGCGCGCGGTTGTCTCACCGCGGTCGACGCCGTCATCGAAGCGGCGCAGTTGCTGGAAACGCACGACGCACTGCAACAAGCCTGGCACGTACTTCGGCCCTTCGCCTTCATCGACAACGCCCAGGATTTGGCGCAGTGTGACCTCCGGTTTCTGCGCGCGCTCTTCGGCGAAGAACTGCGCGGCGTGACGCTCGCCGGAGACGCCGGGCAGCGCACGCAGGCCTTTGCGGTACCGCGCGCCGGCAAAACGCTCGAGCACGCGGCGGAACGCTTCTGCTTCACGGAGCAGTATCGCAGCACTCCGGCCATCGTTCAAGCAACCCAGGCCGCCCTGCGCGGGAAAACTGCCGTCGCGCGTTCCAGTCAACTGGCGGTCGCGCGCTTTCCCACGATGGAGGCGGAGGCCGTCCACGTCGCGAGCAGTGTGGCTCGTGCGTTGCGCGATGGCATCCTCGCAAAAGAGATTGCCGTCATCGTACGCAGTCTACGCTGTGCCGATGCGTATCTGCGGGCACTCCTAGAATGGAACGTGCCGGTCGATCCCTTCGGCGAAGCGTCGTTGTACGAGTTCCAGGACGTCGAGGACTTGCTGGGCGTGCTCTGGGCCGTCGCGGATCCGTTTCGTCACGATTGGCTGTTACGAAACTTGCAGGCGCCGTGGCTGGCGCTTTCCGACGCGACGATTGCGGCCTTATGCGAGGAGCCGGCAAGCGCTCAAGTTCCGCTGTTCGCTCCCGCGGACGAACCAACCGACGCACGCGGACGAAGGTGGGACCGGCAGCGCGACTTTCGCTTGGCGTGGAACGTTTTGCGCGGCGACCGCGATACCGATCTCTCCGCCGAGGTTCGCGCGCGGCTTGCGGCATTTCGCGAAGCCCGCGCGGTGTGGCTCGCTGACGAAAAAGTGCTCTCGGTACCGGCGCTTGCGCGACGCATTGCGACCGATACGGTACTTGTCGGTGACGCCTCGAATGCTCGCGGCCGTCTCCGTCACGGGCTCGCCGAACGGCTCCTCGCGGACCTCGGCCGCTTCGCAAGCGCACGACCGCGCGCGACACTCGCCGACTACTTGCACCATGTGGAACACGTCTCCGTCGCGGGGAACGACCTGCTCTCCATCGAGCCGCGCGATCCCGAAGCCGTAGCGCTCATCGACGTGGAAGCGGGCAAGGGTCGCGAATTTTCGCGTGTTTTCGTCGTCGACGTGCGGGCCGGCGCGTTTCCGCGATACTACGTTCCCGACGCTTTCCAGTTTACGACGCGCGCCGGAATGATCCCGAAGGAAAACGTCGGCAGCGATGCCACGGCAGCGCGGACGGCAAAATTCACCTATTTCCAATACAAACTGGACGTGCGGTCGCGCTATTATGCTGAGGAGCGGCGCGCGCTTGCGTGTGCCATCAGCCGTGCGCGCGACTTCGTCTCACTCAGCGCGTGGGGACGGCCGACGCGTGGAACGTCAGCGCCCGAATTCTTGGAAGAGCTTGGGAGCACGGTAACGGAAGTGCCGCGAGGCGGGAACGAGCGGAGCGCGTAGCACGTTTTTCGAAAGACCTCAATGAAGCTCAACACGTCGACCGATCCGCAAGTCGGATACCGCCCGCCGGGAACGCTTCCGCCCGATCCGCTCGGACGGTATCGCGGTCATTTCGGTGCGCGGCAGGCGGCACATCTGTTGCGGCGCGCCGGCTTCGGTGGAACGTTGAGTGAAATCGATCGTGTCGTCGGTGCGGGACTGGACGCCGCGCTCGAGACGGTGTTGCATCCGAGGGACCGGGACGTCGCCTTGCCAGACGCACCCGACGCCCACGATTTGTACAACATCGAGCTGCGAATACGAACGCAGGCGGCCCAAATGTGGTGGCTCAACCGCATGCTTCAGACGCGCCATCCGCTTACAGAAAAGATGGCACTGTTCTGGCATGGGCATTTCGCCACTGGCCTGATCGGGAACAAGATGGAGCCATTTCAGATGATGGCTCACATCAAATTGTTTCAAGCGGAAGGAGTGGGCAACTTTCGCACACTGCTCCGCGCGGTGACGTACGACCCGGCGATGTTGATTTGGCTGGACAATAGGAAGAACGTAGCGGCCCATCCCAACGAGAACTATGCGCGCGAGCTCATGGAACTCTTTACGCTCGGCCTCGGAAACTTCACGGAATCGGATGTGAAGAACGGCGCCCGTGGGTTAACCGGTATTACAATCGCGCCTGGAAACCGCGTGGTGTTCCGGCCGGACCTCCACGATGACGGCTTCAAGACCTTCTTGGGACGGACCGGGCGCTTCGGGCCGGATGACATCGTTGATATCGTCGTTCAACAACGCGCCCACTCGCGGTTTCTCTGCCGCAAGTTGCTGGAATTCTTCGTGTACTCTGACCCGGAACCCGCGCTCATCGAAGAGCTTGCGCGCGTCTACGCGGTTTCCGGCTTGGACATCGGCCAAACCGTCGGTACCATTTTGCGTTCGAACGTCTTCTTCTCGCCACGTGCGTACCGTGCGCTGCCAAAGAGTCCCATCGAATTCGTCATCGGTCTACAACGGTTCATGCAATTCCCTCAGGCGCCGCTGGAAACGATTACGTGGCTCACCAAGATGGGTCAGATCCCGCTCAAACCGATGACGGTCAAGGGTTGGGACGGCGGACCCACATGGGTCAACACGACCACGATGCTCGCGCGAATGAACTACGTCAACCAGGTGACCCACGCGCGGATTGCGCGCACGAAGCCGCTGGACAACGGCTCCATGTCGGCACCAATGAAAGCCGCGCCGCTGGCATCGGTGATGACCGGAACGACGGTCAAAACGATGCCACAGGTTCCCGGCAACTTGGCTTCAATGGTGCAACCCGGCGACGTGATCGCGGCGGCGGGTGGCTTCGCTGCGGGACGAGTCCTGGACGCCATGCTGGCGGGAATCGTTCAGCACGACGTGACGTCGGACGTGCAAAGCACGCTTCTGGGATTCTTGGAGGGCACGAGAACCGACAATCCACAACCTTTCGGTCCGGAAACGTACGAGCTGCGAACGCGCGGCTTGCTGGCGCTCGTCGCAACGTTGCCGGCGAACCACTTGAATTAGGAAACGCAGGCGTTGATTAGCCGACGCGCCTTCATCTCGGAGTCTTTGGGCGTCGCCGTTCTGGGCGGTGCGTTGCCGATGGCGTTCGTGCGCGCCGCCTCCGCGGCGCCGCTACCGTCCCTCGGAAGAACGATCGATCCGCGCAATGTGCTGGTCGTGATCCAGATGTCGGGAGGCAACGACGGCCTCAACACGATCGTGCCATATAGCGACGACGACTATCATCGGGTTCGTCCCGTCATTGGCCTGGGCGAGACGAAGGTTCTCAAACTCGACGGACGGATCGGCTTCAATCCGGTGATGGTGCGCCTGCACGAACTCTTCAAGGAAGGGCACCTCGCGATCGTTCAAGGCGTCGGATACCCGAATCCCAATCGGTCGCACTTTGAATCGACACAGATTTGGGAGACGGCGGCGACACAGCCGCAAACTACGAGCGGATGGCTTGGGCGCTACCTGGATCGCGTCGTCCCTTCCCAGGCGCACGGTGGCGCGGCCAGTTCCGCTCCTGCGATCGATTTTACCGCGGTCGCGCTCGGCGACCAGATTCCGACCGCGCTCCTCTCTCAACATCTCGACGTACCGGCGGTCGGGAGCCTCGCATCGTTCTCATACGGTGGCGGCGACGTGACGTCGAAACGCAGCGCCGGCGTCTTATTTGATGGGGCGCGTCCCGGGCAGTCACCGTATCTGTCGCTCATCGAAGAGACGGCTCGCGCCGCGTTCCACGGCGGCGACGTCCTGCGCGCCCGGACCGCCGGATACACTCCAATGGTCGCGTATCCGAAAGACAACTTCTCGGCTCAGTTGGCGTTCGCCGCGCAAGTCATCGGCTCAAACTTGGGGACGCGCGTCATCTTCGTCTCCATCGGCTCGTTCGATACGCATTCGGATCAATTGGCTCCGCAAAACCGGCTCCTCGGCTACCTCGCCGACGGCCTGCACGCGTTCTATCAAGATCTCGCGGCGCACGGCAACGCCGACCGCGTCCTCGCGATGACGTATTCTGAATTCGGACGGCGCGTTCAACAGAACGCTTCCAACGGAACCGATCATGGGGCGGCTATGCCGTTGTTCGTCACCGGAGGCCGAGTCAAGGGCGGCATCTATGGTGACCATCCGTCACTGACCGACCTCGACGATGGCGACCTGAAGTACCACACCGACTTCCGTTCGATCTATTCCACGGTCTTACGCGACTGGCTGGGACGCGATCCGCGCGACGTCATTTCCGGCTCCTTCGCGACGCTCGCCTTCGTGTAAAGGGGCAATGGCATTACGCCGGCCGGAGCAGCAAACCGTGAACTGCAACACCGTGTCACCGTTTAGCGGTCGGCTTGCTTCGTCGCGGCAATGAAGCGGACGACGACGACCAACAAACCGATTCCGAAGAACCAGGCGACGAAACCCTCTGCGACTGGGCCCACGTGCGCAAGACTCAAACCGCCCGGATCTTCCGCTGGCGGGATCGAGTCCGTCTGCAGCGCGTTGATGTACCAGGCGATGTCGTCGACGTCTTGGGCGCTCAAGACGTCGGGGCCGAAGCGCGGCATGATCTCGGGCCCGGCGTGAATCGCCTCGCCAACCTGAAACACCGTCGCGTTGCGGAGCGACGGGGCGACGTTATCAGCCCCGACGGAGGCACCGTCGGCGGCGGCACCGTGGCACACCGCGCAGTTCTCCGCGAACAAAGTGCGGCCCCGCACCGGATTTCCGGGCATAAGGAGCGGCAGCGATGTGTCGGGATGCGGCGTGAACGTTTGGATGTACCGGACGAGAACAGACATCTGCGCGTACGTGAAGCGTGGCTGCTGGTGAATCTCGTTGAGATACGGAAGCGAAGCCGGCATGCGGCCGGTGTCGAGCATCAGATGAATGTCGGCGGCAGACTTTCCGATGAGGGACGGCGCGATGCTCGAACCCTGAGCTTTTTCTCCATGGCACGTCGCGCAGCGCGTTTCGTACAGCTCCTTTCCGGGCGCCGCGGAGTGCGCAACGACGGGCACGGCAAGTACCGCGAGCGCGAACGTCGCAGCAAGCAACGAGCGGCGCTTTTGCTGCTCGCCCTGGTCACCGCATGCCAGCCGGCGATAGGTTCGAAGAGCGCAACCAGTGCCGGCTCTGCCGCCACGCAAGGCGGCGATAGCGTAAGCGGCGGGCTGGTCTTCGCAGCGAATTGTGCTACCTGCCACGGGTCAACCGGCACAGAAGGCGGCGCCGGTCCATCGCTGCATCACGAATCCTCGAGGATGGACTATGCAACCACGGTCTCGTGGATCGAAGATCCCGAACCGCCGATGCCGAAGTTGTATCCGGACAAACTGACGAAACAGCAAGTTCTCGACATCGCCGCGTACGTCCAGACGCTTTAGCGACAAAACGCCGTCTGTGCCGAAGCGAAATCCAACGAAACACGAGCGCGACGTTACGTGCCGCGCGAGAGCCGCGCCGGGCGGTTTTCATGCCACGCCCACACCCCGAGCGTAGCGAGAAACGCTGACAGCAGCAAAGCGCCGCCGGCAACCCACATGATCGCGGCAGCCGCCTGCTGGTCGGCGAGCGCGGCACCGAACGGCATCGATGCGGCGTAATGGGGATAGAGCGGCGTGCGAGCCGACGCGATGACAAACCCGATGAAGGCGCCCTGCGGCAACGCGACGAGCAGATACAAAAGGCGTGCCGGATACGAAAGCGGACGCAGCGGCGGCGGCGCTACGACCGGAAGCCAAAACATTATCCCAGCAGCGAAGTACAGGAGGTGCTCGGCAGCGTGCAACCAGCGGTTGGCGAGCGCGAGCGTATACAGCGGTGTAAAGTGCGTCCCCCACAAGATGGCGACGAACGTCAGGAAGCAGAGCGGCGGAGATCCCAGGAAATGCAGCCCGCGGCTCGCTCGAACGACGCGTGCGGTAAGGTCTTTTCCTCCGGCTGCGGCGAACAGTTCGAACGGCCGTGCCAGCAGCAGCCCGAGCGGGACAAGGAAGATGATCGCGATGTGTTGCGTCATGTGCCACGCGAACGATGTGTCGGCAAGGCGTTCCACCGGACCACTGAGCGCTAGAGCACCGAGCACGATTGCGAAAAGGAGCGAAAAACGGCGAGCGACGCGCACCTTCACGCGATCGCGTCCTCATCGTAACCACCTTCGACGTTGCGGTGCAGTTCTACGCGCTGTACCTGCGGATGCCGCTCGAGCCGTCGCAGCTCGCCTGCGAAGGCATAGGTGACGACGAACGCGACGAGCGGTCCAACGAGACAGAAGACTTGGTAGAAGTGCGTGATGACGACGATCGACTGGTGGAGGTAGCGTGCCTGCACATCACCGCTCCCTGCAAGGGTCAGCCCCCCTGCGAACGTCAGCACGGCGACGCCAAACGCCGTCCTTGCCGGCACGTCGCGCGGACGATCGAGCAACTGGTGATACGCCTGGTCCGCCGTAATCCAACCTTCGATCCACGGCCACAGCAGGATGACCCCGAAGAGAAAGAGCGGCATGAGCACGGCCGGCCAAAACGGCGACGGGACGGTGTGCCCAAAAAGGTGTAGGGCAAGAGGCGGCCCGAGCCTCAGCGCGCCATCCAGCCAGCCAACGTACCAATCGGGTTGCGCCGGCACGAGCGCGCGCCACGGTTCATACGGTCCCCACAACCAAATCGGATTGATTTGAACGAAGGCGCCCAGCGCCACGACCACCGCAACGACGGCAACGAACAACGCGAGTGATTTCGCGGCGTATTGCGGCACCATCGGCGAACCGGCCACGTTGCGCTCGGTGCGTCCAGGACCAGGGAACTGACTATGCTTCTGACGCCAAAGAATCGCTAAGTGCAGCGCGATCAGTGCCGCGATCGTCAGGGGAACGAGATACACGTGCAGGACGAAAAGCCGTGGAAGCATCTGCGTCGTCGGGAAGGGACCGCCGAGCAATAAGAACGAGGCCCACGTCCCGATGAGCGGTACGGAGAGTGCCACTGAATCCGCGATGCGCAGACCAATGCCGCTCAGCAAATCGTCGGGGAGTGAGTATCCCGTGAAGCCGGCGAGCAGCCCGACGACGCAGAGCGTCACGCCGACGACCCAGTTCAGTTCGCGCGGCTTGCGAAACGCGCCGGTAAAGAAGACGCGCCCCATGTGGACGATGATCCCGCAGACGAAGACCAGCGCCGTCCAGTGGTGGACCTGCCGGATCAACAACCCGCCGCGCACTTCAAAGCTCAGCGCCATCGTTGAGGCAAACGCGTGCGAAACGTGCGCTCCAGCGAGCATTCGATACGGCCCATCATACGGCGACTGCGCCGCGTTGGGATCGAAAAAGAGGGCGAGAAACGTCCCAGTCGCTACGAGAACGACGAAGGCATACAGGTTGATCTCGCCGAGCATGAACGACCAATGGTCCGGAAAGGCTTTATGCAGTGCGGTCCGGACGGCGTGCGCCGTTCCCAGCCGGTCGTCGAGCCACAGGAAGAGACGGCGAATCACCCGCGCTCCCAAAAGCCGGGACCGACTGGCTCCGGAAAGTCACCGGTCGCGTGCACGAAACCGTCCTCGCCGATCGCGATAGGAAGTCGCGGCAATGCGTGATCGGCAGGGCCTGCCACCACCGCACCGTCGTTCGTCACATCAAATGCCGATTGATGACACGGGCAAAATAATTGCTTCACCGAGGCGCGGTAAAGCGCCACCGGACAACCGGCGTGCGTACACAGGCGCGAATACGCAATGTACCCGCCCGTCTGTGGCGTGAGTTCGACGGGAAGGCGAATGAGCACCGCCTGCGACTGCGCGTCACCCACCGCGTGTTCGGGAAAGACGGTGAGCGTGGAGTCGACGTTCATGTCGTTGACGCGAATGAGGCTGCCGTCCTCGCGCGCGATCCGATCGCCTCGGCGCCACTTGGTTCCAAACAGCGCGCGCCCTGGAGCTGGCCCCAGCGAACGGAGCGGGACGACGACCGATACGGCAAACAGCGAAATCGCGACAGAGAGCCAGCGACGCAACACCTTGTAACGGGTTACCGCCGCCAAATCCGTTTCGAGCTCGAGCGAACTCTGCTGACGTTCCTCTCGCGGCGAAGGATAACTTTCGATCGGGTCGGTGACGCGCTCTACGGGAAGGAGCCGCGCCCAAACCGCAGCAGCGTACGACAACGCAGCGGCCGAGACTGCAAAAGCCAGACCTTCGTAGTGAGAGCCGGCTCGCAACGCGTACGCGGCGATGAAGCCGAGGCTGCCGGCACTCGCGACCGCGAGCGCGACAAGGATTTGGTTCTGCGCGTTCACCGAACGAGGTAGACGGTGGCCCAGATGCCCAGCCACACAACGAAGACGAAGTGCCAGTAGTATGTCATCGCTTCCGCACCGGCGCGATGGTTCGCCCGCAAGGCGCGGCTCGTCAATCCAATCGCGAGCGCGCAGAGAATGCCGATGCCGGCGATGACATGCAAGAGATGAAAGCCGGTCAAGGTGTAGTACACGGAGCCGTACGCGTTCGTCGCGAGGGTCAGGCGGCTCGTGGCGTAACCGTGCAGCGATATCACGATGAATGCCACGGCGGCAACGATCGCGGTGACGATCCATCCCCGCGCCGCCGTGACTCGGCCGTTGTCCATCGCACGCGTGGAAAGGACCATGACCAGGCTCGCGACGAGCAATAACGCCGTTCCGAAACTGGCCTCAACCGGATCGAGATGCGCGGACGCCGGCGGCCAGACTGCGCTGTTTGCCCGCAGATCGTAGTACGCCGCGAACAGCGCCGCGAAAAACATCAGCTCCGACGCTAAAAAAAGCACCACACCAAGGACGAGAGGATGCGCTCGCACAGGCAACGGTTCGACCGTCCGCCTTCTGCCGCCGCGGTAACCGGTCACGAAGCGCTCTTACCCGGCCTTCACGGTTCTTCACCTGTGCGCGTGGGTAGGATGGCAGCGCGATGAGGTCGCTGCTCGATCCCTCGTCCGTTCAAGGCATCGCGATGCGCGGTGACTGGTTCGTCTTCATGATCGCAGGGACGGCGGTGGGCATCGTCGTGTACGCCGCCATCGCGTGGTGCCTCATCGCATACCGGCAACGCGGTACGCGAAACGCCGAACAATTCAGCGGCAATACGGCGCTCGAGCTGCTCTACGTCGCGGTTCCATTGCTCATGGTGGTCGGACTCTTCATTTTTACCGCACTCCTCGAGCGCAACATCGACCGCGTCGATGCGCATCCGGCGTACCGGATCGCGGTGACGGCGTTTCGTTGGTCGTGGCGCTTCGCATACCGAGGTTCGGCCGTGGAGTCGGCTGGAACGCCCGCCGAGCCCCCGACGCTGTACTTGCCGCTGGATCGAACGACGCAAATTGATCTCACGAGCGCCGACGTCACCCACTCGTTTTGGATTCCCGACTTTTTGTTCAAGCGCGATGCGATTCCGGGGATGACCAACACGTTCGACCTGACGCCCACGAGAACGGGGACGTTCCCGGCACGGTGCGCGCAGTTCTGCGGATTGGATCACGCCCGCATGACCTTCGTCCTGCGCGTCGTTCCGGACGAGGTTTTCCAACGATATCTCGCATCCGGTGGTAGGGCGACGCCGTGATCGGCTGGCTGACGTCGACGAATCACAAGAACATCGGCATTCTGTACATCGTGACCACGATGACGTTCTTCGTCGCGGCCGGTGCGCTCGCGCTCCTCATTCGCTCGCAGCTCGCCTTTCCCGGGAACACCTTCCTCGGCCCACACGCCTTTAACCAGGCATTCACGTTGCACGGGACGGCGATGATCTTCTTGGTCATCGCCCCGTTCGGCATTGGCCTTGCCAACTATCTCGTGCCATTACAGATCGGCGCGCCGGACATGGCGTTCCCGCGTCTCAACGCGACGTCGTTCTGGCTGTTCGCCGTCGGCGGTTTGACGGTGTTCGGTGGACTGCTCGCCTACGGCGGCGCTGCCGCGACGGGCTGGACGGCGTACGTACCGCTCTCTGAGATCGCGGAAGGGACCGGCGCGGGGCAAGATTTGTGGATCGTCGGACTGACGCTCGTCGCCGTGTCGACGGTCTTGACTGCGATCAACTTGCTGGTTACGGCCGTGTTATATCGCGCCCCGGGGATGACGATGTGGCGCATGCCGATCTTCACGTGGGAAGTCGTCGCCACCGCAGTGCTTATCCTGATGGCCTTCCCGCCGCTCACGGCGGCATTCGCGATGCTGCTCATCGACCGCCACACCGGTGGCCATTTCTTCGACCCGACGTACGGCGGCAATCCCGTCTTGTATCAGCACCTCTTCTGGTTCTTCGGCCACCCGGAAGTCTACGTGATGATCCTGCCCTTTTTCGGCGTCGTCACCGAGGTCGTGGCCACTTTTTCACACAAACCGGTCTTCGGCTATGTCGGCATGGTCATCTCCGCATTTGCCATCGCGGGCCTGTCGATCGGCGTCTGGGCGCATCACATGTTCACCACCGGCGCGGTCAGCAATCCGTTCTTCTCGGCGGTATCCTTCCTCATCGCCGTACCGACCGGGGTGAAGTTCGTGAACTGGATCGGCACGATGTGGAAAGGCGCGATCGAGCTGTCCACCGCGATGTTGTTCGCGATCGGGTTCATGCTCAATTTTCTGATCGGCGGGATCACCGGCGTGATGGTTGCCTCACCGCCGCTGGATTATGGCGCGCATGACACCTACTTCATCGTGCAGCACTTCCACTACACGATCGGGGGCGGAAGTCTGTTTGCGCTCTTTGCCGCGCTCTTCTTTTGGTTCCCAAAGATGTTCGGCATTCGCCTTGGTGAAGGGATGGGGAAGTGGTCGTTCGCCTTATTGTTCGTCGGCTTCAACGCAACGTTTCTTCCGATGGGTTTCATGGGGTTGGAAGGGATGGCACGTCGCGTTTACACGTATCCCGATGTCGGCCACTTGGCGCTGCTGAACGGCATCTCCACGGCTGGTTCCGTCGTGATGGCTGTGGGCGTCGCGCTCTTCTTCGTCAACGTGCTCGTTTCGGCGCTGCTCGCAAAGCCCGTACCGGATAATCCGTGGAACGGCTACTCCCTCGAATGGCTTACGTCGTCACCGCCGCCGGAGTTCAACTTCCACACGTTACCGCGTATACAAGGAAAGCGCCCGGCGTGGGATGTGGCCAGCGGAGCCGCGCCCTGAAGACGTTCGTGGCGCTGTTGCTGATTTCTGGAGCATTCGGCGTTGCGATCGCCGTTGCATATTGGCTGATAGCACATGAGGAGACGACCGGCACGGCGTTGCTCGGCATCATGAGCGCCGCGCTGTTTTTCGCGGCGAGCTATGCCATCATCGCGGAACGGAACGCGAACCTTGCCGGCGACGTCCCGGAACCACAAACCGCCGAAGCGCCGGAAGATCTGGGGATTTTTACGACGCACAGTCCTTGGCCGATTCTGGTCGCGCTGTGTGCCCTCGGCGCGCTTTCCGGCGTTCTCTGGTCGCCGTTTCTTGCCGTCGTTTCGCTGTGTGCGCTGCTCTTGTGCTTGTGGCGGCTTGGCCGGGAGAGTGCGATTACACCAGGGAGCGAATTTCGCGGCGTTTCCAGAAGACGCGATAGTACGTCGACTGAAAGAGGAAGTTGACGATGAAGGCCACGGGATAAGCAATCCAGATGCCGTCGATGCCGATGCGCTGGGATAACGCATAGGCGACCGGGACCTCGACGCCCCAGATGGAGACGATTGCGAGAAGCGTCGGCCACAAAACCGCCCCACTGGAACGCATCAGTCCCGACAGGACCGCGTTGTTTCCAAAGATGAGATAACTCCACAGCGTGATCATCAGGAGCGCGTGGGCGATGTCCAGCGTGTGTTTGCTGGTCAGGAACAATCCCAAGATGATCCAGGAAAACCCGTACACGAGCGTGACAAGAAAACCGCCGATCGCGTAGTTGAGACCGACCGCGGAACGGACGATGCCGCCGAGGCGGTCGAGCCGTCCCGCACCGATCGTCTGCGCGCCAAAAATGGACGCCGCAATGCCGATTGAGATCGCCGGGAACTGCACGTAACTCACCACTTGATTGACGGCACCGTAGGCGGCAGTCGCATCGGAACCGTAGCGGTTCACGAACGAAATGACGGCGATCTCAGAAAGGGAGACCATCACGACTTGGATGCCGGTCGGCACACCGATGCGAACGATGGCGAGTGCGGTGCCCCAGTTCGGGCGTAGATCGCCCAGCATTTCACGGTCGAACCGCAGCGGATGCTTCTTCCACGCCAAATAGCCGAGCAGCAGCACAAAGGCGACGCCGTTGGCGACGATGCCGCTCACCGCGGCGCCGTCTGTGCCCAGCGGCGGCAGACCGGCCCAGCCGCGAATGAGCGCGGGCGTCGTGACCAGCGTCAGCAGCGTGCTCACGATGAGGAAGTAGAACGGCGTCTGAGCGTCCCCGGTTCCGCGCAGAAACGTGGTGTACATGAGGTACGCGAAGAGGAGCGGCAACGAGAGAAAGATGATGCGCGCGTACGACTCCGACGTCGCGATGATGTCCGGCGGAGTACCCGTGACGGCGAGAATGGGGTTGGTCACGAGCGCGCCGGGAATCGCCACCAGGACCGCCGCCAAAACGCTGAGCGAGAGCGCGGTGCCGGCGATCTGTTTCATGCGCCGGTCGTTGTGCGCACCGTAGGCTTGTCCGATGAGGACGGTGCTGCCGCTTGAGAGTCCGATGATGAACGAAATGAGAAAGAACAGGAGCGGGAAAAACGCGGAGACGGCGGCCAGCGATTTGACGCCGATCATCCGGCCCAGAAAGATGCTGTTGAGCGTCGCCGAGGCCGATTGCAAGATGTTGCTCAGCATGAGTGGCACGAGAAACACCAACATCGTCCGCCAGATCGGCTGTGTATCGTCGATTCGCGCGCGCGGCGGCGCCTTCGCTTGCACCTACGGCAACAACGACATTTGCCTTGGAGCATCCTCCGCGAGTCCGGCCACGCGCACACCGAGCAAGCGCACCGCGAGACCGCCTAACTCTACGCGGTGAAGGCACGCAAGCGCCGCAGCGTAAATCGCCTCGGCGTCGTCGGTCGCCTCGGCGACTTGCTGTTGCCGGCCGGCAACCGTGAAGTCGGCGCGCTTGACTTTCACGCCGATTGTGCGGCCGCGCAAACGATGTGCGACCAGACGACGCGAAACGTCGGCGCACAGCTCGCGCAGCGGGCTGCACAGTCCCTCGATGTTCTGGATATCTTCCTCGAACGTTTCCTCGCTGGAGACGGACTGCGTCTCTCGTTCGCTTTCGACGTGACGCGTGTCGTGGCCACGGGCTAAGTCACGTAAGCCGATCCCCCACCGGCCAAAAAGCCGAAACACGGCATCGTCGTCCAGCGCGGCCACTTCGCCGATCGTCGAGATGCCCCGCGCGCTAAGCCTCGCTTGCGTTTTCGGGCCAACCCCCCACAAGCGTGACACGGATAGACCGGCCAAGTACGCCGCCTCGGTCCCGGGCACGACCGACGCGAGTCCGTCGGGCTTCGCGCTATCCGAAGCGATCTTCGCCACCATCTTTTGCGTGGCAACGCCGGCACTGACGGTGAGGCCAACCTCGGAACGCACCGCTGCGCGCACGTCTTGGGCATAGCGAACCGCGGCTTCGAAATCATCTGTCCCCGCGTCGACGAACGCTTCGTCCATAGAGAGGCCTTCGACCGCACGCGCTTCGCGGGCAAAGATGGCGAAAATCTGGCGCGACGTTTCGTGGTAGCGTGCGAAGTCAGGCGGACGCACGACAAGCTGCGGGCAGAGTTCCCGGGCGCGAAAGAGCGGCAATGCCGAGCGAACTCCGAAGGGCCGAGCCTCGTACGATGCGGTGAGCACGACGGCGCGCCGGCTGCTGCCGGCAATGGCGAGCGGTTTGCCGCGCAAGCTGGGATCGTCGCGTTGCGCGACGCTCGCATAAAACGCATCGACATCGAAGTGCGCGATCACCGCGGCGCCGGCTCGTGTGCCCCTTCGAAGATCGCGCGGATGGTTTGCAGGTTGCGCAGGTCGTCGGCTTCCTCTCCCGGCGTTTCCAGAATAGCGGGACGCCCGCGCAGTTCCGGACGCAGCGCGATGGCGCGAAATCCACCAAAGCCGATGAGGCCTTCGCCAATGTGCCAATGGCGGTCGCGATGTCCGCCGAGGGGCACTTGCGTGTCGTTGAAGTGGAAGAGCAGCAGTTTCTCGAGTGAGATCTCCGTTGCGACGAGATCGACGAAGCGGTCGACCCCCGCCTGCGAATCGATGTCGTAGCCCGCGGCCCAGGCGTGCGCCGTGTCGATACAGACGCCGAGCTGCGGATGATCGAGCGCCCGGAGGAGTGCGCCGAGCTCCTCCATCGTTCCGCCGCACAGTTGACCGGCGCCGGCGGAATTCTCAAGGACGAGCATCACCTGTGGCGGGATGAACTCGAGCGCTGTGGCCAGCGCCGCGACGACCGCTTTGAAACCTTCCGCGCGCGGTCGCGTGCCATACGAGCCCAGGTGCGTGTTGACGTAGCGCACGCCACCCGCGTCCGCGACCTTGAAATCATTTTTCAAGAGGTGCAGCGACCCGGCCGTGATCTTGCGATCGTCGCTCGCAAGGTTAATGAGGTAGGGACTATGGATCACGGAAGTCTCGATACCGGCGGCGCTGCGCCCCTGACGAAACGACGCTACCGCCGCCTCATCCATCCCCGCTGTACGGTACGTCTTCGGATTCCCGCTGAAGAATTGCACGGCGCGGCAGCCGACGCGCTCGGCGTACGTGACCGCGTTGCGATACCCCGCCGCAACGTGGACATGAACCCCGAAGATCACCTGCCGAAGCGGAAAGATCCCGGCCGGGCACCGCGTGGCATAAAACTCCGGGCGCGGCCGGTTCCCATGGCGCGCGAGGGATTGCGCTCGAACGTGGTGTTTGTAATGAGCAACGCATCTGAGGGATGTTCGCGCCGCCCGACGCGGCCAATTAACTGTTCGATCTCCGCCTCACCGAACGCATCCGCATCGGTGATGACGATGAGATCCGCCGCCGGAATGTCCAGCCCACTGCCCACCAGGTTGGTTGCAGCCAAGATCGAGGGTGCCGCCCGCAAGAAGGCCGCCATGTTTTCGATGCGCGTCGAGGCCCCATGAACGCGGAGGCCGCGCCGCCGGTAGCGGCGGCGCTGTTCGTTCGTGTCGACCATGTCGCCGCGCAATTGTTGTACCGGTACTCCGTACGTGTTCTCGAGCCGCTGCGCGAGTTTCGGGACGTCGCCGCGGGTTCGGCCGATGACGAAGACGCGAGATTTCTTGTTCAGATGTTCTCTGATCAGTGCATCCGCGCGCGCCAGCTGCTCCTCCGCAGGCTCTCCCCAGACGCCCTCGATCTCGTGCACGGCCGTCGGCTGCACGTTGAACGGCATGCCGCGCATCTCGATCGGGTTGCTGAAGGCCCCCACGCGCTCGAGGAAAGGTCGCATTTCGTTCGGTGTCGCCGATGCAAAGAGCAGCGGACAGTCGAGGCCTTCCAAAAGGCGCAGGTGCTCGCGCTCATCGAATGCGTTCACGTCGTCGACGCAGAGAAGGGCGCTGCGATCGAGAACGTCCCACAGATCATCGGCGGCGATGAGCAGCGCGCTTCCGACGACGAACCGGATTGCTCCCGAGGCCAGACCGGAAAGGACGGCATCGCGCTCGGACTTGCTCACTCCAGCGTGTAACTCTCCGACCTCGAGCCCGGTGCCATCGAGGCGCTCACGAAAGTAGGTGCAGTCCTGACGGACGAGGTCGCGCGTCGGCGCGACGAGGCACACGTATCCATCCGTGCGCAACGCCTCCGCCACAGCGACGCGCAGGAGCACCTCGGTTTTGCCCGAGCCCGTCGGAGCCTTGAGAAGAAACTCGAACAGACCGTCTTCGAGCCCTTGGGTAATGCGCCCGATTGCGCGAGCTTGATCGTCGGTGAGCGCGAAGCGCTCCCCGGGACGGATCAATTCACGGCGAGTGGCAACGTTTTGCGAGTTTTCTTCGATGCGCGCCCAGATGTCTTGATTGAGCAACGTACGCGAGGGTTCGATGGGCTAGGCCTCCGGAAGCGGGAGCGGCAAGTCGCTCGGCGCGGCGCCGTCGAGCTGCACCGGCGGTAATTCGGAAAGCGAACGCAGGCCGAACGACTCTAAAAAGAGCGGCGTCGTCCGATACAGCATCGGCCGCCCTACCACGTCTTTGCGGCCGGCCTCGGCAATCAGACCGCGATCGACGAGCGTCGCCGTCACGCCGTCGACGTTGACGCCGCGAATCGCTTCGATCTCCGTCTTCGTCACGGGCTGCAAATGGGCGACGATCGCCAGCGTCTCCATCGCGGGAACCGAGAGGCTGGTCTTTGCCGGTAACAGATATGCCTCGACGACGTCCCGCGCTGCCGGCGAGCTTGCAAACCGGTATCCGCCAGCCACCTCGCGCAACACGACGCCGCGTTGTGCGGACTGCGCCTGAATCGTCGCAAGCGTCTGCGCCACTTCAGCGTGTGCCGCGCCGGTGAGCTTTGCCAAACGGTCGATCGAAAGCGCTTCGGAGGCAACGAACAACACCGCTTCGAGGGATTGCTGGAGCGATGCGGCGGGCTCGTCAGGCAGCATGCAATGGACCGTGTACCTGGGGACGCAACCAGAGCGCGGCACCTGGGTGCGGCTGTTCGAAAGCAATTCGACACTGACGAATCAGCTCGAGCACCGCAAGAAACGTCACGATCAACTGGCTGCGATCGAATCCGCGGCAAAACTCGAAGAACTCGACGACGCCGCGCTCGCGAAGTTCCCGCATCACGTGATCCATCTGGTGCGCGAGTGAAACACGTTCGCGCACGATCGTTCGGCGCTCCGGCTTCGCCTGGCGCAGCGCGGCCGCAAAAGCGGCGACTAAGCGCTCCGGATCCAGACGGAATCGCTGCTGCAGTCCTTCCGCGGCCTCGACGGCGTCACGGTAATGGTACGCGGAAGCTTCCGCTGCACGTTCCCGAAGACGATCGGCGACGTCTTTGTACTTCGAATAGGCGATTAGGCGTTCCCGAAGCCGCTCTTCCACCTGCTCCGGCGTCTCTTCTGCGTCGCCAAGGAATGATGATGGCAACGCCGGCAGGAGTGATTTCGATTTCAAGAATACCAGCGTCGCTGCGATCACGAGGTACTCCGCAGCAATCTCGACGTCGAGCGCTTCCATGTGAGCGATGTACGCGAAATACTGCTCCGCTACCGAAGCCAGCGGAACCGTTGCGATATCCAACTGCTGTTCCTTGACCAGATGCAGCAGCAGGTCGAGTGGTCCATCGAATCCATCGAGCGAGACCTGACACGGCCTCGTCTCGAGCGCCGGCATCAACGCGTCTGGCTTTCCCTCACCAAGAGTTCGGACGGCGCGCCCCGGTCGCTGGGACTCCCAGCCGCCACCGCCTCGACGTTCGCCGCCGCCGTTACAGGTACGACAAACGGGTCGACGGGGAGCGTTACGAGGTGCTCCATGCCGAGATCGATGAGGCGCTTCTCGTTGACGTACTTCAGCGCGCGCTTCGCGGCGCCGATCTCGAACCAGGCCGCCTCGTCGACTTCGTGATCGTGGTTGGCAGGGTCTCCGGAAAGGTAGCGCATCAAGAAGAAATGGACCGACTTCTTGTGCTTGGTCCCATTGAGATAGAACCAGTACGAGATGTCAGACAGCTTGGTCAGGATCTCTGCCCAGCAGCCAGTCTCCTCGCGGACCTCGCGCAAAGCCGCCTTCTCGTGTGTTTCACGTGGCTCTACGTGGCCTTTGGGGAGTGACCAAACGCGGGGCTGTCCACGGCCGATGAGGAGCGCATCGTATGACGCACCCTTCCGGCGGAGCACCAGCCCCCCGGCCGAAACCTCGTATTTGATTCGCATGACCCCGCTTCCCGATAAAACAACGGCGTCGCAAAGACGCCTCTCTCTTTCTTTCATTCTAGCAACCCACCCCAAGAGGAAAGCGCTTCAGGCGATGGCGGGGTGCGGGGCTCCGGACGGTCGTACTGTCCAGCAGGCCGCCCAGGGGATGCGGGCCGGGGCATGAATCGGCAGGACCGCGGGCTCCTCTCACTTTTTTCTCTCGATGAGGTTACCGATGGGTCCATTCTCAGCATCATTCCGTGCCTTGGGCTCGCTCGTTGCGCTTTCCATGCTCGCCGCCTGCGGCGGCGGCCAGTCGCCGCTCGTGCAATCGCCCGCCGTCCCTTCAGGCGCAGCACCGCCCAGCACCGTTCTTCGCGTCGCCAGTGACGTCGGACACGATACATGCAGCGGCACGGGAGGCGTCAAGGTGCTTCCCTGCCACCTCAAACTGAAGCCGTCGCGCAAGATGAACGTTACGGTCAGCGGGCCGGGCTACTTCAGTTCGACCGAGACCGACACGTGCAACGGCCTCGTGACCTTCATCAACCAAAACATGTACGGATTTTGGACGGTGCAGGCCGGCACGAAAGCCGTCAAATGCAAGGCCACCTTCGACGCGTACAACGGAAGCAATCAGCTGATCGGACACGCGACGCTGCACGTCACCGTGACGTAATTCGCGACGCCGCTCGAGCGGCGCGAAATCACCTGCGGCGCCGGATTTCCTGCCAGCGATCCGGTGCCGCCGTAGCGCCCAGGGCGCACGGCGGGGCCGCCAGAAGCCAGGAAACGGCGTGTTCGTTCATCGTTTGAAGTTACGGCCGCCGCTCTTAGGTGCGACCTGGCTCGCAAGGCCCTCGTTAGAGGCACGCCTCGTGCCAGACGTTCGCGTCATGTCGTTGGTCGCAGCGCCGGGTTATGGAAAGACGGTCCTTGCTACCCGGTTG
Organism: Vulcanimicrobiota bacterium; assembly: GCA_019241305.1. Lineage (GTDB taxonomy): Bacteria > Vulcanimicrobiota > Vulcanimicrobiia > Vulcanimicrobiales > Vulcanimicrobiaceae > JAFAXE01. Next base: position 19,848 of record JAFAXE010000199.1, read on the forward strand.
TTTTTTGGCTGGCAAGGACCGAAGCTCTGGTACAGCCTGGATGCCGGCGATGCCGATCTCGCGGCCTTTGCTATGCACCTCGATGCGATGACGAAGTCGCTTGGGACCGCACAGGGCCTCGCTACGGAGTCGTGGCGCATCGGCTCTCCAAAAGAAGTCGGCAGTCTTTTTGCCGAGGCGGTAAGCGATGTTGCGACATCGTTGCTCGTCGTCTTCGATGACGTCCACGTGTTGCGCACGAGCGCGTCGCATGCAGCGCTGGAAGAACTCGTCGAGCGCGCCGCACGGATCGGCGCCACCTTCGTCCTAAGCGGCCGATCCATGCCGGTCCAGTTGCATGGTTTTGCCGCAGCAGCGCAGCTCGTCGCCCTCGGGACGGCGGAACTTGCCTTCGATGAAGCGGAAGCCTACGAGTACCTTCGGCGCGTTGCGCCTGACCGGCTCGATAATGCGGCCATCGCCGCGTTTGCGCGCCGCGCGGAGGGATGGCCGGCTGGTCTCGCGCTGGTTGCCTCCACAGCGCGGCCGGGCGAAGAGCTCAGCGATGCAGCAAGCGGTTCACGACCATCTGCATCCAGTGACGAAGCCCGTCAGCTGCTGTTCGACTACCTCGCGACGGAGGCACTCGCAGATCTCTCCGCAGATGAGCGTGATTTTCTGCTCTCCACGTCGATCCTTACGGTCCTCGACGTTGGCCTCTGTAACGCCGCCCTGAAGCGCACCGATGCAGCCGAAATGCTGGCTGCGCTGGCCCGGCGCGGTTCCTTCATCGTCCGCCGTACGAACGAAGCGTTTACGTGTCATCAACTGTTCCGTGCGTTCTTGCGGCACACGCTCCAGGCGACGCGGTCTCGAGGGGACATCGCAGAGCTGCACCGCCGCGTCGCGGCCGCGCTCTTTCGCCGCGGAGAAACTGCGGAGGCGATCGGGCACCTCCTCGAAGCGGGAGATGTCGACGACGCGGCCACAACGCTCGATGCAGCCGTCCTTTCCATGCTCCGGATGGGACTGATTTCGCGCGTTGCGGGACTGCTCGAACGCATCGACTCGGAGCGTATCTGTGGCCATCCAGGCTTACTCATGGCACGCGGGCGTCTGCAGCGCGAACGCGGCGAATGGGACGCCGCGCTTGGGACGTTGGAACGTGCGGCTTTAGCCGCAAAGCAAGCACGCGCTTTTGACGTCTTCACAGAATCTCTCCGGATCAGCGCGCCGATCTTGGCATCGCGCGGTGAGTTCGAACAGTTGCTGCAGAAACTCGGGCGGGCACTGGCGCTTGGCGACGACCTCCCGGAAGAAAGCGCGACGACGCTGCGCACGACGCTCGCCGCCGTTAACCTCGAGCTTCAACGATACGACGATGCGCTCGCCGTTTTTGCGGAGATCACGCCGTTCGTCGTGGCCCGTGGCGACGAAGCGGCGCAAGGTTTGGTGCTGCACAACACGGCGGTCGCGCACCTCCGCCGCGGCGACCTCTACGCCGGTCTCGCGCTCTATGAACGCGCCCTCAAGCTGAAGCAGAACTCGGGACAGCTCGTCTCCGCCCTCTTGACGCTCGGCGATCTCGTGTACACGCGCATGTTGCTCGGCGACTTCGACGAGGCCGAGCGCTTGTGTAGCCGTCTCCTGGACGCCGCGCACGACTACGGCAGCAGCGCGACCATTGCGCACGCGCACGAAAATCAAGGAATGCTCCGTTTGCAGCGGGATGACTGGGATGGCGCGGAACGGGCGTTTCGCGAGGCACAGCGCGCCTGCGATCCCGGCGATGTTCTGATTCTGCCTGACATTCTTCACGGTCTCGCGCAGTGTGCGCTGACGAAACGGCGGATCGAAGAAGCCGACGAGCTGTGCGCAACGGCCGTCGGAATGTTTCGCGGCGCCCAAAAGTTCCAGCAGACCGGTCCAATCCTCCTAACGATGGCGAAAGCCCGAGCCGAGCGGGGTGAGGGAGGGGCGGCGTACGCGGCAGCCAGCGAGGCGATCGACGCCTCGGCACGCGGTGCGGATGCCGTTTTGCAGGCGATGACCTGTCTCGATGCGGCGGCCTTCATCGTCACGCTCGCTCGCACCACCGAGATGCCGCAAGCCAGTGGTGCCGATCAACGTGCTGCGGAGGCGGCGACCACGGCCATCGCGCTGGTGCACCAGCGCGATTACCGTTTTCTGCTACGGACCAAGGAGGCCGTGTTTCGGGCCCTGCGCGGCGACCTCTTACGGTGGCGGGTGGGTTACGGCTTGTTCGGCGGTTCCGAGGCGTCTCGAAGCGGGGTCTCGCTGCGCATCGAAATGCTCGGCGGCTTCGACGTCCTGGTGGACGGGCATCCGCTTCCGAGCGACGCCTGGAAGCGGCGCAAAGCGCGCGATATCTTCGCCTATCTCGTCAATGCGCGCGGCCGGCCCGTACCGAGAGCTCGTCTGGCTGACCTTTACTGGCCCGAGGTCGATGCGGACGCCGCCAACGACAACCTTCGCGTGACGATTAGCGCGATCCGCAAAGCGCTTGGCCCGGTCGTGAAATTTGAAGCCGACGGTTATCGCTTTTGTCAGCCATCGGAGGCTGCCATCGATCGCGACGCGTTTGACCGGCACATCGAAGCGGCGCGTGAAGGCGTCGCGCGCGGGGACCGCGCAGCGGCGCGCCATCACTACATTGCGGCGACCGAGTTGTACCGCGGCGACTTTCTCGATGGGATGGACGAAGGCGGCTGGCAATGGCACGAGCGAGAACGATTGCGCGCGGCGTGCCTGGAGGGCTTGCGCTGGATTGCGGCAGACCGGGAAGACGCCGACACTGCACGGTTGGCGTTGGAGCGCCTGCTCGAAGTGGCACCCTTTGACCTCGATGCGGTACGGATGCGTCTCGACAGGCTCGTCGGCGAAATGCGCGTCGCCGAAGCGCGACGCGACTACGCGGATTGGCGTGCGCGCTATCGGGCGGCCGTCGGCGCGGAAGCGCCGCAGATTTGGGAGCCGTTCGCTGCACCGGCCTGAGCTCGGTCGGCGAAGATGCCAAAGGGCTGCCGTTCTTGAAGGAGCGTTTTCCGCTTACTCGAGCCGGAGGAACCCAAAGGTGAGGACTTTTCTCGCGACGACGTTCGGCGTTTTCCTGTTGTTCGTTGCTTCGCCCGGGCACGCGACGGTGGTGCATGCGAAGTTGTGGCACGTCGTCGCACGCGTTCCGAAATTCATCAAAGTCGCGAAGGACCTGGGGCCTGCGAGCCCCTCGCAACCTCTAACGCTGAGCGTTCATCTCCGATACCCAAACGAGAAAGCGGTACGAGCCTTCGTCGATGCCGTGAACAACCCGCAGTCGCCGTCGTTCGGCGCATTCTTGACTCCCGCTCAATTCACCCAAACGTATGAGCCGACGGGTCGCTCGTACTCGACGGTCGAGTACGACATCATCCAAGCGGGTGGCCAGAACCCGCTGACCTTTGCGAACCGCAAGGTGTTCGTGGTCACCATGTTGGTCGCCGAGGCCGATGCGTTATTCGGAACGCAAATCGATAACTACCAGCTTGGGAGCGTAACGTATTACGCAAACGCCACGCCGGCGGTTGTTCCGGGGATCAACGGATTTCAGCTCATTCGCTCCGTGAGCGGTTTCACCAATTTCTCGACAACGCTTTCGCAGCCGCCATTGGAATCGAGTATGCCGGGATATTCGCCGGCGCAGATCCAGACCGCGTACGACGAGCCGATTCACGCCAATCCAAAGCTGACAGGAAGCGGAGCCACGATTGCGATTGCGACGGTGGGCGACTATCTCGATAGCGACCTCTCGGCATTCTGGTCTGCCTACGGCGTCCACTACACCGGAACGCTCTCGCGCGTCGCGGTAGCAGGAAAGGCGCGCAAAGTACGTCGCCCGGGGACGATCTTTGGTCCGGAAACGACGCTCGACGTCGAGCAAACGACGTCGAATGCTCCGGGCGCAAACGTGACGGTCTACGAGGCCGGTGATACGCAAAGCACCACGCTGGACCAAGTGTACGAAGGGATCGTGAACGCTCCGCACGTCGACGTGGTGACGACGTCGTTCGGCGCCTGCGAAATCGGTGCCGACGAGACCGAAATCGCGTCGGATAACGATCTCTTCGAGCAAGCGGCAGCGCAGGGACAAACCTGGTTTGCCGCTTCCGGCGACAACGGCTCTCACGACTGCGGTACCAACGCGCCGCCATACGGATACCCCGGCTACCCCAACCCAAATACGGTCGACTTCCCAGCAAGTTCACCGTACGTCGCTGCCGCCGGCGGCGCATCGCTCTTCGTCAACCCCAGCGGTGGGATCGCGGCCGAAAAGGGCTGGTCCGGAAGCGGTGGCGGTGTCTCGCGTTACTTCGCGCGACCTCCGTATCAAAATACCGTTCCCACGCTGGCAGACCGGACCGATCGTAACGTCCCGGACGTCGCGCTCGACGCCGACCCGAGCACGCCGTACGCTTTCTATTTCATGGGGTCGTTCGCGCAGTCGATCGGCGGCACGAGTGCCGTCGCGCCGAATCTGGCGGCGCTGTTTGCCCAGATGGACCAACGCTTTGGCTATCGGCTCGGGCTTGCCCAGACGGGCCTCTACTACGGCTTCATCACGGGAACGTATCCTGGTGGACCGGCCTGGCACGACATCAGGCATGGCCGAAACGGGCACTTCCGCGCGGGCACTGGCTACGACAACGTCACCGGTATAGGGTCGATCGACGGTTATCAGCTGATGCTCCAGATGCCGCCCGTGCCAAATCCCGTCCCGCTGTAAGAATCGCTGTTCGCGCTTTGTCACAGCGGTAGCGCTACGCTCCTCGGGAGACCTCAACCCCGAGGAGCTACCTACCGATGCGAAACCTACCGTCCCTCGGTATCACCGCGCTATTCGTCGTTGGCCCGCTCGCGGCCCAAGCCGCCATCGTCCCGCGTACGGCCACGCCATCCGCCGTACCAGCCGGCTGGGCTGCGACGTCGACGCGCGCGATCGTACCGCTTCACGCCGTCGATCTTGGCCGCATCCCCGGCGGAACGCCACTTCACATCGTCGTTGGTCTGCGGATGCGCGACCGCGCCGGCGCCGACGCGTTGCTGCGTCGTCAGCATATGCGCGGCGACGTTCTGTATCACCACATTCTGACGCCCGCTGAATTCGCCGGCCGCTTCAACGCAACGGGAACCCAAGTCGACGCGGTCGCGCGATATCTGGACTCCCACGGCTTCAGCAACGTTCAAGCGCCACCGAACAACCTGCTCGTTAGTGCAACGGCGCCCGCGG
>JAFAXE010000213.1 GCA_019241305.1 Vulcanimicrobiota bacterium
ATCCGAGGCATACCGAAAACCGCCTTCCGTAACGATGAACTGCTCTTGGCCTCGCGGGGGGTCACCCCGCAAAGCCAGCACGTTTTCGATGCCGGCGTCCTCGATTTCTCGCAGCAGCTGCCGCAGGTCCGCGCGCGTGCTTCCGACACACGTGATGTGCGCCATGACTTCAACGCCAAGCTCGGATTTAATTCGCTTTGCTACCGAAACGGTGCGAGCACGAGTTGAGCCGCCAGCTCCGTAGGTCACTGAGACAAAGCCGGGCTCGAGCGCCCGAAGGGCGCGCACGACTTCGAGCAGTCCTTCGACTGCATCATCGCTCTTTGGCGGGAAGAATTCGAACGAGAAATGGGGCCGTTGTAGTCGCAGGGAATCGCTGATGCGCATTCTCTCGTCTCTTAGCGGAACGTCGCCAGAACACCCCCACAAACCAGTGACCAGCCATCCACCATCACGAACAACAACAGCTTACAAGGAAGCGAGACAATCGGGGGGCTGAGCATAAACATTCCCAGCCCCATCAGGATCGACGCGACGGCAAGGTCGATCGCGACAAAGGGCAAGTAGAGCGCGAAACCGATAGCGAACGCGCTGCGTAGCTCGCCAACGACGAAAGCCGGTACGAGAACGAGGGGTGCGCTCCGGGCGGACGCCTCCCGAACGTGGGCCAGACGCGAGAACACGGCGAGATCCCTTCGGTGTACCTGGCGCTGCATGAATTCTCTCAGCGGCACGAAAGCACGCGCAATCATCTGCGGCTCTCCGATTTTCCCGTGGTCGTATGGCATGAGCGCAGAAGATCGAATACGCTCCATCGTCGGCGCCATGACGACGAGCGTTAAGAGAAGGGCCAACCCGGTTAGCACGGCATTCGGCGGCAATGATGCAGCGCCGATAGCAGAACGCACGAGCGAGAGCACGACGACAATGCGCACGAACGAGGTCGTCATGACCAGGAGGAACGGTATGACGGCGAGGAGTGTGAGACCCGCGAGGACGTCCAGTGGCAACGTCGCGCGGAGCGGATGTGCCGCGGTGAGTATATCCACGGCTACGCGTTTCCGCCAGGGGTAACGATTTCTGTGACCTGCAGAGCGTAGCGATCATCGATGGCGATCAAATCACCGCGGGCGACGATGTCATCGTTCACGAGCAAATCGATCGGGCTGCCGGCGGTTCGGTCAAGCACGACGATGCTTCCTGTAGAGAGCCGTAGCGCGTCACCGAGCCGCAACGTGCAGCGTCCTAGTTCTGCCGTCACCTCCACGGCAATATTCGACAGTGCTCCAAGCGTGCCATCAAGTGCGTTCATGCTGCTGTAGGCGCCGCCGTAGCCGCGAGGCGAAGCGCATAGCGGCCGTCCTTGATTCCGGCGAAGCCGCGGGCTATGACGGTATTTCCGACCCGCATCAGTGACTCGTCGAGTTGCACGTCCAACGGGACGACACTACCGATCCGAAGCTTTGCGAGTTCGGACACCGTCACACGGGCTCGTCCTAGACGAACGCGCGCGGACATCGGTACGCCGCGAAACTGCTCGATAGCAGGGCACGCCGAAGTCGAAAGGTCAGGTTCTCCAGTCGCGCCGACTCCGATGGTAAATCGGATTGGACGGGTGAACTGAATCTCGAAGTAGTTCTGAGCTTCGACTGCCGCACAGCGTGGTGATTCTTGCGTCAGCGTACCGAGCCGGCCGCAGAGCGGTGCACATGCAAGCGCCACCACGCCTGAGAGCTGCTCAATGGCCGACGATTCGATGCTGGAAAGCGGTACCGCCCCAGACGGCTCCGAGGCTCCGAAGATGTAGCGAGCAAGCCGCGATCCTTCTTGTCGATCGATCACGATGAACGCATCGGTTCGTTCGCCTTTAGCCCGAACGATATGCGCACCGTCCAGCAACAAGGCTTGCAGCGTGGGATCCAACGCGATGGGCTCGATCAGCTCGGCAGAGACTTCACAGCGGAGGAGCGCGGCAATTCGGTCGATCATGGCGTTCGTCACATCGCAGGCAAGTTTGAGGGAAAGGCTGCTACGTGGAATCAGCCGCGGCCGGTGCAGCATTCGTCCGTCACTCAGATGAGTCGTTGGTTCGAACGCGAGCGTGGTCCTCACTTGACGAGATCCATCGCTCCCTTCTCGAGATCGGCGTTGCCGCGATACGCCGCCTGCAGGGCCTCCAAAGACAGATAGGCCTCTTGCAAGCGGCGAAGACCAGCTTCGATATCGACGCCAGCGAGTTCGCGAACGTGCGTGCGGAGTAGAGCGAAGGCGCCGTCACCCGGTGTACCGACTACGGGAACGACGTTCGTGGAGGGCTCGACGTTGTGTTCGCCCCGTGCAATCGTCTTCGTGCCTGCTGGAAACCTCGCAATTACCAGCCGTCCAAGTACGAACCGTTGCGCGCGTCGCTGGCCGGATCGCGGATCGATGGAGAAGTGGTTGAAGCTTACCGAGCCGTCGGGATCGATGCGAAGATCGCGCGGGCGACGAACGGCGGCCTCGCGTGCGTCGATCCTGAGCGTTGAAAGCGCCTCAGGGGCGGCCGCCATCCGACCCAGCACCGTTCCGCCATCTTCCGTTCGGAGCTCGCCGCGGTCGAACCGAAAGGCGCCGTCTCGCGTGAAGACGGTTTTTCCATCTTTCCGGACCATAAAATAGCAATCTGCCGGCGCAGCAACCGACAGTCCACTTGCGGCCGGCATGGCGACCGGGACACGAACACGCACGTCATCGCCGTTTGACTGAAAGCCCCAGTCGTAACCATGGAGGACGTCGTTCGCCCTATCTGCGACGCGGGCGAGTGCTGCTGCGAGGGATGGCTCGATCATCATTCATCCTCGCAATGGATCGCGGTATCGACTGATGCGCCATACCAGCGAAGTCCTGAGCTCGCGTGTGCGAGCGCACGCGAGACGAGTTCGGCATGCCGACTGCTACACACCGCCGTCAAGTGCATTCGTCTCCCGTCGCCCCGTGCCACGATGCGAACGCGTGCGTCTCCCAGGGTGACTGTGAAACTTGCACCATGCGGCATGCGTGCGCCGTGCCCACCCATATTTCTCGGCGGCGGTTGCTTTGGGACCGCGGACGCTTGCATGTGCTGTCTGTCGACCGCTGAGCGCGCAGCCGTTGCAACGGCGTTGCGCCGTTGGAGTGAACCGGACATCGGCACAGCCGGCTTTCCTTTTGCCGTACCGTTTCGCTGCGCGCCGCAGCGGAATGCCGCTATTCCTTCATGCGAAAGCGCGGGTGCAAGATCACGACGTGCCGCAAGGCTGCAATGGAGTGCGGAATACCAAGCCTGCGAAAGCGACCTGCGGTCGATGTACGGAAGGCGCGCTCGAATAACGGCGATATCGGACGGAGTTTGCACGGCGGTCCCTCACTGCGGCGTTCAAGAACCGTAGCGCGCCGTGATGGCCATTCTTTTACGTGACAGTTACCGGTAGCGGTCGCGGCCGTCGTCGAACTGCGACGACTTCTCAACGTACATCGCGCCGTTGGCTTCGTCGAACGTCACGACGAAGTTGCGCAGCACCCCGAGACCGATGTTGCCGGAGGTAAAGCGGTCGGCGAAGGCACCGCTGGTGGCCAGCATCACGTCGGCGGAGACGTGGTAGAGTGGGACGCCCCCGATGTTCAGTTCATCGAGCGTGCTCCGGTACGACGTCGTTGC
>JAFAXE010000059.1 GCA_019241305.1 Vulcanimicrobiota bacterium
AGTTGGCTTCGCTGTAGCCGAGGCTCTTCGCGATTTCGGCGTACTCGAAACCAAAAACCTCGCGTAGGAGAAAGACTGCCCGTTCGACCGGCGTGAGCCGCTCCAGCAAAACGAGCAACGCCATCGACAACGATTCATCGACGCGCAGCACTCCAAGCGGGTCGTCTTCCGGCTCAGTGATCAAGGGCTCGGGGAGCCATTGTCCGACCGGTTGTTCTCGGCGCACGCGGGCAGATTGCAGTTGATTGATGCAGAGCCGCGTCGTGACGGAGGTAAGGAACGCTTTTGGAGAGCGAATGTCATCGCGCGACGCGCCCTGCCAGCGAATGAACGCCTCTTGCAGAATGTCTTCGGCATCCGCAACGCTGCCCAACATCCGGTACGCAATGGAAAACAGGAGGCGCCGATGTTGCGCAAACTGCGCGAGGTGCGCGTCGTCCTCCGGGAGTGCGGCGCGATTGAAGTCCATTATTTCGTGTTCTGAGACAAGATATGCCGGTCTCCTGTGACGGCGGCGGTGGTTTGTCACACCATGCCTGCGCGTCCGGTCTTGACGTTTGGCGGACGACGACCGCGCCACGTGAGGCAAGGCGGCGCCGATCCGGAGCTGCTGTCAACAGAAAGGGTCAACCATGGATCGAAATGTCAAGATCATCGTCTTCCCCGTCAAAGACATAGACAACGCGAAGTCGTTCTACGCGAAGCTGCTCGGCGTCGAGCCATACTACGCCGGCCCGTACTACGCGGGTTTCCGCGTCGACGGCATCGAGATCGGGCTGGATCCGAACGGTCATTCCAAGGGCCAGACCGGTCCAATCCCTTACTGGGACGTCGACGATATCCGCAAATCGCTGCAGTCGCTGGCCGATGCTGGCGGCACCGTGGCGCAAGAGCCAATGGAGGTCGGCGGCGGCTTACAAATCGCTTGGGTGAAGGAAGTAGACGGTAACCTCATCGGGCTGCGTCAGCATCCGTCCGCGTAGGAGTTGCTGGCAGACCGTGCCTTGCTCGTCCAGCGCTGAGGCGCCAAGAGGTTGGGTAAAGAGGGCCTGTTCGAGAAACGGAGGGATCGTGAAGGCACTCGTTGTTCCAGTCGTCGCCGCGGCGCTGGCCTTCCCCGCCATTGCGGGAGCGGAGGGCCCTTCCGGCATGTCGGGGTTCGTGATCGATGCCGTCACCCGCGCGCCACTTGGAGGCGTGACGGTCGTGGTGGCACGCGACGAGAATCCGCCGAAGGAAAAAGATGAAGTCGTTACGGACCGCCACGGTTTCTTCACCGATCTGGCACTACGGCCCGGCGGCTACGTCGTGATCGTCGACATCCGGAACAAGCTCATCAGTTGCATCGTGGACGACGTGCACGAAGGCGTCGTTCGTCACATGAAAATTCTCGTGGGACGCAGCGGCAACGATAGTCAATGCGTTGGTCCACTGGTGCGGCACGACACCGTCGACCCGGACGAAACGGCCTCGCTCTACCGTATCCACTAACCTTTCATCGCGATGCGAAAGTGAACAGGCAGCCGCACAAACTTACCGTGTCATCCTGAGCACTTCGACTTCGGCGCGGAGTTTATCCTGAGCGAAGTCGAAGGGCGCCTCCGCTCAGGACAGGCAAGTCGAAGGACGCCCTCGGGAACGCCGACGACCGCCGGCGAAGGGGCTGACACATGCAAGAGATCATCAATGGTTTCGCGATGTGGTCAGCCTGGCAGCCGGACCGCAACATGTTCTTCAATTCGTATTTCGTGCCGACCGATGATGGCAATCTGCTGATCGACCCGCTGCCGCTTGACGAAGCGGATGCAGCAGAGATCGACCGGCGCGGCGGCGTTGCGTGGATCGTCGTCACGAATCGCGATCACGAACGCGCGACGCTCGATGCCGTACGGCGGTTCAATGCGAAGGTGGCGAGCGGCGGAGACTCCGGCGACTTGCATGTCGGCGTCGATCGCGTCCTCGTCGCAGGCGACGTGATTGGCGACGGCGACGTCCTGACGTTCGACGGCCTGAAGACCCCCGGTGAGATTGCGCTCTTTTTCGAGGACCGCAACCGCACCGCAGTAGTGGGCGATGCGCTTTGGGGCGCCCCGGCCGGCTCTCTGCGCATCATGCCGAAGGTCGCCGATGCCGCCACCGCGGCACTGTCCCTCCGCAAGCTGCTCGGACCCCGCCCAGAACATCTTCTCGTCGGCGATGGTGCTTCCGTGCTCGGCAACGCCTTCGAGGTGCTCACTGCATGTTTGGACGCGCGCGACGACGCGCACGTGAACGTCATCAATATCGACGAGCTGGTATTCGAAAAGGGCGATCGCCGCGGCGCCGATCCGCCGGGCTACCAAAGCGAGTTTGCCGAGATCGGGCAGCTCCTCGGTGCGACGAAATTAGGCTATCAGGCTGCGCGCCTGCCGCCCGGTGAGGCGTTTTGTCCGACGCATTGGCACACCGCCGAAGAAGAGCTGTTCATTGTTTGGGAAGGCGCAGCGACCCTTCGAACGCCGCGCGGCGAGACGATGCTGCGACGCGGTGACATCATCGCCTTTCCAACGAACGAACGCGGTGCTCACAAAGTGACGAACCATACCGGCTCGCCGTGCACGATCATCATGATCGCCAACGAGAATCCCGCAGACGCGTGCATCTATACGGATTCCGGGAAGGTCGGCGTGCCCGGAGTTGGTCGCGTCCGCACGACACCCAAGCTCGAGTATTACGAGGGAGAGACGTAGCGAAGCGACGATCGCAGTGCGAGTAGCGCTGCGGGACGACGGGAGCACGGACGGCGCGGTGCAGCGGCTCGCCGGCCACTTCAGCGTGCCCTCGGAGAACAGTTACCTGCTACGCTACCGCACCCGTACGGGAGCGTTGCTGCGAGTCGATGGCGAGGTAACGGGAGCATTCGATCGTGAGCACGAGAGCGTTCGGCTCCCGCTGAGCTCAGGCGAGCACGACATCGCGCTCGACGTGGAAAAACGCTCACTCCCCAGTTCGGGGTTGCCGTCGGGTTCAGGACTCCGTTGGCGTTGGCTGTTGGCGCAAGCGGAACAGTCTGCGCAGCGACACCTCGACGTGGAACCCGACGCTCTCACGTTGCCGTCAGCGGTCACGCAAGACGGCGTTCCACTCGTGGGACACGCACATCTCGACGTGGCTTGGTTATGGACGTACGAAGAGACGCGACGCAAAGCCGCGCGCACGTTTGCCACTGCAGTGTTGCTGCTGCAAAACGATGCCGACTACGTCTTCACGCAGAGCCAGCCGCAGTTGTACGCCTGGGTTGAAGAAGATGAACCCGGACTCTTTGCGCGCGTGCGGGAACTCGTTCGAAACGGGCGTTTCGATCCAAGTGGCGCGGCAATGTGGGTCGAGTCGGATTGTAATATCCCATCCGGTGAATCGCTAGTGCGCCAGCTCTTCTATGGCATGCAGTACGTCGAGCGCGAGTTCGGTACGACGCCAAGTGTCGCGTGGCTGCCCGACTCCTTTGGATTTGCGAACACACTGCCGACGCTACTTGCGCACGCCGGCGTTGGCGCGTTCGCTACCACGAAATTGCGTTGGAACGACACAACCGAGTTTCCACATCGCCAGTTCGTGTGGACAGGGCCCGATGGAAGTAGCGTCCACGCTGCCGTTATCGCGTCCTATGAGGGCGCCGCCGAGCCGCAGCGTGTGGCGCTCGCGCGGGCGCGCGCGGAGCCTGTCGTGCTCGGGTACGGCGACGGAGGGGGCGGCCCGACCGAAGCAATTGTGAACGATGCCTCGCGTGTCGGGCACTGGACGAGCCTTGGGTCTTGGTTCGAGACGTGGCGGAACGACGTTGTCCATTTGCCGGCGGTGAGCGACGAACTCTACCTCGAATACCACCGCGGCGTCTTCACGACGCATCACGATATCAAGTCGCGCAACGCCGCACTGGAGCGTTCACTCGAGCGCGCGGAATTGGCGCTCGCCTGGATGACGGTGCTGCGCGCCTCGCCGTTCTTTGCCGAGGAAGCGCACCGCTGGCTCGATGAGGCTTGGAAACTTGTGCTGCGCAACCAATTCCACGACGTGCTGCCCGGAACGTCAATCGGTCCGGTGTACGTCGACGCTCACGCCGATTACGACCATGCCGAGGCTTTGGTGCAGCGCGTCTTGGAAGCGGCCCGTGCGTCCCTACCGCGATCGCCGACGATTACACCGTCGAGCCTCGTCACTCCGCGTCAAGAAGGCGTCGATTTCGTGTTCGAAAACGATGCCGTTGTCGCGCGCGTCAGAAGCGATGGCGTCGTGGTGGAGCTGCGTACGACGAACGGTGCAAGCGTCGTGCGGGAGGCGAACGTCCTTTGCGCCTACGTCGATCGGCCCAAAAAATGGGAAGCGTGGAACATCGACCTCGGCTACGAAGCGCGCCCGATCGAGATCAAGCCGCTCGGTTCGGAAGTCGCGAACGACGCGCTGTTCGTTCGCTACCGAATCGGCGCGTCCGTGGCGGCCGCGCGGCTCTCCCTCGCGCGCGAGGAGCCATTTCTTCGCGTCGAACTCGGAGTCGATTGGCAGGAAGGGCGAACGCTGCTGCGCTGCGAGAACGAACTGGCGCTACGCGATGCGCGGAGCTTCTTCGGAGCACCGCACGGAGTCGTAGAACGTCCGGCGTATCCGCGCACTGATGCGGAAAAGGCCAAGTTCGAAGCGCCGGGGCAACGTTACGCCCGCCTGGAGGGTATGACGACGACCGGTGTGGGAACGTTTGCGCTGTTGGCACTCGACACGTACGGATGGAGCGTTGCTCCGGCGAAGACTGACGGCGTGAGACTTGGACACTCGCTGCTACGCGGGACGACGTGGCCCGATGAAGACGCGGATCGCGGCGAGCAGCGCATCGACTATGCGCTCATGCCGTTTGGTCCGGCAACGCACGGCGACATCGAAGCGGCGTGGCGTCGCTTTGCCTTTCCCTCGGACGGTATCCCGGCGCTTTTCACGCCGGCGGATGAGAGCATGATGGTCGTCGCCACGAAGCGCGCGGATGACGGCGACGGCATCATCGTGCGGGTGCGCGAATGCAACGGTTCGCAGCGCGACGTCGCATTGCACTGCGCGGCGCGCGCTTTGGCCGTCCAAGCGGTCGATGCACGAGAGCACCGCGTTCCCCTCGAAGCGGCGCTGCAGGATGGAACGCTTCACGCAGAGTGTCCGGCCTTCGGGTTGCGGTCGTTTCGGGTGAGGTTCGCATGACGGGGCGGGCGTTTCAAGCGGTGCTGTTCGATCTCGACGATACACTGCACGACGATACGGCGACGTATCGGATGGCGTCGCGCCGCGTCGCTGAAGACATCGCACGCAAACGCGACATTTCTGCAGCCGATTTGTACGACGAGTATAACCGTATCGCGGAGGGGTTTTGGTCCGACTTGCGCGTGGAGCACCTGGGCGAAGGCCTCAACTTCAAGAATCTCCGTGCGAAACTCTGGGGTCAAGCACTTGCGACCGTAGGCATCGACGACGAGACGCTCGCCCAGCACGCGGCCACCGAATACAACCGCTTTCGCGCCGATGGGTTGCAACTGTTCCCGGGGGTCCTCCCGTTGCTTGCGGGCCTGCGCGCGGCGGGGCGGCGGACCGGACTCATCACGAACGGTTTTGCTGAAACGCACCGTGAAAAGATCGCGCTCTTACGGCTGGAAAGCGCCTTCGATGACGTGATCATGGCCGACGAGGTCGGAATGGTGAAGCCCGACCCGCGCATCTTCGTGCATGCGTGCGAGCGCCTTGGCGCTGAACCGCAGCAGAGCGTGATGGTGGGTGACCGCTACGATCGCGATATCGCGGGCGCAGCCGAAGCCGGGCTGGCGACGATTTGGCTGAAGGTTCGCGGCGAGTCGTTCCCGGCTGACAGACCGGCGCCCGACGCGATCGTTTCTACGTTCGAGGAGGTCTGCGCACTCTTAGGCCCGTCGCTGGAGCCTTCAAAACCGTCGCCGGCCTCCGCGAGCCGCTCGTGACGAGCCGCAACGCTCCTCTCTTTCATTTGGTCTAACTCCCGTGGGCCTCGACTCGATCGTTATCAAGGGCGCGCGCGAGCATAACCTCAAGAACGTC
>JAFAXE010000172.1 GCA_019241305.1 Vulcanimicrobiota bacterium
CATCGAGGTCCATCGCCATCCGCGCGATTTTGAACGAGACCCCTTCGAACGCTCCGACGGGCTTGCCGAACGCTTCGCGTTCCTTCGCGAATTTCACTGACGCCTCGAGGCAGGCAGCGAGGATTCCGACCGCCTGAGCCGCGATCCCGATGCGGCCTGCGGAAAGCGTCGAGAGCGCACTCGTGAGACCGCCCCCTTCGGGGCCGAGCAATGCACTCGCCGCAACGCGCGCGTCGTCGAAGGCAACGTCGACGGTGTTGCTCGTATGGATGCCGAGTTTTTCGGTCACCTTCTCGACGTGCATTCCCGGCGTGCCCTCGTCGATCAGAAACGCCGAGATGCCCTTTGCACCCGCGCCGCCGGTGCGGAACGTCCCCATGATGACGCCGGCGTACGACCCGTTCGTGCACCACTGCTTACGCCCGCGTAACAGATAACCTGCGCCGTCACGCGAGGCCGTCGCCCGAATCGCAGCGGCGTCCGAACCAGCATCTGGTTCCGTCAGCGCGAAACCGGCGATGATTTCACCGCTTGCGAGGCGTTCGAGGTAACGGGATTTCTGTTCGTCCGTCCCCAGTCGCGCGATCGCGGCACAGATCATAGCGTGGACGCTGAGGGTGACGGCGGCGCCCGCATCGATGCGCGCCAACTCTTCGATGACGAGCGCGTACGATATCGTATCGGCCGCTGCCCCGCCGTACGCTTCAGGCACGGTGAGCCCCATGAGCCCCGCCTCGCCGAGCGTGTTGTAAAGCCGGCGTGGGAAGACGCCTTCACGATCCCATACCGCGATGTGCGGTGCAATTTCACGCTCGGCGATTTCACGCGCCAGCGCGCCGACGGCGCGCTGTTCTTCAGTGAGGTCGAACGCGACGGCGTCGCGGGTGTCCAGCATCGGCGTGTGAAGCGCTAACGTGCCGCCGCCGCAACCGTTTGCGTCGCGCCGTCCGGCGGTGCCGCCGCCTTTATCGTCCCGCCGCTCCAGTCGTAGAAGCCTCGTCCGGACTTGCGGCCAAGCCATCCTGCCGCGACGTACTTGCGAAGGAGCGGACAAGCACGATATTTGCTGTCGCTATAGCCCTCATAGAGCACGTCCATGATGGCGAGCAGCGTATCGAGCCCAACGAAATCTGCGAGTTCCAACGGCCCCATTGGGTGATTCATGCCGAGCTTCATCACCGCGTCGATCGCGTCGACCGTCCCAACGCCTTCGTACAGCGCGTACACCGCCTCGTTGAGCATCGGACACAGAATGCGGTTCGAGATGAAGCCTGGGAAGTCGTTGGCGGCGACCGGCGTCTTACCGTACCTGACCGCTAGCTCGCGCGCCGTCTCGAACGTTTGCTGCGAGGTCGCGAGGCCTCGGATGAGTTCGACGAGCCGCATCACGGGGACGGGATTGAAGAAATGCATGCCGATGACGCGCTCCGCCCGTGAGGTCACCGCGCCGAGCCGCGTAATCGAGATCGACGAGGTATTACTCGCAAGCACGGACGTCGGCGGCGTGTTTTCGTCCATCCGCCGGAAGAGATCCAGCTTGATTTCGAGATTTTCGGTCGCCGCCTCGATCGCAACGTCGACGTCGAAATCATCCCAGCGTGGCCGGGCGTCGACGTGAGCCAACACTTTGCCGCGCTGCTCTTCGCTCATGCGTCCTTTCTCGACCGCACGATCGAGGTTCTTTTCGATCGTTCGGAAGCCGCGGTCGATGAAGCGCTGCTCGACGTCGTGCAACAGCACTTCATCGCCGGCTTGAGCGGCTACTTGGGCGATGCCGGCACCCATTTGACCTGCGCCGACGACGAGAATCCGCACGTTAGCCCACTTTCACGAGAACCGCATCGCCTTGCCCGCCGCCGGAGCAAATCGCCGCGATTCCGAGGCCGCCGCCGCGGCGTCGCAGTTGGTGCACGACCGAAGCCGTGATCCGCGCGCCCGACGCACCGATCGGATGACCGAGCGCAACCGCGCCACCGAGGGCGTTGATCTTTTCCGGATCGATCCCGAGCAAGTTTGCGGTGCTCCAGGCAACCGCTGCAAACGCTTCATTGACTTCCCAGACGTCGATTTGGGACGCGCGCAAGCCGTTCTTGTCGAGCAGTTTTTGCGCGGCCATCGCCGGCGTGAGCGCAAGGTACGCCGGATCCCACGAAGCCGCCGCGTGATCGACGATTTGTCCGAGCGCTTCGTATCCGTGGCTTCGCGCGTACTCTTGCGTCGACAACACCAGCGCCGCGGCACCGTCGTTCACACCGGGCGCATTGCCGGCGGTAATCGTTCCGCCTTTGTCGAGCGGCGGAAGCTTCTGCATCGACGCCAACGTCGCATCGGCGCGAATCGGTTCATCGCGCTCCACGAGCGTGAAGGGCACATCACCGGTGATGTACGGCGAATAGAGTTTCGGATCGGGGGTGAGCTCCGCGGTTGGATCGTGATCCCATAAACGCGACGCAGCACCGTTGCCGCCGGCGTGAACGGGGATGCGTGCCCGTGCCGGCGTGGGTACCGTCTCGACGACGAGCTTGCCCTTCGCTTTCGTCGCGACCTTGAGCGGTACGATCTCATCTTTGAACAACCCCTGTTCGGTCGCAGCCGCCGCGCGCTGTTGCGAGCGGAACGCAAACTCGTCTTGCACTTCGCGCGTGATCTTCAGATCATCGTTGACCTTCGATTGCGCCTGCGCCATCGTGAGTCCGGAAAACGGATCGAGGAGACCGTCGTACGACATGAGGTCCAAGAGTGCGCCATCACCGAAGCGGTAGCCAAAGCGCGCATTGTGCAGCGCGTACGGCGCGCTCGACATCGATTCCATGCCACCCGCCACGACCACGGAGGCACCGTCGTCGTTCAGCAAGCGCGTACCGTGCACGACCGCCATCATGCCCGAAGCGCACACCTTATTGAGCGTTTCGAAGGTGGTCGTCTTCGCGAGTCCCGCTTTGTACAGCGCTTGCCGTGCCGGCGCTTGGCCGGCACCGCCCTGCAGCACCTGCCCCATGATGACATGCTCCACCTCGGCCGGGTCAATCGCGGAGCGTTCCACGGCGGCACGGATCGCTTCGCCTCCCAGCGTTGTGGCCGCGAGCGCGGAAAGTGCGCCGCCGAGCCTGCCGAACGGCGTGCGGGCGGTTGCGAGAACGACGGTTTTCGATGTCATAGCCGCCCCGTATTCCGGGCCGTCGTTTTGCGCCCCTATTGGGCTGTATGCGCGGTTGGCGACGCCGGCTGGGTGCAGACGATCCTATCCTCGACGGCGCACGATTCGCATTCGAATTGCACCGTCACGTGCGCAATGTCGAAGCGCGCGCGCATACCGCTTTCGACGCGGCGGAGAATCGCGGTTGCCTCGCTAATCCGCGCGTCCGCCAAAATGACGTGCGCCGACAGCACATGCGATCCGCCTCCGATCGTCCAGACATGCAGGTCGTGGACATCGACGACGCCATCGACACTTCGAATCGCCGCGCGCACGTCAGAAATCGGTGCGTGCACGGGTGCGCTCTCCAGCAGCACGTCGGTCGCCTCCCGCACGATGCCAACGATCCCGGCGAGAATCACCCCGACGACGAGCAATGAAAGCAGCGGGTCGATCCAGGCGGTATGGAAAGCGAGCACGATCACGCCACCGGCCATCACCGCGATCGCTGCCAGCGCATCGCCGGCAACGTGGTACAGTGCAGCCCGCACGTTCAAATTACGATGCGCCGTTCGCGCGAGCATCGCGCCTACACCGATATTGACGGCGGCGCTGAAGGCGGCAACGCCGAACATGATCGCGCCGACCGGCAACACGGGAGCGCTGAACCGGCGTATCGCCTCAACGATGATGAAGATCGATACGGCGAACAAGAATCCACCGTTGCCAAGCGCCGCGAGGACTTCCATCCGCGCGAAACCATAGGTTTGCTGTCCGCTCGCCGGACGTGCTGCCTGCGCTTCTGCTGCGACGGCGATCCCGAGCGCAACGACGTCCATCGCGACGTGCGCGGCGTCCGAAAGCAGGGCCAAACTGTGTCCCCACAACCCGCCGGCCAGCTCGACGAGAGCGACCACTGCGGTCAACGCGAGTGCTGGGCGAAGTCGCGAAGGGGCGGCCTTAGTCACGTCGCCGTAGCACGAGCGCCGCGAGCATCGCAGCAAACGTCATGAACGTTCGCGACTCCGCCGCAGCGATGACGCTGCCATCGTACGTCCCGCGCGCAAAAGGAGCCGGTTTCAAACGCCAACCAAACGCGGGAACGCGCGTGCAATAGTCGGCATAGGCGTCGCCAAAACGGTCCGCGAGGAAACGCTCTTCGTGGCGCACGACGAATCCGTATACCGTCACCATGGAGGCCAGCGTCGTGAGCATGAACCCGGTCCGCCGGGATCGCGACTTGCCTGCAAAAGCGATCGCGAACCCGAGCGCCGTGATCGTGTTGCCCAAATACAGCGGATTACGGATGTGCGCGTACGGACCCGCGGTCACCAGTTGCGGCGCTTCGACCCGGTCGCTGCGCGTCGTCGTTCCGGAGTAGCCGACCGCCCAACAGCGCAGCAGCTCACCCAGAATCGCTAGTGGGAGGCCGCGCCATATCGAACGTGACGTCGGCCTTCCAAGCGTCACGAGCGCGAGCGCCGGGATCGCCAATAGCGCGCCGCGGTTCTTGAAAATGAACGCCCCGAGCGGCTCTTCCCGGTTTGAATCCGTCATCGCACCTTCTACGTCCCGTAACACGCCGGAGGTTCAGGCCGTGGCACAATCCTTTGCCTTACCCCGCCGCCGTACGGCATCATCGTACGCGTCACGCAGCGACTGGACGAGTGGAACCTGGCGTGTCCAACCGGTGACCCGCTGCAGTTTTGCAGCATTCCCGTAAGCTATGGGTGTGTCGCTCGGTCTCATGCGGGCAGGGTCTTCGCGCACCTCGACCGCTACGTGCGCTATCGTGATGAGCTGCCGTAGCAGCTCCTTGATCGCCACCGGTGTGCCGCTGCAGACATTGTACACTTCACCCGCTTCGCCGCACGCCGCAAGGGCCAGATACGCCTGCGCCACGTCCCTCACGTCGAGAAAGTCCCGTTCGGCATTGAGATTGCCGACCAGCATGCGATGCGTCTCTCCGGCCGCAACCGAAGCCAACTGCGCAGCGAAGGCGGCGACCACGAAGCGCGCATCCTGGCCCGGGCCGATCGCGTTGAAGCCGCGTGTGATGACGATGGGGATTCCGTACGTTCGCCAGGCGGCACGCGCAATCGCTTCGGCTGCTAATTTGCTCGCAGCATACGGCGTGACCGGCCGTGGAATGAGCGTTTCGTCGAGCGGATACTCGTCGCGCTCGCGTGGACCGTACACCTCGGCCGAGCTTGCGACGATCACGCGCGAAAACGGTGCGCCGGCTGCACGAACGGCTTCGATAACGCGCGCTGTCCCCATCGCGTTGGTGTCATACGTCTCGAGCGGCGTCTGCGTCGCTTGAGGAACGAACGATTGCGCAGCAAGATGAAAAATGAGCGACGCACGAGCCGTCGCGACGACCTCGCGAACGTTGTCGCTGTTGGAAAGATCGAAGAGGACCTGGGCGTCGTCGCCGTTTCGTGGGCCGCCTGCAACGATGACCTCATCGCCCCGCTGTCTGAGCGCAGCGACGAGGTGTCTCCCGACGAAGCCGTTCCCGCCCGTGACGAGTGCCCGCATCGCGCTAACCCTGATTCACAGCACGTCCGTCGGCGTGCGGCTACACCCGCACCAAACGGCCCAGCCGCTCCAAATCGGCGCGGACCATGGTGTCGACGAGTTCCTCGAACGTCACGTTCGGCTGCCAGCCGAGGAGTTCGCGCGCTTTGGATGCGTCGCCGATGAGCACGTCGACTTCAGCCGGACGCACGAACCGCAGATCCTGAACAACGTATTTTTCGTAATCCAGGTCCACCGATGCGAACGCCAGCCGCACGAAATCGCGGACGCTGTGCGTGCGGCCGGTGGCAATCACGAAATCGTCCGGTTGCGGCTGCTGCAGCATGAGCCACATCGCTCGCACATAGTCCCCGGCGTATCCCCAGTCCCGGCGCGCATCCAGATTTCCGAGCCGCAGCTCCTGTGTCAGGCCCAGCTTGATCCGTGCAACGCCGTCGGAAATCTTGCGTGTGACGAACTCCTTTGCCCGGCGCTCCGACTCGTGATTAAATGATATTCCGCTCGTTGCGAAGAGGCCGTACGATTCGCGATAGTTGACCGTAATCCAGTGACCGTAAACTTTTGCAACGCCGTACGGGCTGCGCGGATAAAAGGGGGTTCGCTCGTTCTGTGGTGCCTCGGCGACTTTGCCGAACATTTCCGAACTCGATGCCTGGTAGAACTTGATGCTGGGATCGATTGCGCGAATCGCTTCCAAGACGCGCGTGACGCCGAGCGCCGTGAATTCTCCCGTCAGCACCGGCTGCGTCCACGACGTCGGCACGAATGACTGCGCCGCCAGATTGTAAACCTCGTCCGGCCGCACTTGAGCAATGATGTTCGTCATGGACGTTTGATCGAGCAAGTCACCTGAGACGATGTCCACCCGCTCCACGATGTGTTCGATGCGCTCGTGAACGTCGGTGCTGGAACGCCGCGTCATTCCGACGACGCGGTATCCCTCTTGAAGCAGCAGTTCTGCGAGATAGGAGCCATCCTGACCGGTGATGCCGGTAATCAATGCCGTCTTTTGCGCCAACGATTGTCCCACGACGCGCGCTTCTCGTTGGCACCTCTCATTCCCCGGCGTTGAGAGGCGTTACAGGGAACGTTCGGTCAGTGCGGCGTCGGCGGACTCGAGATCGGTGAATCGATGGAAGTGTTCGAGGGAATACGAAAGCGTCGCAGTGCCGCTGATGAGACCGAGATGTCCGTGATAGGTTTCCTGCACGCGCAGACACGTCCACAGTCCCGGCAGCGCTTCACCGAACGTTTCGACCACGTCGGCTGAGGAGGCATGGTCAGGCGCGCGGTCCAGTGCATAACTGAGCCGCTCCACGTGCGCACCGCTGCTATCGATGACGACGATGCCGTGTCCGTGCTGTTCATCGTGAACGACACTGCTAAAGGCAAACGCCTGCTGACCGGCACTGCAGTCGGCGCACGGCGCCCACTCGAAGCGGTAGTCCGCCACGTAGCGCGGATCGATCGGGCGCTTGAAGAATCCGTGACCTTCGCCGAGGTCCGCATTAGCGCGGTCTTCTTGACGACGGAGCTCTGCAGCATCGTCCGGCTTACCGTTCGTCGTCGCGGAGTAATAGCGAACCTTCACAAAGGCGCCGTCGCGCATCAGGACTCCGATCTCGTTGCTCACGTCGTGAATAAGCGGACCCGCATGCAACCTGAACGTGAGGTGACGAGAGAAGCCCAGCTCGCCGCGGTGTTCGGCGGCGTACCGAGCGATGGCGCGATGCACCAAAGGGGGGACGTGCTCCGACGCGGCGCCTTGTAGGGGGGTTATCCCACAGAGCACGAGCGGCACGAAGAAGAATGCGCGCGGTTTCACCAGCGGTACCCCGCGATCGCGCTCCACTGGCCCGGGTCCGTCCCCTTCCATTCAAAGAAGGCAATGCCGATTGCGCCGGAGCGCCGAGTCACATCCATGGCTGTCGAGACCTCCTCGGGTGTCGGAGCGGGCTTCCCTGCCAAGGCTGCCGTTTGCCCACCCACATTGAACGGAATATCGCGCGACGCCAGGCGGCGGAGCCGCTCGAGTGAGGCGATAACCGTCCTGCGCGTCCGCGCAACTGACATCGCACCCCTATTGAGCATCTGCCAATACGTCATCGGCTGAAGCACACTGGAACTTGCGGCGATCGCGCTGTAAGGCACGTCACGGTTTCCGAGCCGCTCGAGGTACGGGTCCTCGACGATCCCGACGATTGGGACCCCGGGGCCGAGGGCCTGACGAACAAGCCTCGGAAACTTTGCCAGCGCCGCATAGCCCGATGCCCCCGTTCCCAAATATTCGTCCCCGCGTTCGAGGTCGAGCCCGAGACCGGCAAGCGGCGTCCCCGTAGAAGTCCGATACAACGCCGTGTTCACGCTTTGGCGCAGGTCTTCGAACGAGGATTGCCGCGGTACGGTGCACCCGATGACCGCGATGCCGTGCACGGCGGCGTCGTCGATGAGCCGGTCGATCGTCGGCTTGGCAGCAGGCGTGATCTCCCAGTATTCGCCGTATGCCGTTCGCAATTCGATGTACCGCAGGCCGGCGCGTACCGCTTGCTCGACGATCGCATCGGGCTCGAGGTGCTCGTACGAATCGGGATCGAGTTCGCTCGGTGAAAAGGAAAGCCACATGCCCTTCCCTGCCGGCGCAACCAGCGCCGGACGCGCCGGCTCGGCGGGAACGTGAACCAAGAACTGCGCGGCTCCCGCCCCGGGCCGCAGCACGGTATAACGATACGTCGCTCCGGGCTGCACGCTCGCATCGCCGTACGTCGATGCGGGCGGCTTGATGGAAACAACCATGCGGCGGCCTTCACCACTCCGCACGATTCGCACGGGCGCACGCCTCGTAACAGGAAACCAGCCGACGAAGACCAGATGCGGCCCAAGCGCTTTGACGGCGCCACGGACTCCGCTCCACGTCCGCGTATCCGTTTGGGTCCGGGCATCGGCAAGCTTGCCCAGGCCGCTGGCGTGCACGCGGACTGCCAGTGGACCATCGGCCACGGTGCTCACAATCGCCGCCGGCGCGCCGAAGCGCGCGCGCGTTTGCCACTGTGCGTCGGCATGCCAAGCGATGTAGCGGAGATCTCCGCCGCGCAACAGCCGCGTCTTACGTCCCTGCGCTGTCATGAATCGAACCTTGACGAGCCAGCGCGCCGTTCCATCGGCATCGAATCCGAGCGGCTCGCCGGCGACCGTCATGCGAGCCGCCGTACCGTCCGACCACCAGGGGCCTCGTAGCGGTGGAGACGCGAAATGCGCAGCAACACGTCCGGCCCCCGTTCGTTGTGCGCACGCTGACACCATCAGCAGCGCAGCGGCAGCGGTGAGCCGGCTTAGACGGAAATCACTCGCGATCGATCGTCTTCGCCGAGGCCGCGGGGAGGCTGCAGAAGTGCGACGGATCAACACCAACGCCGACGGGCGTATAATTCAGCGGATGTTGCGTGGTGCCGAGAGGGACGAACATGTCTCTGAGGTCGTCGGTCTTGGCGTCCAACATTCCGAGCGACGGGAGATGGAAAACCGATTCGATGTAATGCAAGATCGCCGTTTGGTCCCGCGCGACGTGCGAGATGACTCCGGGGCGCTTCAACCACGGCGAAATGACCAGCAGCGGTACGCGAAAGCCATATTCAAATGAAGAAATGATGCGCGGCCGTACGTGGTCGTACCAGCCACCCCAGTCATCCCACGTAACCAAAATCGTCGTGTCTTTCCAATAGGGGCTCTGCCCGACCAGGTTGGCGACCGCCCCGACCCACTTCGGTCCGTCCAGGGATGTCGTAAGGGGATGGTCGTCGAGTAGTGGGCGGCTGATCACGTAGCTCACCGCAGGGAGCGTTTGATTCGCGATGTCGGCGCACAGCTTTGATTCCGTTGGGATCGCCAGGTGCGACTCGGCTT
This sequence comes from Vulcanimicrobiota bacterium, assembly GCA_019241305.1. Taxonomy (GTDB): domain Bacteria; phylum Vulcanimicrobiota; class Vulcanimicrobiia; order Vulcanimicrobiales; family Vulcanimicrobiaceae; genus JAFAXE01. Next base: position 9,578 of record JAFAXE010000172.1, read on the forward strand.
CTCCGCTCTGATAAAGGTGTTGCACGCCGAGCGGTGCGGTGAAAAAGTTGTTGTTGTCGCCGTAGGTGTAATACTTCCACGAGAGCCCGGCGGTATCGAGCAAGTCGAAGATCGTCTTGTAGTCGAGGCAAGGATAGATGGGGCTTTGCTGTATCCCGGGCCACGGCGTGCTCAGATTGATTTGGTTGGCCCAGGAAGTCGGATCCTGGTTACAACCTCCAATGGGGGTGTTGGGCGGAGAAAACGGATTCTGTGCGATCGTAAACGTCCCGCCTGGTCCATCCCGGCCAGCCTGTCCAGCGATGAGGTACTGATGCGCGGGAAACGATTGACCTTGGCTGGACTGGAGCACCTCGTCGGCGAAACCATAGTGCGACGCGATCTGCCAATACGGGTCGATGTCGGATTCACGCACCACCGAATACGACACTTCAGGATACTGTCCATGATACTGCGCGACGAAGTTATCGTAGTCGTGCCGCGGGTCCGCGTGCAGCGTCAGCGGTACGATCTGATAGTTCGGGGGAAACTGCGTATCGGCGCCCGGAAAGCCGGCGAACAAGTTGTCGACCGTGCGGTTCTCTTGGATGATGACGATGACGTGGTGCACCGCCGCGGTCAGTTGTTGCTGCGATGGGGCAGTACTCGGGCCCACCCCCGAACCGGAGGATCCGCCGCCGCCTCCGCACGCGCTCACGAGGACGGCAGCACTAAGCACCATGGCAAATTTGGCTACGCGAATAGGGGCCGCGTCAAGCATCCCGGCGCGTTCGGACGGAAACGGGTTCCGTCCTTTCCTCGATGAACTTGCGCAGACCGCGCGGCGCATCGCTCTGCACGCCACGTATGCGTCCCAGATGCAGCGCAAGGGTCTGTCCTGTGACGAGCCACGCCAAGGTATTGAAGGCTTCTCCGACCACCGGACCGAGCAGCGGAACATCGTCCATTTCTGACCCAATAACGTAGCGGAGACTCTCCGTTACGGCTGCTTCGGCGAGCGGTCGACGGATGATTGAACGGGAGGCATCATCGACGATCCCCAGGATGGCGCAGCTGGCGTCGAGCATCGCTTCGCTTCCGTGCCGAAATTCGCCGGCGGCGAAGCCCTCCGCGTGCACGTAACTCGCTTCTTTGATCTTCAACGCGACCTCGTGGGCTACCGGAACGCCGTAACCGGCCCCGACGATGACGACGCTTCGCCGCAGGGTGAGGCGTTTGGCTGCTTGGACAACGGCGTCCAATTCAACGCTCTGCAACCAGTGCTCGACGGCCTCGGCCGTTTGCACGAGCGTGATGGCACTACGCGTACTCTTTCCTGCGATCAGTGCCGCCGCCCACAAGAGGATCGCGGCCATGGCGGTCACCGTTTTACTCGCTGGCACCGCTTGTTCAACGCCTGCATCCAGCGCGATGCAACACGTCGACCGAGCGGCAAGCGGGGAGTGTACGTCGTTCGTCAGTGCGACGACGGAGGCCGGCCGAAGAACGTCGAGCGCACCGAGGACGTCGCTCGAGCGGCCGCTCTGCGACAGCGCGATGACCGCACATCCTTGATAAGCGGTGTGGTCGAAAACCGCCTCCGTCGCCGCGAGTGCACTTGCACGAATACCGCGCCGGCGTAGAGCGAGTGCGCCCAATTGGCCGACGTAGAGCGAGCTGCCGCTCCCGACGAGGACCACATCGCGCTCGCCGATCGCCCGCGCAAGCGCTGCGGCCTTCGACGAAGCCGCGATGCGACGCCAGAGTTCAGGCTGTTCGCGGAGTTCCGCTTCGAAAAACGCCCCCAGCATCGTTACGTCGCGAGGAGCGCCGAAAGCACCGCTCCACGGAAGCGATCGAGCGGCGCGGTGTCGCCGTTCCAATCATCGACCATCAGCGCGAACGTAACGGCCCCATGGCGGCGGCTTTCCACGTATCCCGCGAGGCCGCGCACGTGCGACATGCTTCCAGTTTTCACGAAGGCGCGGCCCGCTGCGGGCGTATCGACGAATTCCTCACGCAGTGTCCCGCGCACCCCTGCGACGGGCAGCGCGTCCAGCACAAGACGCCGGTTGGGCCCGTTCCAGTCTGCTTGCAAAATCGCGACGAGGTCGTGCGGCGTGATGCGATCGTAAATGGAAAGTCCGCTGCCGTCTGCGAGCGTGACGGTGCGCGTATCGACGCCAATCGAGTGTAACCACTCCCGCTCCAGCGCAGCGCCGTTCGCCGTCGTTCCCGGCACGCCGGAGCGCGCAACGCCGAGCGCCTTCAACAATAACTCCGCGACGAGATTGTCGCTCGGATACCACATGTCGGCAACGATGTTCGGCAACGCCTCCGAATCGTGCGTCCACACGAGCTGACGCTGGTCGGACGTCCTGACAACATACCGGTGCTCGTCCGGCCATGGCCCCGCAACTTGCGAAAGCGATCCGGCGCTCACACCGATAAACTGCAGCCGGCGCGTGAGAACGGTATGGAGAAACTCCTCCGGACTCGGTACCGCAGCGTCGGCAGTATCCGAGCCTCCCAGCGGCACGCTGCCGATGACCTCGATGCAGCCACCGCGTTCCCGGCGCACGTCGATCGTTGACTCAGAGCCGTGCCGTCCCGTCTTTGCAGACGGAATGACCAGAACTTCAACGGTTAGGCCGCAACCTTCGATGGGGATCGCCGTGATGGGGCCGAGCACGCTCGCTCTCACGCGCGCCGGATCACCGACAGCGGCCCCAGCTGTTACGGTGAGATGCACGACGTTTTCCTCAAACGTCGTGGCGGTCACGACAGGCGCATAATAAAAAGGAAGGTCATCCCAGACCCAGCCTGTCGGATACCGCTCATCGTCGAAATACGAGCTGTCCGTTGCGACGCCGTCCTGCATGCTGCGAACCTTCGTGGCCACCGTCGTCGCCAGGTCGTTCAGGTTTGCGTCGTTCAGAAACGGGTCGCCACCGCCGCGCACCACGAGGAAACCTGGCTCAACGCGATCTGCGACGGGCTGCGTAAAGAAGGCTTCGGTGTGAAACCGAAACGCGGTTCCAAGCCGCGCCAGCGCGACGCTGCCCACCAACAATTTGAGTGTCGACGCCGGCATGAACTCATCGTCCGGTAGTCGCGAATAGAGCAACGAACCGTCGCGCGTATCGACCGCGTACAGTCCCACATGCGACCCGCGAATCGCTGACGACGACGCAAACAACGCATCGACGCGTGTGCGTAGCGCCGCCCGCTCCGCCGCACTCCACGCCACGCCACCATCACTCGGCGTAACGAGGGCTGGTATAACCCTCGCCTGCGCAGGCAGTGCACAAACCGCTAACGCAAGAATAGAGATCGACGTTCTGAAGCACAATGTCGGCCGCCCTCGAGTGCTATGCGGGGAGGCGTTCCGCCATGCGGTGCGCGACGAACGACGCGACTTCGCTCGGGAGCGTGCCGCGACCAAAGCCGGCATCGTAGCCGAGTTCCGCTGCGAGCAGGTTGGTCACGCGCGGCCCACCGCAAATGAGGATGATGCGATCGCGTAAGCCCTCGGCCTCGAGAAGTTCCACGAGCGCCGTGAAATTCGTTACGTCGCTGCCCTTCTGCGTAACGACCTGCGACGCGAGGAGCGCATCGATGTCGCGCTCGCGCGTGAAGCGCACCAGTTCTTCCACCGAGATTTGGCTGCCCAAGTTGAACGTCTCGAATTCTTTGTAACGTTCGAGCCCGTAGTCGCCTTGGTAGCCTTTCATGTTGAGGATCGCATCGATGCCGACGGTGTGGGCATCCGTGCCGATGCAAGCGCCTGCTACGCGCACCTTGCGGCCGATGCGCTCGCGAACGAACGCATCGATCTGGTCCATCGACATCGCGGCGGTCTTGACCGACGGCGCACGGATGGCGTCGACGTCCACCGCGACCGGCGTCCGCGCGTACACGACGAAGTACGAGAACCCCGTGGCGATGCGCCGCCCTTCGACGACGGAGACGTCGTTGAAACCCATTCGCGCGACGAGCTGACGCGCCGCTTCGTCGGCAGCCTCGCTCCACTCGACGGGCAACGTGAACGACAACTGCGTCGCGCCGTCGTCCAGCGTGTCGCCGTACGGCCGCACGAGCGTGCTCAGCGCGCGACCGCCTTCGGCGACTCGCGAACGCCGCGCGACGAGGCGTGCTGCGACAGCGTCTCTTCGAACGGATTCCAATAGTCCGGCGCTCGTTCAAATACGCCCTCGATGCCGCGACCGCCGCTGGGAGAGCGCGACACGTCGGCAAACGCGCGGGCCTCGATGGCGCTCATGAGCCCCATCGAATCGACGCGTTCGAGGATCGTCACGGCGCCCTCCAGCACGTCGCGGGCGCGCCGTTCCACGATGCCGCCGGGCTTCCACGAAACCTCGTCTCCGAGGTGCCGGGCCGTCGTCATGATGTAGCGGGCGTTCTCGAGCGACAGCGCGCGGTCGCCGAGGAACGGCGTGTGGATCGCCTCCGTC
>JAFAXE010000210.1 GCA_019241305.1 Vulcanimicrobiota bacterium
AGGGCGCTCGGCACGTATCCATCGTTCACACCGCTGAAGCGGTAGAGTGTCTCGAGCCGGTATCCCGTCGCTGAAGGGCTCAACTTGAAAATCGTGCCGCAGCCTCTTTGGATGCAGTCGGGACTTGCGGTATTTCCACCGAACGCCGTCGCGCCGTACACGGTGCCGGAATTGTCGACCAAGAGCGGGGCTCTCGGACTGACGCCGCTCGACACGTCTTGAAAGTCATAGAGGATTTCTTCCCTGAAGCCGCTCGACGAAGGCGTGAACCGAAAGATCATGCCGTACGTCATCCGATGCTTCGTCGTGAAGGAGATGTCCGTTCCGTAAAGCGCGCCGCGTGAGCCGATGGTCAACTGACTTGAAGGCTCCTGTACTCCAGAAAAGCGGTATAGCGTCGACTCTAAATAACGGGACCGTGATGGGGTGAGCCTAAACAGAAGTTGCGGTCGCGTGCTCGTGATGCCGTAGAGGACCCCGCTGCGCTCGCGCACGAGTTCCGCCGGTCCCGCGCCGTCACCGTTGCGCTGGAAGTCGTAGACAACCGTTTGTTTGAAGCCACCCCGCGCCGGCGCCAACTCGAACACGGTTCCACATCCGGGATAGATATCGTTGCAAGCGCCTGTTCCGCCGAATACCGTCGACCCGTACATCGCACCGCGATCGCCAGCTATCAAACCGGCGGCCGGGAGGCCGCCGCGCAACCAATTGCTTGGGAAATCGTAGATGAGCCGCTCGGGGAAAGACGACCCCAGCACCGCGACCGCAGCGACGACACCTGCCAACATGCCTGTCGATTCGGCTGCCGGCGACCCGTACCTGTGATATTCACCTACTTGTCGTTATGTGCCAGCGCGCGGACCTGGGACGGAAAGCGAAGAAGAACCCGAATTGTGGGAAGCGAGTCGCTGCCAAGCGGTAGCGTAACGTTCGCCTTCACCGACATCGAGGGCAGCACCGCGCGACGGGAGCGCGACGGCGCGTCGATGCAGGAGGCCGTGCGCCGGCACGACGAGATTTTGCGTAGCGTAATAATGGAGCACGGCGGCCACGTCTTTAAGACGATTGGTGACGCGTTCTGTAGCGCGTTCGCGCGCTCCGAAGATGCCGTCGCAGCGATGGTGGCCGCGCAGCGGGCACTCGGCGCCGAAGATTTCGCGAACATCGATGGCCTGCGCATCCGCGCAGCGATCCATACGGGGACGGTCGACGAACGGGACGGCGACTACTTCGGCCCCGCGCTCAACAAGGTCGCCCGAGTGCTGGCAATCGGTCACGGTGGCCAAATCCTCGTGACCGCTGAAACTGCCGCGCTGGTCGACGGCGCGCTACCGAGCGACGTGTCGTTGCGCGATCTCGGCTCGTACCATCTCAAGGATTTCGCTGAACCGCAGCGGCTTTATCAGGTCGTCGCAGCGCAACTCATGGCAGAGTTTCCGCCGCTCCGTTCGCTGGGGACGCTGCCCGGCAATATCGCGATTGTCGACGTGGCGGAGTTTCGCCCCGTCGCAACGTTCAGCGGCCGGGATGAGGAATTGGGGGCCGTCGACGCAGCGCTGTCGCGCGACGGTGCTATTGCGCTCGTACACGGCTTAGGCGGCGTTGGCAAGTCTTCCATCGTCCGCGAGTACGGGTGGCGCAATCGCGACGCATATTCCATCGTGTGGTGGTTGAACGCCGAAACTGAAACCGGCATCGTCGATGGACTGCTACGCTTAGGTGCGATGTTCGTAACGGGTCTGGATAAACTGCCTGATCGCCGCGCCGCAGCGCGGCGGGTAGTCAACTCGCTCCTGGGCGGCCTCGATAAGCCGGTGCTCCTGGTCTTTGACAACCTCGAAGATGAGCGGCTCCTGCGGACGTGGCTTCCGCGCTGGGCGCGCGCACTAGCGACCTCGCGTGACGCCGTCTGGAGCACCGATATCACGGTTATTCCGTTGCAGACATGGTCGGTGGCAACTGCCATCGAGTATCTGCAAACCGCGAGCGGGCGTGCCGATTTAAGCGAAACCGACGCGCGTGCCATCGCCCAATCTCTTGGGGCCCTTCCACTAGCGTTGGCACATGCTGCGGCCGCGCTGCGCGGCATGCGCATGATCACGCCTCAGCGATATTTGGACCGCATCAAAGAGCATCTGAGAAACACTCCGCGCGCGGCCGAGTATCGGCGCTCGGTCGCTGCCACCTTCAGCGAGTCCATTGTCCACGCCGAGCAGCAAGCCCCCGGTGCGGCGGCGTTGGTCTGTTTCGCCGCCTGCTTTGCGCCTGACGCGATCCCTGAGGAACTCTTTCGGCAGGCAACTGCGTGCTATGACGATGACCTGCGGCCGTCACTGCCGGAGGCGCTGGATTTACGCAGCACCGCCGACGATTGCCGGCGCCTCGACGAAGCTCTCGGCGCACTGGATCGGCTCTCGCTCCTCGCCTTTGCGGAGAGCTCGCGCACCCACAGCATGCATCGGCTGGTGCAACGAGCTGCACTGGATCTTATCCACGCCGTTGCGTTACGGTGGTATGAATGTGCGGTCGTCGTGGCCGATGCGGCGTTTCCAAAGCCGGAGTTCTCGGCGTGGCCGCAGTGCGAGCGACTGCTTCCGCACGCACGGATTGCGCTCGGCGCTCTGCCGAGCGATGCGCAGTTGATCTCGGCGGCTAATCTCGCCGCTCGGTGTGGCGAGTACCTTTGGCGGCGTGGTGAGTACCGCGCGGCGGAGCAGCTTTGTCTGCAGGCGCTAACGATTCAGGAGAACGCGTTTGGATCGGATCACCTCGACGTTGCGCGAAGCCTCAACGCCCTCGCCAATGTCTACATACGGCAAGGACGCTACGCCGAGGCCGAGCTGCTGCTGACGAGGGCCCTGACCGCTCGCGAGAAGGTATTAGGGCCAGATCATCTCGACGTCGCGACAATTCTGATCAACCTTGCGATCATCTATGATGAACAAGGACGTTACGCGGACGCTGAACGGCTTTACGCTCGTACGCTCGAGATACGCGAGAGGTTGCTCGGGCCTCATCATCCCGAGGTTGCCGGCGCGTTAAACAATCTCGCGAACGCGTATTACGAACAGGGTCGTTACGCTGAGGCGCTGGCGCTGCTTACGCGGGCCCGAGCGATTTGGGAGAAGGCATTTGGACCGAATCATCCCGATGTTGCAACCAGCCTTGACAATATAGCCAGCGTTTACCGCCAGCAAGGCGCTTATGAAGACGCTGAGATGCTTTGCGCGCGCGCACTCGCGATTCGCGAAGCGGCGCTAGGGCCTGACTATCCCGAGGTGGCGCAAAGCCTGCACAACCTCGCCGACATATACGCGGAGCAAGGGCGTCACGCAGAGACGGAACCGCTCCTCACGCGCGCACTCGGAATTTACGAAAAGGCTCTCGGTGAAGATCACCCGTGGACGAAAGCCACGCGAGATGCGCTGAAGAGCGCGAGCGTAGCTCTGGCCCCTTAAACCAATTGCGGCCGTTAAGAAAAGGAGGGTGTTCCGATGGAACCATGGGGCCAACGGCTTCAGGCGTGGCACGAGTTTTATGCGTTCGCAGGGGCCGCCGCGGCGACCCTCATGGGCCTCATGTTCGTGGTCATGTCGCTTGGTCAGCGCACGTTGGCTTCCGAAGAGGGCACGCGAGCCACGCGCAGCTTTTTTACGCCCATCGTTGCCTTCTTCGCAACGGTGATCGTGGTCGCAATGATGATGTTGATCCCCGATACATCACCGAGTGCACTGGGCGCGCTCCTGGAGCTCGTCGCCCTCGTCGGCATCGCGTACATGATCGTCAGCGGTGCACACAGCATGTGGAGGGAGAGCGAACTCGGCTTCGACGATCTGCTGTGGTACGTCGTCCTGCCGTACCTGAGTTACGCGGCCATCGGGGTCGCAGCGGCAGCGATTTGGAAGGCGCCTGCCTTCGGACTCTACACCGCGGCTGCTTCGATGGTGTTGCTGTTACTCATCGGTATTCGCAATGCTTGGGACCTCGTTATCTACAACGTTCAACGAAGCAGCCACGACGAGAACGGCTAAGTGCCCAGACTCACCGTCACGCCGACGGGATCGCTAAAACCCGTCAGCGTCTTGGTGGGTGCGCCTCCGTTCGGATACCTCCAGAACCGGACGGTGCCATCAGCGGGGTTCACGCCGATGACTCGTGGTCGCTGTATCCAGAACGCAAGAACGTCGCCGTGATGAAGGGGCGTTACGTCCAGGATACGCGCATTCTTGCCGCGGATCGCAACCTGATATATCCTCTTCCCTCCTCCGAGCGCGACATGCGTCCCGTCCCACTGAACCGGGCCCAAAAACCCATAACGCTGAGGCACCATGATATCGGTAAACGTGCGGTTGCCGTGCGGAAGCTCTGCGAACAAGAACGCGCTACTCGAGGTAAAACCGTCAGCGTACAGGTTGCCCTTGGCATCATAGCCACAATATTCAATGAAGTACAGGGATGGATCGGTGTAGATCTTCGGCGCGCCATGGGCCTTTTCGTAGATCGCGATACTCCCGCTGCCACTGCTCCCAGCCATAGACATGTTCGCAACCGCCAGATTACCGGACGTTGGATCGACCGAACAGGCGTTAGGATAGTAGTTTGGGTCTTTCAGCGTCGCGATTCGTTTCGAGCCGCCGTGCGCGTATTCCACGAGCTGCTGCGCTCCCAGGTCGGCGATCCATACGTCTCCCGCGCCGTCGGCGCACAAGCCTGCTGGTTGTGAGAAGCCTGTTAGGGTTCCGATCGGTACACCATTAGGGTACGAAAAAACGTACACCGCGTTGGTTTTCGCATCGGAGACGTAGAGCAAGCTGGGCCGTTTCGTTTCGGGGACTTCCTGTGAGGCGGCGCGCTCGAGCCGCACACCCGTGGATAGGCCATGCGACGTAACGAAAGGCGCTTGCGCCGTAGACGGCGTTGCTCCCCATAACACGAACAGCCCAACGGTTCCGCAGGCGAGTATCGGGTGGGTGAAATACGGAACGTTCATCATCGTATCCCTTCAAGCAAGATCGTAACGACAGCTAGCGACGTCCTGCCCGAGGCCGCTCCGAGGCATCGTACCACCATCCCAATGCAGAGGCAACCGCGGCGACAACCGGCGACCAAATTTGCGCCACTCGAAGGGATGAGATAAACAATCCGCCGATGAACAGCGACGAGCGGACAAAGCGTTCACGAAACCATCGGGAGGCGAATATGCCCAATCCAGTCGTCCATTTTGAAATCATCAGCAACGACCCCAAGGCCGTCGCGGAATTCTACAAGGCGGCGTTCGATTGGGACATCGACACGGAGCATCCCGCCAGCGGCGGCACCGGCGTTCCTCTTTACTTCATGGCGCGCCCTACCGGCGAACAGATGCCGCGGCATAGTATCAATGGCGGCATCGGCAACACGCCTCGAGGGTATGGCGGTCACGTCACCTTTTACATTGAGGTGGACAACGTCGGCGAAGCGTTGGCTAAGGTAGAGAAACTTGGCGCCACGCGCATGTTCGGGCCCGATCAAGTCCCAAACGGTCCGGTGATCGGTTTGTTCAAGGACCCGCAGGGGCACACCATCGGGCTCGTCGAGGTCAGCGACTAACCGACACACTTCCGCCGGAAAGGTCCCGATGGAAACCGTACAAGTGCCAACGAAAACGCTCGGCCTCTTTTACACGATTTCCCGAACACTTCTCGGCCTTCTGTTTGCGGTGATGGGGCTGAACGGCTTTCTCCTCTTCTTGCCGCCGCCGCCCCCGAGCGCGATGCCGCCACTCGTCGTGCAATGGAACACGCCGATGTTCGCATCGCACTTCATCTGGATGACCGCCGGCTTCCAACTCCTTGCCGGCGTGTTGTTGCTCGTGAACCGCTACGTGCTCTTCGCGCTCATCGTCCTCGCCGGCATACTGATTAACATTCTGACCTTTCATTTGACGATGTGGCCGCAGACGATCGTCCCGTTGCCCATCGTGGCGCTCGTGTTATGGTTTCTCACCTGCTGGCCGCTGCGCGACCGCTTCGCCGTGCTTTTCACCGCGAGAGTGTAGGCCGAAAAGCGTCCTACGTACTCCGCTCGTTGACGGTCGCGTAGCCGATGCGCTTGGCCTCGACCTTCGACTTGCCGCGGGCCTCTTCCGACTCGGCGATGTGTTCGGCCTGACGTTTTTCCTTCGCGCTGTAACGATGCTTGTCGGGGTTTTGCTTGTTGACGGTCGCATAGCCAATGGCCTCGGCTTCGGAGGTGGATAGGCCGCGCTTCTCTTCGCTTTCCTTGATGTGTGCGACCTGACGGTGTTCTTTGTCGGTGTATCGATGTCGCCGTGCCATGAACCGATTTTGCCCACGGCGGCCCGGCTCAATCGCCCAACCCTTCCGATGAAGAGTTAGTAGTCGCGCCAGAGCATTGCCGCGACCGTTCCTTCATCCTCGAACACCTTGACGACGTCCGGAATGCCCTTGATGGGAACGTTGTTGACGACGAGTTCGAAGGTGAGGTGCTTGCCGCTTTTCGTGGTGATGTAGCCTCCCAGCGCCTGGCCTTTCAGAACCGCTCCGGCTTCCGATCCGGCAACATAGGTCCCCGTCTTGGCATGAACCTGGCCCGTCGCTCCGGCAAGCGTCCGGTCTTTCTGGTACGCCTTGACGAACGCTAGCGAACCATCGACACCCAAAACGGGCAGCGCATCGAAGAACGGCTGATGCTGCCGCGCCTCCGCCAACTGCTCCAGCATTCGCGTTACCGCAACGTTGGTGGCAGTCGTATCGCCCCCGCCGCTTCCATCGATGAAGTGATACTGCGCGCTCGGAATTCCGTACGCCGTTGCCAGGTTTTCGCGCTCCGCTCGAAGGGCATCCGGCATGCTGTGAACGCCGCGCGTTAATCCAAACAGCACTAAACTCGTATCGGCGCCGATGTTATAACTGATCTTCAATACGAGCTTCGCGTCCTGGCCGTAGGGTAGGCCGGTAAGTTTCGCAACCAAATTGGGCGCGCTGTAGGAACTCTCCGATGCCAGGAAATGAACAGGGTTTGGTTCAACCGATGGAGCGTCGACGGCGACCCCGGCAGCGCGTAGCGCCTCGACAAAGACCGTTCGGGCGTAGTTTGCCGGTTGCACGATGCGCACCGTTCGAACGACCTCTGGCTTTCCCGTGAGCGGCGGAACGAAATCGCTCGGCAAGCTGCCTTTTACGGTTGACGTGCAGCCCGCCGAGCCAATGCACGCCGGTAACTCGGGACCAATTGCGAGCGTGTTCTCGGAACGTGCAGCGCCTGTAACCAAACGGTTATCGATACCGAGTGCTGCGGATTTCGGTCTCCACGTGACGTTGCCGCGGCTACGTGGGGTTTTTTGCGGAACGATGGTGATGTCGACGGCATCGTCGTTCACAAAGATCGGCCGTACCTGGAACTGACCGCGAAAATCAAACGGCGTAAACAGCCGATCGTCGATAACGACGTCCCCGGCTACTCGATCGATTCCTGAGGCCTTCACTGCGCGCGCCAGCCGCCGATATCCCGCGAGGGGATCGGGGCGGGTCAAAATCGCGTTGCCGAGACCATCTGCCTCATTGTGATCCCAGTTGCTGATGGCGACCGTCCCGTCGGGGTTCGCGCGACCGCCCATGGTGAGATCGCCCGAGGCGACCAGAACGAGATTCCCATGGAGCACTTTGTTATTATCGATGCGGCCTTGCCGGTACACCGGCGTATCATAGGTATGGGCAGCGCCGACGGCGTTCAAGTTGGCCCCAACGCTAAAGATCTTGCGTACCGAGCCGACGAGAAACTGGCGGTTCGAGTTCAGATCGACCAGGACGCGCGAACCGTCTTGCACGCGCAATCCCCAGGTGGCGTCCCGATACAGCGGCTTCCCAAACACGACACGAATATCCGTGGGAACGTCGGTCGGCGCGGCGTTGGAACCGACGGCGGTGACCGCGGCACAAAGCGACATGGCCAGTGCGATGAAAATCGCTGGACGATGCATCATACTCTGCGCATTTTCTGTGCGGGCAAGGCGCTTCCCGCTCGCCCTATCTCTATCCGCGCGCCGTACCGTAGCGAAGCCACAGATAATAGATCGGAACTCCGCTGATGAGCAGCGCGACGCAGGGCAACGTATCTTTCGGGAAGGCAACGGCCGAGTACAGAACCACCGCCGCTGAAACGAGACCAAAAAGGGCCGTCGTGTATGGGTGGCCCGGAACTTCAATAGCGACGTGATCACGGTCAACCGTGTCGCGACGGCGAAAGACGAACACTGCGAGCGCCGCGAGCGCAAAGAACGTGAAGTCGATGGCGACCACGCCGTCGAGGATCGATTGATACCCTTCGCGTAGCGCTTGAAAGGCCGTTGCAAGGAGCGTGATGGCGATCGCGACGACGCCTTGAAGGGCGATGGCGATGATGGGCGCCTTCGTTCTGGGATGCAGCCACGCGAGAGCGGAAAAGAAATCGCCATCTTCTGCCATCGCGTAGTAGATGCGCGGTGACGTGAGGACTTGATTGCTGAGAAAGCCTAAGGTCGAAAGGCCCACGCCGAGCGCAATGATCCATTCCCAGGTGCGGCCGGCGAGGTGCATGATGTCGGTGGCGGGGGCTGACGATGCCGCCAGTTTCGCCGGCCCTAGCGCCCGTAGGCAGACGACCGTCACGAGCAGATACAGCGCGATCACGCTCAAGACACCGGCCACGAGCCCATACGAGAGCGTACGCCTGGGATGCTTCAATTCGCCGCTCATGAAACTCGCGGTTTGCCAGCCGTCATAGGCAAACAGCACGGGAATCAGCGCGGCACCGAGCAAGGCGAAAACGCTGAGACCCTGAACCGGCGCGATTACCGGCGACGATCCAGCGCGGTTCGGCGAAACAACGAATCCTGCGGCGATCAGCGCGGCGATAACGAGAATTTTGAGGATCATCAGGAGGTTTTGCGTCAAACCGCCTTCTCGAACGCCGAAGCAATTGATTGCGCTCAAAATCGCGAGAATCGCAACCGCCGAAACAATGGCGGGCACGTGCCACAGCGCCAACGGATTGAAGTAGAGCGCAAAGGTGATTGCGGCGAGCGCCATGCCTCCGCTCTGTGAAACGAGCAGCGCGGTCCAACCGTACGCGAATGCGACGACGGGATGAAAGGCTTCCCGCATGTAGGCATAGAGGCCGCCGACCTGTGGGCGCCGAGCCGCCAATTCTGCGAACACGTAACCGCCGAAGAGTGCTATGGCGCCTCCGAAAAGCCACGCGATGAGGATCAGCGGAGTGGAATGTGCGCGGGCGGCGACGACGGACGGGTTGACGAAAATCCCGGTGCCGACGATGCCACCCATGACGATGAGGGTGGCGTCAAAGAGATTGAGTTCGCGCGCAAGCTGCGGACGTTGCTCGGCCACGTTCCTAGCGTTGAGTCTCTTGCGCAGGCTTCCTGCGGGCGGCAGCCCATCGCGACCCCCTCGCTACGTCAGCCCTTTGAACTTCGCCCCAGCGCCGTTTGTACGATGTTCGCGTCGAGGTCGTCGAGACGCGCCAGCGTTCGTGCCGCTAGCCCCAGCGCTTGTGCATCGGGTGGAAAGGCATGATTCGGGATTGCGATAACGGCCAGACGCGCAGCGTGCGCGGAACGAATACCGTTTGCCGAGTCTTCGATCGCTACCGAGCGCGCGGCATTCGCGTTAAGCAGTTCGATCGCGCGCAGGTACACATCCGGCGCGGGTTTTCCACGCGGCACCTCGTCGGCAGATACCACGACTTCGAAAAACTTTCGCCACCCTGTCTTTTCCAGCACCGTTTGCGCGACGGCTCTTGCGGCGGAAGTCGCCAAGCCCAAGCGAAACGCGCTGCCAAGCCGTTCGAGCGCGCCACCTGCACCGGGCAGAATCGGAACCTCCTCGAGCCGCCGAGCCACTTCGGCGACAACCTGGTCTGCAATCGCACTCGCCGGCAGCTCGACGCCAAGCTCACTCTGCATATAGCGCGCCCACTCCTCGGTTCGCATTCCGATCATGGTATGCTGCGCACCGTTCTTCCATCGACCGTGGTGGCGAAGTACGAGCTCATGGCGCACGTCGCGCCAAATCTCTTCGCTTTCTATCAGCGTTCCATCGAGATCGAAAACGACGCAGCGAGAGGCGTCTGTTAGCGTAGCCGGACCAGTCAGCCAGAAGCCGCCCTGTGAGATGCCCCGGCCAGTTCGTCGACGAGTTGCTGAACCGTCAGAATCCGTGCAAAGCGATCGCGCAGCACATACTCAGTGCGCTCGACCACCTCGTCGCAAGAAAGCTCGCCCCCTCCTGGGGTGGCGGGTCCAATCGGAAATGTCAACGTCGCTTCGGTGATGAAGTCAACGCCGAAGCCCAAGTCAGACGCGACGCGCGCCGTCGTCTCGCAGCACTGTTCCGTTTTGATTCCGGCGATGGTCACCGTACCAACGCCGTCTCGAAGCAGGATCTGCTGCAGCGGCGTCGTCGTGAAACAGTTGCGCGAGTACTTGTCGATGATCCGTTCCTCAGGGAGCGGAGCCAGGAAATCCATGAGCCGATAGTAAGGGCTTCGTGGCTGAAGTGCTCGTCATCGTCGTTGTCCAAGAAGTAGATGACGGGCCGGCCGTTCGCGCGAAATGCTCCGATGAGACGCGTGACGTTGTCTTCAAAACTGGGGTTGTTGCGGCGCAGCCAACGCTCTCCAACTTTGAATGAATCCTGAACGTCAATGACGAGGAGTGCGCGTCGCGTGTGACTATTCTTCCGCGCGAGCGGCACTATGCCGCGCGTGCCTGAGGGATCGACGTGAGCCAGCGCTCAAAGCCGGCGATTCCGCGGCGTACCAAGCGATTGTACTCCTTCTGCAAAATCCTCGTCTTGCGGCTGATTTCGCCGCTCCCGATGACGAATCCGTCGATGTCGACGATGGGCAAAATCTCGGAGCCGGTGCCCACGAAGAACGCCTCGTCCGCCACAAACCACGAAGCATTCGGGCGCGCATTCGCGCGGCGGTTCGGAGTAATCGAGGCAAAGCTTCGCCCGTAGCGAAAGTCACCCGTCTATGAACGCTCGGGGCTGCTTGCTGTCCTTTCTCATCGCCGTGCTGGCGGGATGTGGCGGAAACACCTCGACCCCTCCGTCGTCGCCGCTGCTGAATCTCATCTCTGCACCGATCGCCGGCGAGCAAGGTGGATCCCTCAAACTTCCCAACGGCGATTCGGTGACGTTTCCTGCCGAAGCGCTGCAAGGAAACCAAAACGTCACCCTGTCTTCGAATGCAGCGGAAACGCCGTCCTTACCCGTCAAAGGGTGGTCGCCGGTTGCCGGCACCATGACGGTCGCGTTCAGCACAGCCGTGCAGACGCAACCTCGCGGCACGAAGCCCGCGCCTACCGTGACGCTGACCTTCGCGTACTCGAAAGCGAGTGCATCTGCGATCCTCAAGGCGCAGGCGCCTGTCCTGGAGATCACAACCCAAACGGGCAGCGTGCAACGCATCAGCGCCGATGCGACGTTCAACCCCTCGACGAACACGGCGACCCTGACGGTGCTCGCGGAGCAACTGAGCGGTGCTACATCGTTCAAGGTGTACGTTGCAGCGGACGGTTCCAGCGTTCAGCACTTCCCTCTTGGACCGAAGTTGTGGAACATTGCAAATCAGCAATGGCAGCCGGAACCCTTCACCATCGACCCGACGAAGCGTACGGTCGTTATGGTGCACGGAATTTTTTCTGCCGTAGAGTCCGCGTTTCCGTGCGAACAGCGAATCTTGAACGCCGGCAACTACGGCCAAGCGGTCGGGCTCGATTACGACTGGACGCAACCGCCGGCAACGGAAGCACCATTTTTGGCCAACCTTATCAACTCGCTCCCGCTGTCGACCGTCGACATCGAAGCGCACTCGTACGGAACCGTCGTAACGTTGGCCGCTTTGCCGCTGATCAAGAAGCCCATTGGGCACGTCGTGCTTCTCGGTGGCCCTTTGCCACTGAACGGCGCGCCCCAAGCCGATCCGGGTTTTTGGCGCGACTTGATCATGGCCGGCGTGTGGCTCGCCGCCCCGTCCGAAGTCGAAGATGCCTACAAGAGCGGCATGATCAACGACATGGCCACGAACAGCGCAGCACTACAGACAATCGACCACGCATTGCAACCGCTGACGCTGCCGCCGTTCGTGCAGGCTGCGGGCGGCTCTCCGCTCCCACAAGAAACGCACAATACGCTCGTCTATCTGCTCTACCTCTACCTTTATGGCGGCGTCACGAACGACGGCATCGTCGAACAGAAGAGCGCGACGCAGTCGTTTTCCACGAAGACGTCCGAGATAACGTTCTTGAGCGACGACCACTTACAGCTGGAGTGCGACCCGCAAGTGCAGCAATTTGTAGGTCCGCTCGTCAGCCACTAGCCCCGGCGGCGCGCTAAGAAACCTGGAACTCCACGATCTCGTTGGCTTCACGATGGCTCGTCCACGACCGCTCGCCATCGAAAGCCAGGGCTCGCGCGTCGAACGGGATCGTCGCGACGGGTTTCGGCGCAGGGTTTGTCATGCGCACGTCCAGCGTGGCTAATTCGAGGTTTTCGAATTCCTCGTCGGCCGTGATCATGTAGAACGTTCCGCGGCGCACTCCGATTCCACCACAGCGCGTCGGCAATGCGACCTCGCGAACGACTGCGCCCTCAGCGTCGAATGCGAGAATCCGCCGAAAGCCCATTTGGGTCATATAAAGAACTGAGTCGTCCGAAGCCAAGTGTGACCCGGTGAGATCGGGGCACGGTGTCTTGCTGTCCGCATCGAAACCCTGTCCCGGACGAAACTGGTAAAAGTACCGATCGTCGTCCTCACCCAGCGACACGACGACGCGTAAGCCGTCCCTCCACACCGCAAGACCGTACGGCTTACCGGGCGCCCGAATCTCTTCAATGACTTTCCAGGTCCGTGGGTCGATTGCGTACAGTCGATCCGTGTCCCACGATCCCATCCAAAGCGTCCCCGCAAGGTACGCGAGCGGCTGTGGTCGTCCGGCCGGCGAGGCCTTACGGCTCAACTCCTTGATCGTCGTCATGCTGCCCGCAACGGGTAGCACCGGCAAAAGGTTGCGGCATCGGATGGGATGTCCAAATAGCAGTTCCGGCAAAGCCCGCGCCGTGATGACCTTGCGCGAGGCGAGGCCCGAGGACGCACTTGCGGTTGCCCGCGTCCACGTGCGTTCATGGCAGACGGCGTACCGCGGAGTGATTCCCGACGCGTACTTGGACAATCTCAAAGCGGAGGACCGGGCGGGCCGATATACCTTCGGCTGTTGCGATCCGGGAGCGCCGCTCACCATCGTCGCGACCGAAGAAAACGACGTGTTGGGATTCGTCACCATCGGATCGTCTCGCGATGAAGATCCCTCACAGGCAGGGGAAATTTTCGCACTCTACGTCGATCCGAGCCGTTTGGGCTCCGGCCTCGGGCGCTCGCTGATGAGTGAAGCGAAGAACCGTCTCTACGGCCAAGGATTTGATAACGCCGTCCTATGGGTTCTCCTCGAGAATGAACGAGCGCTGCGGTTTTATAGAGCCGACGGTTGGATACCGAATCATGCTGTACGCGACCGTGAAGTTTGGGGAGTCATGATATCGGAGACGCGGTACCGTCGGAGATTGCCGTGACCTTCCCGCCATGAGACGTGCGAGGGCGTACCCGCCCAAGACGGAAGCGTCCCGCGATGGCTAAACCGCAATTTTCCTCGGTGGACGAGTATCTCGCAGCGCAGCCGGCGGAGACCCGCCGTACTTTACAAGAAGTACGTCGCGCGATTCGCAAGGCCGTTCCCGATGCGCAGGAAGAGATTTCCTATCAGATTCCAACGTACCGCCTGCCGCGCGGGGGTGTACTGTATTTCGCGGGATGGAAGCAGCACTATTCCATTTATCCGGCGAGCGCAGCCTTGGTAAAAAGGTTTCAGGAAGAACTGACACCGTACGAGGTGGAGAAAGGCACGATCCGCTTTCCGCTTTCCCGCCCGGTCCCGGTTGAATTGATCGAAGGCATTGCACGGTTTCGCGCGACCGAAGGGTAGCGCGACGGCGCTGTTCGCACAGCGGATTACTGTACCATATCGACGATGTGCTTTACGCTGATGCGATCCGGTCTCGCGATTGCTTCATACACCCCGCCGACGGCGACGATCACGGCCATCACGAGCAGCGTCACCCAACCATAGTTGAAGAGTGCGCGCCCCGTGTCAAGTGGGCCGGGCCAGACAATATTCAGCAACATCAGCAAGAGGTAGAGCGCCCCTGCGATGGTCACGGGCATACCCCATTTCCCCAGCGTGAAGACGCCGTTCGGTCTCCAACCGCGACATCGCGCAAGAAACGCGCCGAACACCGTCAAGAAAAATGCGAGGTAAATCCCCGAGGTCGCAAACGAGACGAGAGCATAGAGGGCGTTGACGTTGGCCGGATAGTCGAACCAGAGGATGTGCACCGGTTTGCTCGGATTCACCAACACGAGCAGCAGGAAGAGAAACGGAACGATCGTTCCGACAAGGATGGCGTTTGCCGGCGTATGGTACTTCGTCGAGATTCGCCTGATCGTGTCTGCGAACGGTAAGCCGCCGTCTCGTGCCAGCGCATAGGCGACGCGTGCGCCGGCCCCCTGAACCGCCGTGCCACAACTAAAGAATGCGACGATCACCATCACCAAGAAAAGGTTCTGCAGCCACGCCGGAAGCGTCGAAAGAATCGTATTGATTCCCCCCGAGACGACGGCTCCGAGTCCGCCAACCGGTGTCGCCAAGAGAAGCCCCAGCACGAGGACGAATGACGCGATGCCGCCGTAGAGCAGCGCGTTGCGCATTGCCTTGGGAACCTGTCGCTGCGCGTCGAGCGTCTCCTCGGAGATGTCGCCCGCCGACTCGAAGCCATAAAAGATGTAAACGTTGGCCAGCACCGCGACCAGCGCCGCGCCGCTCCACCACGCTCCGCCGAAGTTCAATTTGAGCGGGTTGGTTTTCGGATATTCGACGCCTTGCGACGAGAAGATATAGCCGAGTCCGTGATGGAAACCCGCAGCCGCCAGTGCGGCAAAGACGCCGAAGGTCCCAATCGTTTCTACGTACACGCCGAAACGCGCGACGCGCCCCATGATGCGAGCGCCGACGATGTTCAACACCGCTGAAAAGACGATGATCGCGCCCGTTACGGTGAAGACGGTGAAATGATTGGCTGCATCGAGGTGCGTCTTGAACACGGTGTCCAACAGCGCCGTCACATAGCCCACCGCGCCGGAATCTACCGACGCGACGGTTGCCAAGAGCGCGAAGGCGTAAATCCAGCCAATAAACCAACCGTATCGCACTCCGACGTTGTATTTCCCATACTGGTAGAGGCCGCCGGAGAGGGGATACGCGCTGGATAGCTCCCCGAGGACGAGCGCCACCAGCATCATGGCGCCGACCACGAACGGCATCGTCCACAGGTAGCGCGGTCCACCCGTTCCCAACCCTAAGGTGTAGAGCGAATAGATGCCCACCATGGGACTGAGATAACTGAAGGCGACGGCAAAGTTATCGAAGAGCGATAGAACGCGCGCTAACTCTTGCCGATACCCAAGAGTGTTGTCCACGCCCGCGTGTTATGCGGCACGGCCGCCGACACCTCATCGGCGGCCGTGCCGCAAGGCTGTGCTTGTTTAGCGCGAGAGGGCGATACCGACCGCCGAACCCATGGAGTAGGTCGCGATCCTTCCTCCGTTAGGATAGTTGAAAACGTCCGCTCCGTTCACCGGATCCGAAGTGTACAGCAATGACGTCACCGGATCCAAAGCCAGGTCCCAGACTTCTTCACCGATGCAGCGGGGCAACGTAATCACTTGCGTCACGGTGCCGTACGGCGGCGGAGCGATCAAGATTTGCCGCGAACCCTCGTCCGCAATGACCAAATCCTGCGTTTGCGGATCGATCATCGCGCCGCCGGCATAGTAGTACTCCTGAATCGATAGCGCGTGGCATTTGTTCGAACCCGCTCGGAAAACATCGACTTCAGGGCTTCCGCTCGAGCTGCGGTTTTGATTGACGAACACGTCTCCGCGCGCGTTCACGGCGACGCCATTGACCATCACGAGGCGCGAACACGTCAGCAGCTTGGTGGGTCGTATGCTTCCCGCCTCGTACACGCTGACGCTGCCGGGCCCGCCGCGTGTCGTTGAAACGTTCCCTACGTAGACGGAACCGTTCTGACTGACTGCTACGGTCATCGGTTTTTGGCCCGGATCGAGCAGCCGCCCGACCTGCCGCAATGACGTCACGTCGTACACCGCAAGGTCGGAACGGTTCTCGCGTGCGACAAACAGCCGTCCCGAAGCCACTGCCAGGCCCTCTGCCTCCTTCGAGGAGATCGTCGCATACGGTGCGCCGGGGCTTTGGTTATTGATGGCAAAGGCTGCAACGTCGATACCGTTGGAAAGGAATATTTTGGTCGCGCCGGGGGCTACGCCTTGGGCAGAGGCGGCAACGCTAAGGCCGCAAAGCCCGAGCAACAGTGCGCCGATGAAGGCGCACCACGAACTGGATCGTTTCATCTCAGAGACCTTTCTGTTGACGCGTTTCTAGTGCAGGACGATCTCGCCGATTTGCGAGAGGCCTGAGTCGCTCGCGATTGTAAAGTACAAGTCACCATCGGCCCCACTCGCGATCCCCGTTGGGACGCTGCCTTGCTGAAGCGTCACGATCGCATCGAATTTGCCGTTGGAAGGCTCGATGCGGCCGATATTGCCGGCTTGGCTTTCGGTAAACCACAGGTCGCCGTCGGAGCCGGCAGCGATCGTATCCGGATAGCTCGTGTTTTGCGCGATTGAAAACTCGAAGATTTTCTTGTTGACAACGGTGGCGATTTTGCCGGCGCTTCTCTCGCTGAACCAGAGGTGCTTGTCCGGCGACGTCATGATCCCCCAGGGACTGCTCGCCTGCGTTGGCGTCTTCATCGATGCCTTGAAATGCAGCGTATGAGGATCGAAACTCCCGATGGTACTTGAAGTGGATTCCGTAAACCACATGTTGCCGTCCGGGCCGGTCGTGATCCACCACGGAGAAGACTGCGCTCCGCCCGGGATTGGGAAGCGCGTGATCGTGCCGGCAGGAGTGACGCGCCCAATATAGCCATCGTAATACTCGACGAACCACACGTTGCCGTCAGGCCCAGTCGTGATGCCGCGCGGCGAGACGTTCCCGTTCAGTTGAAACTTCGTCACCACGCCTGCGGGCGTGATGCGACCAATCGCGTTCTCTCCGGGTTCCGTGAACCACAGGTTGCCGTCTGCTCCGGCGGTAATCCCTTCGACGTCGTTGTTATCGGGAAGCGAAAATTCCGAAATCTTGCCATCGGTCGTGATGCGCCCGATCTTATCGGCGTAGAATTCCGTGAACCACAGCGCATGCTGCGGGCCGGCGACGATATACTCCGGCCAAGCGCCCTGCGTCGGCGTATTGAAAAACTTGAGCTTCGCTGACGACTGAACGGCTGGCGGATGAACGGCAAAAAGATTCAGCGCGGCTGAACCGTCCGGCACCGTTCCTTGCGGCAGCGGTGCTGCGGCCTGCGAGCACCCGGCAGCGACGACCAGTGCGAAAGCGAGGATGAACGCGCGATGGTTCACGATGAATACCCCACAAAGGGCCGGCGTGGCGGCGAGGTTGCGCAACGGCCCTTGTGATGGTCTGGAGCAAATGTGAAAAAAGTCTGAAGGAGGAGGCGGCTCCGTTACCGTTACTTCGAACCGCTCATCCCGCGCTCCGATGTTTGTGCGTTTGCTGAATCGTCGGATGAAGGACCCTCGCCGTCCGACGAAGGAAGCGCCGCGGCGCGTCCCGTGGCAATAAAGGTGACCACGTCCCAGGCATTATGAATGCCGATGAACATGAGCAGTACGACGGCTGCTGCTAGCGCGAAAAGCCCATTCATCGTAGCCGTGAACAATCCGATGCCCCCTGCGAGCACCGCGCCATAGGCGGCAAACGGAAGAACCACGTACCAGACCCAATCTTCGACGTCCGCGCTGTAATTTCTCAGACGGCTCGTAAGGTACGCGAGTCGCGAAACGTATCCGAGGGCAAAGAGGCCGCCGCAAGCCAACAGCACGCCCGGAATCGCAAGGGTGTGCCATGGGGCACTCAGCATCGCTGAAATGAGCAAAGCGGCACAAAAGTGCCACACCGTCGGCGTGCTGAAGATCGAGATGCCGTCTTGGGACCGTCGCAGGCGATCCTCACCCGTCACGATGGTGATCACCACGAACATGAGCCCGGTCAGCGCAGCCGCCGACGAACCGGTCATAACGTAAAAATTCGACCACGCCGTCAGCGATGAGGCAGCTTCAGGCACGCGCAGCCTTTCCTCGAAGTACCGTCAAGGCTTCTTGCGCAGCGCGCTGACCCGTCCTCAGAGCCCCGTTCACCGTCCCAGCCTGCCCATCCGTGGACGTCGCTTCACCGGCGAAGAACAGCGTCTCGCGAACCGGTTCAGCAAGAGCGGCACGAGCATCGCCCCCACCGACGGCGACGTAGCTGTAGGCGCCACGCGCATACGGATCGCTGCTCCAGTCGTGGAAGAACGCACCTTCGAATTCTTCGCGCGCTACGCCGCCATCAGCGAGCGCCGTCGAAAACGCGCTCAACGCTTTTTCGATCACAGCGCTCCTCGGAAGCCGGCCGAGCGCAACGGCTCGCGGACCACCGGCCCACGCCGTAATGGTTTCGCTGCGCACTGGCAACTGCGTCCAATAGGCATTGAACGGCAATGTATCGCATCGGAAAAAGCCGGCATCACGATAGCGGTTGTCTGACACGCTCTCCCAAAAAGCGGTGCGGAACTCCAACACAACCCTCACGGCGTGGCCCATTTCGAGACGCGCCAAAGCGTTTCGTTTCGAATGCGGTAACTCCGGCGTGAAATGCACCGCTCCTTCACCGTCCTCGCGCAACACCGCGAGAGGAAGCGTCACGATGGCGCAGCGCGCTCGGAATGCGTTGGAAGTCCCGTCGCTGCGCGTGGCCTCTACCGTCACAGCACCGTCTTCCCATCGCACGCGGCGAACGACCGTAGAAAGGCTGAGGTGCACCCCGGCAGCGGCGCAGGCTTGCCGCACGTGTTGGAAGATTGGATGATAGCCGCCGAGCGGTCGCGCGATCAAACGGTCGACGCCGGAGCGCCACTCCTGATCGATTGCTCGAGCGCTCGCAACCGCCGGATCGGCAGCTTCAAAACCTTCGACGAAACGCCGAGCACCCTCCACAGTGCTCCGCAATGCTTCGTTTCCATCGAACCGCCGCAAGAAGACTTCGACGCTTTCGTCTTTCGAGAGTGAGCGTGTCCCTTCTAACAGCTGCGCGGCCGAAAAGAAGTCGCTTTCGTCCCGGTGCAGTTTTCCACCCGATAGGGTCCATGACTCTCCACCGTCTTCGATGGCAGCCGTTCCCGCTTCGCGCAGCAGCATTCGTGTTTCCGCCGCCTTTCCATGAATGAACTCGGCGCCGAACTCCGCCCGCAACGCCGGTCGCGCCGTCGGCGAGGACCAGACGCGACCGCCAATACGGTCGCGCGCTTCCAAAAGGAAAACGCGTTGGCCGCGTTCAGCGAGCATGCGAGCCGCCGCCAAGCCTGCCGCACCCGCACCGATGACGACGACATCTCCTTCCACGCGCGGCGCACTACCGTACCAGGAATGTACCGTCCTCCAGCGCCTTTTGCGCCGGCGCGATGGGAGCACGGCCGGGATGGGCGAACTCTTCGTCGTCATTTTTGCGGAGGGCCTGCGACTGACCGACCAGATTCTCTCCGCCGCGTCCGTGATCGTTGCGGCTCTCGCGATGGTCGTAACCGCAACGCTTCTGATTCGGCAGAATAAGCAGCTCGAACACGAGCGAAACGCACTTGCCATCCTTGAAGCGATCAGCCGGCTCACCGATCCTGTGGCGATCGCAGCCTTCGAGTCTCTGGAAGGCGTCGAGAAGCGCTATGACACCGACGAAGCCGTCCTCACCCGATTCGAGGATTCGCCGGACGACCGCGCTTTGCTCTTAGTCGCGCAATACTTCGAAACCGTCGCGTGCCTGGCGCGCAGACGCGTCCTTGACGCAACGCTGCTCGTCGACGCGGTCGGGTTGATGCTGCGCACGAGGTGGAACACCATACGGCCGTTCGTCATGCGTTTGAGGCGAGTCCGCCGCAACGAATACATTTTCGAAAACTTCGAGTGGATCGCGATGTTCAGCGTCTGGTGGAAGGACATCCCCAGACCCAAGGGTGATCGCAACTACGCGAGCGATCAGTTCGCGGGAGTAGCCTTCAAGATTTGAGCGGAGCGTCATTCGCTTTGGTCATCGCATAACGCACGCCGGGAACGCCGTCTGGGAAGGGCCGTTCGCACTCAAAAATCATTCCGCATTTCTCCATGACGCGACGTGATGCCACATTGGTCGTTTGCGCGATCGCGATGATCCGTTCGAATCCAACGACGTCGAACCCAATGCGCAAGGCTTCCCGCGTGATCTCCGTCGCGAAGCCGCGCCCCCAATAGGCCGGCTTGAGAACGTATCCGACCTCCACTTCACCCGCCTCTCGGGGCGATGGAAAGAGACCACCGTGTCCGACCGTAGCGCCGGCCAGCTCGGAAAAGAGCCAAAAGCCGATACCACGCTCGCTCCACATTTGAAGCCAACGCTGCAACCGCAGGCGCGACTGCTGCTCCGTCTGAATCGTGCCAAACAGCGTTTGCATGACGCGGGAGTCTGTATCGATCTCGCGCACGTACGCGAAATCGACGATCTGAATGCGTCGCCCTCGCAGCCGCTCCGTCATCACCGTCTGGGGTGCTCGCACCGCGGATCGCTTCACGGTACAGCCGTTTCGTCCTACGCTGCGCGACGGAGCGGTTACGGAGCGAGCGGGATCTCAAAGTCCACGGTCACTGGCCTTATGGGATTTCGATGCTACGCGTACAATCTGAAGACTACATGAAGCGACTCGTCCGAGCGGAAACGCCCGGAGAATGAAGGTCGCGACCCGAACGGTGCTCCACGGAATCCGTTCGGCCGTTCTATTGCCGATTAGGCAAGGGAGCAATCATGCGAAAGTTTGTGTCGTTGCACATCGGGCTCTGCGCGGTGTTGATGGTGACGTGCCTGGGAGCGGCACGCCACACTCGCTCTGCTGTGTTCGCGGAGCATCAGCCAAATCGCATCGTCCTCGAAAACCGTCATCAAGGCAATGACGGTTGGCAGCTTCCGTGGGCTGGTTATACGGTAACCGACGATACGAATCTCCAGATCAAAGGATATCCGGCGTTCGAAAGCGTCGCGCCAGGAGAGACGATTCCGCTGAAGATCACCGTCAATCCCGCCCAGCGGTACGCCGTCGACGTGTTCCGGCTGGGGCATTATCAGGGCTTGGGTGGACGGCTGATGGAGCATTTGGGCCCGTTCGACGGTCGTCCGCAGCCGGTGTGCGGAATCGTGAAGGTGACGCGCATGAACGTTTGCGCCTGGAGCACGTCCGTCGCGTTACACATTCCGGATTCATGGCTCTCCGGCGTCTACGTCGCCGTGCTCACGAACGCACAAAAATACCAGTCGCTCATTCCGTTCTGGGTCGTCGAAGAAAACCGCCATTCCGACATGCTTTATATCTCCTCGGTCAATACGTATGAGGCGTACAACAATTTTCCGTATGATCCGCCCGCATCCAATCCGCAGGGACTGCCCCAGACGGGGCATAGCCTCTACGACTTCAACAGTGCGGGGAACATGCCGGCGGTGAAAGTCACCTTCGATCGTCCCTTCAACGCGCAATACGGTGGTCCGGGTGACGGCGGCCTCTACGATTTCGAGCCTGAGCTGATTTCATTCGTTGAGGGTTCGGGCTACGATGTGACGTACACGATCGAACCGGTTACGGACGAGCGGCCGTGGATTCTGCAGTTCCACAAGATGGTCGTCGTCGGCGGCCATGCCGAGTATCAGACGATGAACAATTACAACGCGCTTTTCAGTGCTCGCGATGCGGGCACGGCGCTGGCCTTCATCAGCGGAAACGAAATCTATTGGCAGGTTCGCTACGAGGGCCTGGATGGGGTTACGCGGCGGATCGTCGTCGGCTATAAGAACACCGCCCCCGATCCATGCAAAGATCCGCGCTATCGGACCATCAAGTGGCGGCAACTCGGCCGTCCGGAGCAGCGACTCATCGGCGTGCAATTGCCGTCCAACGGCTGGATGAATTGGGGCGGACAGCCATGGGTACCGGTTCACACCGAGCACTGGGCCTTCGCCGACACGGGACTTCACACGGGAGATCCCGTGAAGGCGCAGATTTCAGGTTATGAGATCGACGCCTATGACTCGCGCGTCGGGTTGCCCGACGGCACCGAATACACGCTGCTGTCTGCCTCCCCGTTCATCACGTACCGGCACCACAACTTTACGCAGAATTCATCCATCTATCGCTCGCTGAGCGGCAATTGGGTATGGGCTTCGGGCTCGATGGACTGGTCTTGGGGTCTTTCTCCGGGCGGTTCGAAAAATGGTCATGGGCACAATGTGCGTCACGCCCTTCAGGTCATGACGCGCAACATCTTCAACCGCATGCTGCGCGACGCTCCCGTCGCACGGCAGCCGCTGCGCCTGACGTGGTCTTTGCCGAACGCAGAAAATCCATGCCAGTGAGACGTTCGGTACTGTCAATAGTGGCGCTCCGTATTTCGCGTCACGCCCGCGCGGCGGTGCGGGCGGCCACGAGTTCGCGCAACACTGGATAGACGAGATCGGTACGGGCGTGCGGTACGGTTGGCTCGATGATATCGTGTTGATACGGTAAGCCGGTTAGCACGACGGTTTGAACGGGAACTTCGCGACCGGCCGCCGCGGTGACGCGGGACGACGCAACGCGGTTATTGACGATAGGTTCATGCGAATTGAACACGAGCGTGAAACGCCGCGTGTGCTGCTGACCGAGCGCCGCGCCCTTGAAACCGCTTGCCAGCCGCAGCGCTGAGGCAAGTCCGCGCGTGGGAAAGCGTGGATAGGCGTGCAGCGGCAGCTGGCGATCTCGCCGAATCGGATCCCACCACACGAACGTGTTCGGTAGACGGTGGAAGGCCCACCCGAGCGCGTCGCTTACGCTTCCGGGAAAATACATGATTCCGAAAAAGGGTGCGACGGCGATCACGTTATCCAGAGAGACGCGCAAACCGAGCCACGCCGCAACAGTCGCACCGACGGAAATACCGAGGACTTCGACTCGCCACGCCAGCAATGAAGCGGTCACGATTGCCTCGAGCGACCGCGCCAACAGGTCCTCAATCGTTAACCGTGCCACCGCACTCGTTAGCCGATCCCGATACCCATGGTACGGAAACCGCGGAGCGATCACGCTGTGGCCATCCGCGTGCAGTTGCGGTGCGAGCGCAGCGTATTGTTGCGGCGTGTTGGTGATTCCATGCAACAGAACCACGGCGGTGCCGGCGACGCCTTTCTGCAACCACCAGCGCGTACAACTGGCGGGATTGAGTTCCGGTTCTGCGCGCTCCCGCTCGGCGATTGCGTCAAGGCGGCGCCGCGCTTCGGCGGGATCGGGAGCGCGTACTGTGTGGCCGTTCACGGTTGGTACGCTCACCGGCGTTGCACGATCCCTTCGGCGCAGCGACGAAACTCAATCCCAGCCAGTTCGTGAACCGTAGTGAGACTCGTGGTCGCATACCCCTGCGCTATGGTGACGGTCGGCTTTCCCTCGTTGAGCTTGAATTCGAAAAACAGCGGCGAAGCGCCGACGCATTCGTGCACGCGTCCCATGGAGTTGGAATCCGAACCCTCCAAAATCGAAACGGTCGCCACCTGCGACACCGTCGACACGGTTTTCCGAGTGCGGAAAATAGAGAACTGGTCCTCCGCCGGCATACGGGCCGTCGGTTGAAGCGGTGAATTGCTGGAGAATGCTGGCTCCAAGCATGTTCAAACCGTGCGTCATCTCGAACGACTGCACGCGATTTTGCGCCGGCGCTGTGTCGTGGAAGGCGACGCCACGCCACGTGCCCTGCTGCTCGACAACATCTTCGGTCTTTCCATAGATTTTGTAGTGCGTAAAGTCGAGGACGTATTGCGTTTGGGGATGCGAAGCGTTCCAATAGGTGAGGCGAAATCCGTAATACGGCTCAAAGCGAAATGGGAAGCCCGGCCACGAAACCCCTCGCAGCGTCGCGTCGTTACCACGGCCCCGTTGGACGACGTGCAGATCGCTGGCCCGAGTCTGTGAAGCGCCAAGATACAACGCGAACGAAACGTCTGCTTTAGCCGCGTTCCACCCACTCGTAACGGTGGCGGTCAGGACAACTGGGATAAACGCCGCGACGCAGAGGTGCCGGCTCGCCCGCGTGCCACTCCAATGCATAGCGTCACGTCCTTACCTTGCGATCCCTTGCGAGACGCGTTGCATCCAGCGATAGAGCAATGGGATGACGATAAAGAACGCGATCAATCCAAGGATCGTGGAAGGTTGCACAAACGCGTCGGTGATGAACGGTGGTTGCAGCGGATTGGGGTTGTTCGTTGCGACGATCACGCCCGAGATCAGCACACCTGCGAGGCTCTCACCGACGATTAGGCCTGACGCGAGCAACACGCCGAGTTGCGCGGCGCCGCGCGGATCTCGTTGACGACGAGCCCAACGATTGTAAAGGGAACCGGCGATCGCCCCAACGACCACTGCCGCCGTCGTCGCCGCCGGCAGATAAATCCCGATTCCGACGGCGAGCGGTGGCAGTCGCAGCCAGCCCGCACGGCGGAGCGCGCCGTCGACGAGGATGATGCCGATTCCGACCAGCGCTCCGATGCCAAGCAAGTCCCAATGGAGCGAGCCCTGAATTACGCCTTTGGCCAGCGTTGAGATCAGCGTTGCTTGCGGTGCCGCGAGCGTCTGCGCACCGTGCGGCGCGATGGGATGCGGTTCCCCCGGAAAGCCGTAACCGACATGCAAGAGATCCAATACTGGTGGGATGACGATCGCACCGAACAGGACACCCGCACACAGCGCCACCTGCTGCCGCCACGGCGTCGCGTCGACCAGTTGACCCGTTTTGAGATCCTGAAGGTTGTCGTTGGCGATCGTCGCGACGCAGAGAACGACTGCGGTAACGAAAAGGGCGAAGGCGACGAGCGCCGGCTTCGCCGCGTCACCGAGATTGCCGGAGAGCGCCAGCAACAAGAGCGATGCGCCGAGTACCGTGAGAATCGCGAGACCGGAAACGGGACTGTTCGACGAGCCGATAAGCCCTGCCATGTAACCGCACACGGCGGCGACCAGAAAACCGGCGATTACCGTGTAGACGATGGCGGCGAGGACGAGCGGAATCGTTATCCCAGCGAGCACGCCGCCGGATAAGAACGCCGCTAATAGAACGGCGAGCGGAATAAGACAGACGACGCTGATGATCGTGACGAGCCCAATGGGGATGTCGCGCTCGGTGCGCGGTAGCGCATCCGTCTCGCCGGCAGACATGCGACGCGAGGCGGCAAGTGAGGAAAGCAGTCCCTTCCACACCGGAGCGGCTAAGTTCGCCAGCGTCCAAATAGCGGCGATGCCGATGGCACCTGCGCCGATGAAGCGGACTTGATGCGCCCACACGCCTGTCGCGAAGTCCGCTGCAGGACCGCCCGCCGGATGGAGCGCGGTTAGGAGCGGCGTTGCGATACCCCACGCAATCACGAGCCCGGCCAACATCGCAACCCCAACGGAGAGTCCAACGAGATGACCCGCACCAACGAGTGCCAGCGAAAGACCCACGCCAAAGCCCGTCGCGGACGGACCGATGCGAAAGTATTGACTGGCTTCACCGGATTGCGGAAAGATGCCGGTCTTGGTGATGAAGTAGAAAACGGCTGACGCAATCGAACCGCCGACGACGGCAAGCAAGCCGGCTTTGCCTGACTCGACCGCCTCATGCTCAGAATCGCCGAGTGCGCGCGAACCCATCCCGACCTTCAGCACTTCGGCAGCCGCGACGCCTTCGGGATAAGGCAGATCCGAGGTGGTGACCAGCGCTCTGCGCAGCGGAATGGTATACATCACGCCGAGGATGCCACCGACAACGCATACGCCGAAAGAAGGCCAGAACGGGAAACCGGTCCACCATCCCACCATCACGAGACCCGGTAATACGAAAATGATCGACGACAGCGTACCGGCGGCTGAGGCAACGGTCTGCACGATGTTATTCTCGTAGATCGTCGCGTTGCGGAACGGCCGAAGCACCGCCATCGAGATGACGGCAGCGGGGATGGACGATGCGAACGTGAGGCCCGCCTTCAGGCCCAAGTAGACGTTGGCTGCGGTGAAAACGAGCGTGATCAGTGCGCCGAGCACGATACCTCGTACCGTGAGCTCGAGCCGCGAGGAAACGGCCGCGCGTGACACTTGCGTGATCGTCGCCATGGGCGCCGCTTCGCCCAAAGGTCTCAATGCCATGCAACTCGGCATGGCGGCGCGGCGCCGGGAGTGCTCGAAGGGTCGCCGTCAAAGAGAGTTAGCCGCATGCCACGCCGCAAGAAAAGCGCAGCGCCGAAGTCTCCGAAACCGTTGCCCGTGATCGCACCAATGGGGCCGCCGAACAATGTGCGACCGGCGGGGCCCATGGCGGATCCGCGCCTCCGCCGCCGACGGACGCGACAAGCAGCGGAGCAGGCGGCAATCGAAGAAGAGCAGCCTTAGCGCAGTGTCTTCTATGTTTTCAGCGAACGCAAATAGGCGACGATCGCGCGGGCGTCTCCGTCGTTAAAACGGTACTGCGGCATCGGCGGACGAGCCCGTTGACCGCTCGGTAATAGCCCGGTCATAAAGAACTTCACGGCGTCCTCATCCGTGCGGAACATCGTCAACCCGGCGATGTTCGGCGCAGCATCGGCGAACGTAACCCCAGGCGGCGCCGGAACGGTGATTTTGAAAGGAAGCGGCGCTCCC
>JAFAXE010000122.1 GCA_019241305.1 Vulcanimicrobiota bacterium
TGCTCGAGCGGCAGCATCCGGATGGCTGGTGGTCCGGTGAGCTCGAGACGAACGTAACGATGACGGCCGAGCACGTGCTGCTCTTGCGGTTTCTAGGCCTGTCGCACGATGCGATCCGTGACGGCGCGATCCGGCATTTTTTGCGCAATCAGCGCGAAGACGGCTCATGGGCCCTCTACTACGACGGTCCCGCCGACGTGAGCACGACGATTGAGGCGTACGTGGCGCTGAAAGTGCTCGGAGTCAATGGCGAGCAGGAGCCGATGCAGCGCGCTTTGCGCCTGATTCGTCGTCTCGGCGGCGTCGTGCGCGCGCGCGTGTTCACGAAGATCTGGCTCGCACTTTTCGGCCAATATCCGTGGGACGGCATCCCGTCGCTCCCTCCCGAACTTATTTATCTGCCACCGCGGGCGCCCTTCAGCTTCTACGACTTCGCATGTTGGGCGCGCGGAACGATCGCGCCGCTAACGATCGTACTGGCCGAACGGCCTCGGCGCGAGCTCGGCGTGGGGACGCGCGAGCTGGTCGTCGCAGGCAGCGAAGCCGAGATGCATCGCGTCCCTGGTTCGGGCGCGTTTTGGTGGTTCGACGCGCTCCTGAAGCGGTACGACAAGTCGCCGCGCCAGCCACGGCGCAAAGACGCGCAGCGTCGGGTCGCCGACTGGATCGTCGAACGTCAAGAGCGTGACGGCAGTTGGGGCGGCATTCAACCGCCTTGGGTGTATTCGCTGATCGCGCTCAATTTGGAAGGCTACGCGCTCGACCATCCCGTGATGCGAAGCGGGCTTGCCGGGATGGAACGTTTCGTGTTATGCGATGACGATCAAGGCTGGCGCTTTCAGGCCTGTATGTCGCCCGTTTGGGACACCGCGTGGGCGATGCGCGCTCTGCGCGCTGCGGGGCTCCAGCGCGATCATCCCGCGCTCAGGCGAGCGACGCAATGGATTTTAGACGAACAAATCCCGCCGGACCAGCCCGGCGATTGGCGACTGCGCTGCCACAACGTCCCAAACGGCGGGTGGGCCTTCGAATTCGACAACGACATGTATCCGGACGTGGACGACACGACGATCGTGGTGCTCGCGCTCCTCGAAGCGAGCGATGCGGCACTGGTGCGGGAGGCGGTCGAACGCGCGCGGCGCTGGACCGTCGCGATGCGTTCGTCGAACGGCGGCTGGGCAGCATTCGACCGGGACAACACGCGGGAGCTCATCTATCGCATTCCGTTCGCCGATTTCGGCGCACTGATCGATCCGCCGACGGAGGACGTGACGGCGCACGTCGTCGAGATGCTGGTGGCGGATGGCTGCGACGAAGGCGACGCCGACGTCGCGAGCGGGCTTCGCTTTCTGCGCCGCACGCAACGAGCCGATGGCGCCTGGTACGGCCGCTGGGGCGTGAACTATATCTACGGGACATGGTGCGCGATCTCGGCGCTTGCCGCGGTAAAAAGCGGTGCCGATATGATTGGGCGCGGCGTGTCGTGGCTCGTCTCCGTTCAGAACGACGACGGCGGCTGGGGGGAAACGTGCCATTCGTACGTCGATCCGTCATTTGGCGGCGTCGGGCGCAGCACACCGTCGCAGACGGCTTGGGCCGTCAATGCGTTGCAGTTGGCCGGAGGAGGGCGCCTCGCGGCCACTGAGCGCGGCCTCGCGTTCCTGCGCGAGCAGCAGAGGCCCGACGGCACGTGGGACGAACCGGAGTATACGGGTACAGGGTTCCCGCGCGACTTTTACATCAACTATCATCTATACCGGCACGTATTTCCGCTGCTGGCACTCGGGGAGGAGGTGACGCGATGAGCATTCCGTGGCAACAGAAGGTGGCCGTCGGGAAGTATCTTCTTCAAAAGCGGCTCCGCGGCGAAGACAAGTTTGCGCTCGTGCTCCAACTCGAGCCCCTCTTTACCTGCAACCTCGCCTGCGCCGGCTGCGGCAAGATTCAACATCCCGACGACATTATGCGCCAGCGCCTCACCCTAGAGCAGTGCATCCAGGCCGTGGAAGAGTGCGGCGCACCGATCGTCTCGATCGCGGGCGGCGAGCCGCTGGTGCACGGGGAGATTCGCGAGATCGTCGCCGCGCTCGTCGAGCGCAAGAAGTTCGTCTACCTGTGCACCAATGCGCTGTTGATGCAGAAAAAGATCGACCTCTTCCAGCCGTCGATCTACTTTGCGTGGTCGGTGCACGTCGACGGCTTGCAGGCGCGACACGATGAGTCCGTCTGTCGCGAGGGCGTGTTCGACAAAGCCGTCGGCGCCATCAAAGAGGCGCAGCGGCGGGGCTTCCGGGTCACGACCAACACGACGTTCTTCAGCCAAGACGACCCGAACTCGATTCGCGGCGTCTTGGACTTCCTGAACGACGAGCTGGGCGTCGACACGATGCAGATTGCGCCCGGGTTTGCCTACGAAAGGGCGCCTGATCAAGAACACTTCCTCGGCGTGAGACGCACGCGCGAAATTTTTCGCGAAGCCTTTGCCGGCGGAAAGCGCAAGAAGTGGCGGCTCAACCACAGCCCGTTGTACCTCGACTTCCTTGAAGGAAAAGTCGATTTCGGTTGCACGGCGTGGGGCATTCCATCGTACTCGGTTCTGGGCTGGCAGCGTCCCTGTTACCTGATGTCGGACGGCGACTACGCGAAGTCGTACAAGGAACTGCTCGAAGAGACGGATTGGTCGCAATTCGGTCGCGGCAAGCATCCAAAGTGCGAGAACTGCATGGCACACTGCGGATACGAGCCGACCGCGGTGATGCAGACCGGCCATTCCCTCAAGGAAATGGTGCGCGCGGCGTTCGCCAGTTAGCCGGCGTACGCTCCGAGAATGGTTCGGCAAAACCGGTCATCGTTTCTTCGGCTTGCGACGGCAGGGATGATCGCCGCGCCGTATCTGCGCTCGGAAGCGGCCGCAGCAGAAGCGCCGCTATCGTTTGAGTTCCATAGCGCGTTCTGGGAAAATCTCCACCACCGGCTGTACATGCAGGCGCAGGCCTACGAGGCGGTGCGTCGCGGCGATCATCTCAATCCTACCGACAGTGCCTGGAGTGCCTTAGCGTCCGACTCGTGGCAAGAATATCAGCGCCTCTCGCAACCGGAGCGCAAGCAATGGGAGCGCGCGCTGCAAATCTACGCGAACGGCCTGGCGGATATGGATTTGCTGGACGCTCCAATGGCCTCCATTGACGCGGCGGTTTCGCACATCGACGATCGCGCGGACGTTCCTAAGAGCAGCATCCTTCATCCGGCGACCATCCAAGCGCTGACGATTGCCGCCCCCGTGTATCGCGCGACGCTGTGGCACGCGGACGATGCGGCGAACCGCCGCTGGATCGCGGCCGTAGCGCCACACGTTTCCGACCATAGCGCACCTCTTACGTCGCGCCTGGAAGGGTGGTACCGCTCGCCCTGGCCCGTCGGCCCTTACCGCGTCGATGTGACGCGGTACGCGAATTGGGCAGGCTGTTACACGAATACCGATCCCATTCACATCATCATGTCGTCGCGCGACTTCTTCAATAACCGAACGCACGCGGCGGTCCCGAATTCCGGACGGACCGCGCTGGAAATGGTATTCCACGAAGCCTCGCATACCGTCGTCACGCCGGGCTACGGAACCGTCGGGACGGCGATCGAGAACGGAGCGACCGAACTGCGCAAGCCGGAACCGGACGGTCTGTGGCACGCGGTCATTTTTTATACGGCGGGACGCGCGGTCGGCGATGAATTTCCCGCCGCCCAGTACCAGATGTTTGCCGACGCCGTGGACATCTACACGCACGGTTGGGAGCCGTACCGCAAAGCGCTCATCGACCACTGGCAGCCGTATCTCGACGGCAAACGGCCCTTCGACGAGGCCCTGAAAGACGTGGTCGCCGCAGCGTCTGCATAGGGTTTTTCTCACCGGCGGCACGGGTTTCATCGGCGCTCACGTCGCGAGCGCCCTCGTTTCGGCCGGATACGCTGTACGCGCGCTCGTACGCCGGCCATCGCAAAGGGTGGAAGACAGCGAGACCGTTGTCGGCGACCTCGAACGCGTCGGTGACTTCGCGCACGCACTTCACGGCTGTCGCTACGTCGTTCATTGTGCTGCGCTGTACTCGTTCGCGCCCAGAGATCGCACGCGGATGCGGCGTATCAACGTCGAAGGCACCGCCGCGCTGCTGGAAGCGGCCCGGATTGCGGGCGTCGAGCGAGCCGTGGTGACCTCCAGCGCGTCGACGGCCGGACCTTCGCCCGACGGCACGCCGGTCGACGAGCGTTCTCTGCCACCGCCCGACGAGGCGCCGTCGTCGTATCACGCCTCCAAGCGCGAGCAGGAAAGAAGCGCGCTGAGCTCGCGG
>JAFAXE010000128.1 GCA_019241305.1 Vulcanimicrobiota bacterium
TGTCTGCAGACGGCCCGGATTTCGTAGCTCGTAACGATTTCCGTGCCCTCCGCCGGTTGACGGTTGATGCGCTGCACGATCGGACGCAGAATGACGTTGGCGCCAAGCACCGCCGCGGCGCCGATCGTCGCCTGGAGCATGAAACCGAAACCGACCAGCGCGCCTACCGCCGCGGTGCACCAGAGGGTGGCTGCCGTGTTGAGCCCGCTCACGCTGAGCCGTTCCTTGAAGATCACGCCTCCGGCAAGGAAGCCGATTCCCGAGACGACGTATGCGGCGATTTGCGTCGCGTTTGCGCCGTCTCGGACGAGCGGCGTGATCAAGATGAACAGACACGTCCCCGTCGCAACGAGTGCATTCGTGCGGAGCCCCGCCATGCGCTGGCGCCATTGGCGTTCGACCCCGATTGCCGAGCCCAGCAGCAGCGCGATCGAGACGCGCAGCGCGAACTCCGAGAGCGTTACAGCACCGGCTCCGCTGTTCATTCGGGCCCTCCGCTTACACGCGAAGACGGCGCTGCCTTCATCGGCGCGCCGTCTACACTGTGGTGGAGCTGCCGGGGAACCGCCCCCCGGGTCCGAAAAGCCGGACCAACGCTTTCTCCAGGCTCAGTTTCGATTTTGTCTTAGACGCTCGTGCTTCTCGAAACCGGAATCACGTGCGCCGCAGTCTCAAAAGTTTCGGACGGTTCCCGAGACGATTTCCCCGTCCTAGCCGGACTTGTTGACGGATGGCGAGGCGGCTCCGGCGACTCCTCGCGTACCGTGACTAGCCTAGATTAGGCAGCCAGTGCGTAGTTGGTGTTCGCGTGTATAACGCTTGCGATCGTTTTAGGAGGGCTCGCAACTCCGCCTGCTTACGCTGACCGCGGATCGATTCGTCGAACCTGCTCAGCCCCGCGAGTCTCCGGGCCTTGCCCGGCACCGTAGTATAACACGTTCTCGAAGGCGGCGGGTTTCCGTCCTGCTGCGACCGTGCAACCAACCGAGCGGTGCGCGTGGTCCAGGTCGCAACGGCCCCTCATCCCCGGATTCTCCTACGTGCAGCCACCGTTTTTGATCTTCGGTCTCTTGATTGTGACCGTGGCCTTCGCGATCGTCGCGAAGCGTCTGCGCCTACCCTATCCCATCGTCTTCGTGATCGGCGGCGCGCTGCTCGCCTTCATCCCGGGGCTACCGGAGATTACGGTGCGGCCCGACCTCATCTTCCTGGTGGTGCTGCCGCCATTGCTCTATGCCGGGGGGTGGACGACCGACTGGCGCACGTTCAAGCAAAACCGGCGACCCATCGCGTTACTCGCCATCGGGCTCGTCCTCGTCACGACCGTTGTGGTCGCAGTCTGCGCGCGCGGCATGACGCCGGAACTTGGATGGGCGAGTGCGTTTGCACTTGGAGCCATCGTTTCACCGCCCGATGCAGTCGCTGCAGAGGCGGTGTTCGAGCGCTTCGACATACCGCGGCGGATCATAGCGATTTTGAGCGGTGAAGGTCTCGTTAACGATGCGACGGCACTCGTCGTATACCGGTTTGCCGTAGCGGCGGCGGTCACGGGAACGTTCTCGCTGCTGTGGGCAACGGTAGACTTCGTCGCGGTCGCCATCGGTGGTATCGCCATCGGCCTCGCCGTCGCGGCGGGTATCGTGACGATCGGCAAGCTGCTCGACCGCAGCGGTCTCGAGGATTCGCTGCTCGATAACCTCACGCTCTTTATTGCGCCGTATGCCGCGTACTTTTCCGCCGATGGTCTTCACGTTTCCGGCGTGCTATCCGCGGTGACGGCCGGCATCTACGTGAGTCGCAAATCCTCCGAGATTTACGCGCCCGCGACGCGCCTCACCGCCTGGGCTATCTGGAGCGTCCTCATTTTCTTACTCAACGCACTGGTTTTTTTACTGATTGGGCTACAGCTCCGACAAATCGTGCGCGACCCATCGTTCGCGGCACACTACCTGTGGGCGGGCGTCGCGATCAGTGCGGTCACGATTGCCGTACGCCTTGTTTGGGTTCCGCTCGCGACCTACGCGCCGCGCTTGCTATCGCGGAACCTTCGCCGGCGTGATCCCGTGCGCTGGCAGTACGTTTCCGTCATCGCGTGGTCGGGGATGCGCGGCATCGTCTCGCTCGCCGCAGCGTTAGCACTCCCCTTGGGCATATCCGGCCGGAATGAAATCGTCTTCATCACGTTCTGCGTCATCTTCGCAACGCTCGTCTTTCAGGGACTTTCTCTCGTGCCGATCGTGCGCTGGCTCGGCGTCGATGGTGCAGAGGACTTGAAAGAACGGGAGACGGAGGTTCGCGTGGCGGCGCTGCGAGCCGGCATTTCGCATCTGCGGCGACTGGAGCGTGACTTTCAGTCGAGTGAAGAACAGCAAGTCCAAGGACGGATCATTGCCGAGTACGACTACCGCATTCAACATCTCGAACGGCATGGGGACGGCGCGGCCGAAATGGGGGCTGAAGTCGATATCGACCACCGCCTCGAGCACGAGGCGCTGAAGGCAGAACGGGTGGAGATCATGCGCCTGCGAGAAGCGGGGGAGATTCCCGACGAAATCTTTCGCACGATCCAATACGATTTGGACTTAGCAGACTCGCGGATTCGCTAACGAGCGGAGTCGGAGGACGCTTAGTCGTGGGCGATGTGGCCGATGCCGCCGATTTCCTGATGGACGATACGCGGTGAACCAAGGTACGTCACCGAGCCGACACCGTTCACGGATACGTCCAGCGTACTCGCCGGCCCGACGCGCGCATTTCCCACGCCGCTGAGGCGTACCACGGCATCGCGGCTTTGGAGGCGGCGCAGATCGGCATTGCCGACGCCGCTCGAATCGAGCGAAAGACGTCCGATGTTTCCTGAGGCCGAAACGTCCCCGGCACCGGAGATCGAGATGTCGAGCGCAGGCCCGTGCACGCCGCTGATCGTCGCCGTGGAGCTGCCCTGAATGTCCAGGCCGCTGAGGGACGGCGCGGTGATGATGATCCGGGCAATCTTCTCTGTGCGGTATTGCTTCTTTTCAGAAACCGTCAATGTGCCGCCGGATGACGTCGTTTCGATGACCTCCTG
The DNA here is from genome assembly GCA_019241305.1 of Vulcanimicrobiota bacterium. Taxonomy (GTDB): domain Bacteria; phylum Vulcanimicrobiota; class Vulcanimicrobiia; order Vulcanimicrobiales; family Vulcanimicrobiaceae; genus JAFAXE01. The sequence continues at coordinate 3,068 of JAFAXE010000128.1, forward strand.
AATGTTCGGCTGCGCTTCGACCTTCACCGAGACAGGGATGCCGACCGCAATTTGCAGGTGGGAGGCGCCCTTCGTCAGGATGCGGTCGAACGATGCGACTTGTCGAGTCTGCGTAACGACGTCTCCTGTACCGACCACGCGGTCGCCCAGATCGATGCAGCCGCTCACAACCGTGGCGAGCAGCGCGAGCAGAACCATGCGTTTCACAGCATGCAAGCCTTCGTCAGTCGGCGGCAACACTCCCGGACCCGCGCACCGACTGGTGAATGATGCGGGGCGAGCCCGTATAACGGATGTCTCCACTGCCAGAAACTTCAACATCGAGTGTGGCGGCGACGTTGAGCTTCGCGTCACCACTACCGCGCACGCGCACGACCGCGTCGCGCACAGCTAACCCTTGTAGGAACGCATCCCCCGAGCCCGAGCAGGAGTACGTGAGCCGCTCGACGTTCCCCGAGGCTCGCACGTCGCCGGAACCATGGATCGCGATGTCGAGATTCGGGCCGCGCATCCCCACGAGCGTGATGTCGGAACTGCCGCTCGTCCGGACGCTATCCAACTGCGGTATCGTGACGAAAAGGATGGGGCTCTTGGTACTCGTGTACGAGTGCTGGCTCGTCACCACGAGCGTTCCATCTTCCACCTTCGTCTCGATGAGATCGGCGATGTTCGGTTGGGCCTCAAGAACGACTGACTGCGGGTTTCCGATGGTTACGTGCACGTCGGTGCTGCCATGAACCGAGATTGCTCGAAACGCCCCGAGGACGCGCTCCGAGCGAACGACCGCCCCGGTTCCAACGACGCGGCTGAACCAGAACGCGTTCGCGGACGAAGAACCGAGGACCACGATCCCCCAGCCGACGACGGCCAGCATGGCGACGAGGACCGAGGTGACGAACCGCATCACGACACTCCTCCTTCTCAAACCCAGGGCAGGTACGCCCCAGCCAGGAGCATGTTTCATCGTAGCGGGCTGCTTGGCATATCCGCTACGCCGCTTCGGCTTCACGCACGAGGAACGACAGGAGCATCGAAACGATCGCGAGGATGATCGCGCCGATGAACGCCGGGCCGAAACCGTTCACCACGAGGCCGATGTGCCATGAGCCGACCCACCAAAACAACAGCGCGTTGATCACGAGCGTGAACAGTCCGAGCGTGACGATCTGAAGGGGAAGCGTGATGATGAAGAGCAGCGGCCGAAGGATGGCGTTGACGATGCCGAGCACGAGCGCCGCGATGACTGCGCCGCCGAACGAGGTGACGTGCACGCCGGGAACGATGTAGGCGACGACGAGAAGCGCCACCGCGTTGAGGATAAGCCTGATGAGAAAGTTCACGAAGGCGGTCCTCCCAAGAGTGTGTTTTTAATTGAAGCGGCAAGCGCCGGCGTCATTCCTTTTACGGCGGCAATTTCATCCACACTGGCTTTGCGTAGCGCGCTGAGCGAGCCGAAGGCATTCAAAAGACGCCGCTTGCGGACCGGTCCCACGCCGGCGAAGGCATCGAGAGCCGAGCGCGTCATCGCTTTACCCCTCCGCTTGCGATGATACTCCACCGCGAAACGATGCGCTTCATCGCGGATCCGCATCACCAAATGTAACGCCGCGGAATTCGGAGGAAGCACGATCGGCTCGGACTGTCCCGGCACGTATAACCATTCATGCTCTTTGGCCAGTCCGGCGACGGGAATGCCCCAAAGGTCCATTTCTTCGAGCACCTCGGCGACCGCGTTCAACTGCCCTTTTCCGCCGTCGATGAGCAAGAGATCGGGACGGCGATGGAAGCGCTCTTTCCGCTGCACTGCGCGTTCGACCGAGCGTTCTTTGGCCGCCACCGAGGCGCTATCGGTCTCGCCCGGCGCGTTCGTATCCGCTCGCAGGTACCGCAAGCGCCGGCGCAGCGTCTCTTGCATCATCGCAAAGTCATTCGCGCCGCTGTCGTACCGGATGCGAAAGCGTCGATAATCGCTCTTCTTTGCGCGCCCTTCGACGAAGACGACCATCGAGGCAACCGGGTTCGTCCCTTGGATATTCGAGATGTCGTAGCACTCGATGCGGTGCGGCGGCTCCGGCAAATCCAAGGCCGTCGCGAGTTCCGTCAAGGAGCGGGCTGATGCGGTTTCCTGCAGCTCCTGGTGCGCAAGGAATGCTTTGAGATTTTGCTCGGCATTCTCGTGTACGAGACGCATATAATCGGCGCGCACCCCGCGCTGGGCGCGCAGGACGCGTACCCGTTGGCCTTTCAGCTCGCCCAGCCACGCCTCGATGACCGAGAGGTCGGTCGGCACCGTTTCGACGAGGACTTCTTTCGGAACGGTCGTTTGCGCGGGCGTTCGCCGAGCCCGAAAGAGACGCGCACGCTCCGTCACTGCGACCGGTACCTCGTTGGCCAGCGATTCACGAAGCGCGAGTGGCGAGAAACCGCTGCCGCCCGAAACCACCATCCCCGCACGTGCCGTATAAAACTGTTTGAGAAACTCCGAAAGGATTTCCGCCTCAGAGCGCTCGGAGACGCCTTCGACGATGAAGTGCTCTTGTGCGATGAGCTTTCCGCCGCGGACCAAAAAGACTTGAGCGCAGGCTTGACCTTGCGCGCTCGCCAGCGCGATGAGGTCCATGTCGACGCGGGTACCCCAGACCATCTTCTGGCCTTCGGTCACTCGGCGTACCTGCACGATCCGATCGCGCAAGCGCGCTGCTGCTTCGTAGTTCATGCGGTTTGCCGCCTGGGCCATTTCTGCCTGGAGGCGCTCTAAGAGCCGGTCCTGCCGTCCTTCCAAGAACAGCACGACCTCGTCAACGAGTGCGTCGTACTCAGGTTCGCTCTGGTAACCGACGCACGGCGCGAGGCAGCGTTTGATGTGATACTGCAGGCAGGGGCGATGCCGCTTACCGTCGATCGGTTCGCGACACGTCCGGAGCGGGAAAACGATGCGGATCAGGTTGATAAGTTCGCGTAAGCCGTGCGCGTTCGTATACGGACCGAAATACCGCGCACCGTCGTCCTTGACGACACGCGTAAAAAGAACACGCGAAAACGGCTCGTTCGTTACTTTGAGGTACGGATAGCGCTTGTCGTCGCGCAGCCTAACGTTAAACGGGGGCTGATGCCGTTTGATGAGATTCGACTCGAGGATCAGCGCCTCGACTTCGTTGTGAACGACGACCGTGCGAACGTCCACCACGCGCTCCACCAGGCGCTGCGTCCGTTCGGGATGCGCAGCGCTGTCCTGGAAGTAAGAACGCACGCGATTTCGCAGGGAGACCGCTTTGCCGATGTAGAGAATGCGGCCGTTCTCCCCAAGCATCGTGTAGACGCCGGGGGCATCCGGAATCTGGGCGAGCCGCTCCGCGAGCTTCAAATCCGAGCCGCGCAGCGCGCCGGTGACGGTCACGCTAACATAACCCGCAAGCGCCTTGCGGCGCTGCAGCTAGCTGGCCTCCAGCTAGCCCGATGCTGCCCCCTTGCGCTCGGTTCGCCGGCGCACAGCGAGATAGACCACGACGATCACGGCGATGGCCAGAACCAGCAGCGCTGCGGAGCGAATCCACGGGAGCGCCTCGTTCAAATGGTTGCCGAGCGTATATCCGAGTGCGACCAGTCCAAAACAAAAGAGTGCTGAACCTGCCAAGGTGTAGAGAATGAAGCGGCCCAATTCCATTCGCGAAATGCCCGCGGGGAGTCCGGCGACACCTCGGATGAACGGAATGAATCGACAGAGGAAGACGGTCCCGTTGCCGTAACGCTCGTAAAAACTGTGGGCGATGTCGAGTTTGTGTAGCGAAAGCCCGACGAGACGTCCCCAGCGCGCGACGAAGGGTCGACCTCCCCAAAACCCTACCGCATACAAAATCAATTGGCCGGCAAGTTCACCGCAAAGAACGATGAGCGTCGCAAGCCACAAGCTCGAAAGATGTCCTTTGGCGACGAGGGCGCCGGCGGCGGGGATGACGATCTCGGCACCGATGGGCACGCCGATATTCCCCAGCGCCAAGACCACGAAGAGTGCAACGTACCCTTCACGGTCGATGAACTGCAGCAACGAATGTGCGAGGTGTTCCATCTAGCGCGCGACGGCGGCCTGCGAAACGATATCGGCAGCGACGCTGCGGCCTTCGGCACAAATCGCATCGAAAAGGTGTACGGGTTCCACGAGGCCTTGGCCGGAGGCTTCTTCCGCAAGGCGGACGATCTGCCGGACGCGGGGGGTCACGAGGATGCCGTCCCACAAACGCTCGTCGGGAGATCCAACGCGACGCCGAAGTTCCGCTTGCACCTGCGAAACCGCAATGCCGCTGTGCGAGAGTCGCGCTTCGATTGCCGAATCGTGTTGCTCCAAGAGGGCAAGCAAGAGATGCTCAACGCCCACGTAATAATGGTTGAGGTTGCGGCATTCTTGTTCAGCGACGCGCAAGACGTGCTTGGATGCCGGACTGAAGCGTGAAAACAACGATACCCCGCAGAGTGCGGCAAGAGAACGCTTGGGCTGGTCGGGGCGGCAGGATTTGAACCTGTGACCTCTGCGTCCCGAACGCAGCGCTCTACCAAGCTGAGCTACGCCCCGACAAAGCCGCGAACGACCAGGCATCGTTCTGAAGCACCTCGGGTGCTCCTCCCGCGTCGGAACGCCGAGCAGAGGAAGCGCGGCAGCGGTGGGGATGCCGAACGGCCTGGCGCGAAGCACCGCATCGCCCATGCATTATCTGATCGTTGGTTGCGGTAGAGTCGGTTCAACGCTCGCAAAGCTGCTGAGCGACGAAGGGCATGCCGTCACCGTGGTCGATGAAAATCCCGCGGCATTCAAGCGTCTCGGACACCACTTCTCCGGACGCGTCGAGGTCGGGACCGGAATCGACTACGACGTTCTCCGGCGCGCAGGCGCTGCATCCGCGGACGGATTCGTCGCCGTGACCGAGGGAGACAACCGCAACGTCATGGCGGCGCTGATCGCGCAGCGTATGTTTGGTATCAAAAAGATCGTGGCGCGGATTTACGACCCTCCTCGCGGCCTGTTATACCGGGAACTCGGAATCGAAACGGTCTGTCCGACGACAGTAGGCGCCCGCCTCATCCGCGACAAGTTGATGTCGCTTCCTTTTGAATCGACGGGTTCGTTCGACTTCGGAAAGGTTTCTGCGCTCAGCGTTCACGTTGGGCCGCAGCTTGCGGGCAAGCGAATCCGCGACCTCGAGAGTGACGGACGGATCCGAGTCGTCGCTCTGCGCCGCGCTGCCGAAGTGCGAGTCGCTTCCCCGCACGAACCGTTGGAAGCCGACGATGAGCTGCACGCTGTCGTCGCGCCGGAAGCGCTTGCCGAGTTTGCCGAACGCATCGTCGCCGGCGCGCCTACCGTCCGAATTTCCGCGTAGCCGTGTTTATTCTCATCGTCGGCGGCGGCAAGGTCGGTACGTATCTGGCGAGGGCCTTACTGGCACAAGACCACGAAGTGGTCGTCATCGAGAAGCAAGCGCGAAAAGCGCAGTATATGTCGAACATTCTCGACACCGACGTCGCGCTCGTTGGAGACGGTTGCGATCCAGAAGTCCTGCGCCAGGCCGGGATCGTTCGTGCCGACGTCGTGGTCGCGGACACCGGCGACGACGAAGACAACCTCGTCGTCTGCCTCATCGCGAAGAAACACTCGAAAGCACGGTGCATCGCCCGGGTCAACAATCCCAAAAACAAGATGATCTTCGAGTCGGTCGATACCGAACGGCCCATTACGCTGGTCTCGTCGACGGAAATTATCCTCGATCTCATCAACGAGTACGTCAATGCGCAGGACTACTCCATCATCACGCGCTTGCGCGACGGCGATTTGGAGCTGCTCAAGTTGACGGTTGGGCCGGAGTCACCCTCAAACGGCAAACGCATCGGCGATATCGGGCTGCCGCGCGGTAGCATCGTCGTCGCCGTCGACCGCCCGGGCGACGAGCTCGTCATTCCGAGCGGCGACACCGTCCTCCATGCCGGCGATCAGGTCATCGTCATGGGAAAGCGAGATTACCGTATCGACGTGCGGCGCGCCATCATGGGCCTGAAGGTTCCGGCCTAGCTTCAGCGGCCGACGAAAGTGCCCGTCGACATGCTCGAACGAGACGACCGCCGCCGCCTTTGCGGTTAGGGCGTGAGGATGTTGATGGCGCGCGCCGCCACAAGCGTAATCGTCAAGAGCGACACGATCGATTCTACGAGCATCAGGCTCTTCGCCCACGCGGTCAGCGGCATCGTGTCGGTCGGGCTGAACGCCGTCGCGTTCGTGAACGCGACGTACAGATAGTCGACGAAGACCGGACTCCAACCAGCGGGCGCCGCGCCGGGCGTGACCATCTGCGGGAAGAGGAAATCTGGTTGCGGATGCGTCGCGCGGCAGCGCGCCTCCGGACCGCCGCGGTCGAGTTCCCAATACCACAGCCCGAACACGATTACGTTGGTTACCCATATCGAGATCGCCGAATAGAGCAGCTCCGGACCGACGGTGTGCTTTCCGTGAAGAAGCCGCTGCACGAGTAACGCGAGCGACGTAAGGTTCGCAATGTTGACGATCGCGATGAGGCCGATCGCGACGGGACGGGTCAAGTGATCGAGACCCAGCCGGCGAGGCAAACCCAGCGTCAAGACGAGGAGCACGATCACTTCGAGTGCCGGAAAGATCCAGCCCGGGCCCAGGGTGTACTTTCCGGGCAGCGTCAGGTAGAGCACTGCCGCAACGGCTATTGCTGCACTTGCTTGCAAGCGCGGCTCTTCGGGGGCAGGCGTGCCCCACGCGGCGCGTTTGCGTTCGGCGCGTTCCTTCGGACGTTCTTGCGGACCGGGCTCAGTCGTGGACATCAGTGCGTATGGGTGAAGTTTCCGAGGCGCACGCCGCATTCCCGGATGCGGCGAATCGCATCACGCATGCCGAGCGGTTCGCGTGGCCGTCCAACGGTGCGAAAGTACACTTCGGGATCGATGTTGAGGGTACGCGTCTGCACCATATCCACTGGCACGGAACGAAGAAAATCTTCCGTGGCGATCAGTTCGTCATGGTCGTCGCTGACGCCAGGATGTGTCAGCAGGTTCAGCGAGACGCGCAATCCCCGTTCCGAAGCCAAACGAATGCTTTCGAGCACGTCGGCCAAGCGATATCCCTGCGGCCGGTAGTACGCTGCATACACGTGCGCCCGGAAAGAGTTCAGGCTGATCCGTACCGCGTCCAGTCCAGCGTCGATCAGCCGGCGGAGCGCTTTGGGAGCGCTTCCATTCGTGTTGCAGTTGATCGTGCCATTCGTCCGTTCCGCGCGAATCCGTTCGATGGCTCGCACGATGGTCGTGGGCCGCAGCAGGGGCTCACCTTCGCAGCCTTGGCCGAACGAGACGATGCCGTCCGGCACGCGTTCGAGGTGATGCAGGGCGATGCGGGCGAGATCGGCAGCCTCCATTTCGACCGCGATACGAATTTGTGGCGATGGAATACCCGCCTCCACGCCGAGTTCGGAGATGCAACCAACGCACCGTGCATTGCAGCGTGGTGAAGCGGGAAGTGCGGCCTCACCGGCTTCGAGAAACACGTTTTGTGCCGTGAAGCATCCGTATTCCCGTGCGCACACGGCAAGTTGGGCTAGCACGCGGCTTTTGGGATCGCGTTCGATCCGGCGCCGAATCGAGCGCTCCAGCACGCCGTTTTTAAAACGACGCGGTTTCCAATTTTCGTGGCGGTCGGTTCGCAGAGCGGCGACGTGCAACCGGCCCTCGAGCACACAAGCGAAGGTGTAGCCGAACAAGGGTAACGGCGGCGCCGTTGTGTCGGGGGCATATGCCGGAAGAAGCAGCCGGGTATATCCTGCCGGCAAGAGGGCGGCGAGGGCGGTTCTGCGTGACGCGACTCTTCCTCCAGAAAGAAGAGGCCGGCGCCCCGGTAACATCGTCGCCACGGTTCCGGGCGGCGCCGGCAGAAGTTCGTCGGCGCGCGCGCCACGAAGGGCACCGCCGTCAGCGAGCGGTTCAGCGGTCGAGTCGAAAAACACGCGCCCGCGCCGGTCGGCGTATGCGAGTCCCGTCACTCCACCTCGACGCTGCGTACGAATTCGGTTTCGGCCGGCCCGGAAAGGATCGCGTGGCCGTTCGTCTCCCAGACAACTTCCAGTTCGCCGCCCGGGACGATGACGCGTACGGGGTTCTTCACGCGCCCGTCGTCGAGGGCGAGGACGGCGGCGGCGACTGCGCCGGTACCACACGCTCGCGTGACTCCCACGCCGCGTTCATAGTGCCGCATCACGATGGAGTTACGGTCGTGGACCCGCGCTAGGTGCGCGTTGGTGCCGAGTGGGAACGCCGGATCGTGTGCGAGCGCAGCGCCGAGCGCTTCGAGGTCGACGCGCGCCGGATCGTCGACAAACATCACGACGTGCGGGTTGGGCATTGTAACGTGACCGTAGTGCCACGAATCCCCGCACGCCTCGAGCCGGACGCCGTCGCCGAGCCGATGGATCATCACCGGAACGCCGAGATCCGCCCGCACGACGATCTGGTGCTTTCTTTGTTGCAGTTCGACCGCGATACTCTCACCATTGCAATCGATGGCGAACCGTTCACCGGCGCCCTGTTCCCACAGATACCGCGCAACGCACCGGACGCCGTTCCCACAAGCCTCCGCCTCTGTGCCATCGGCGTTGAACACGCGCATCGTCGCGGCACCTCCGGCGGTCGGCGGGAGCACGACCAGGAGGCCGTCTGCGCCAATTCCTCCGGAACGATCGCACCAGCGCCGCGCAAACGCACCATATGCCGACAGGCGCGGACGACGCTCATCCAACACGAGGAACTCGTTCTTCGCCCCATTCATCTTGAGGATCGTCACCGCGATCCCCCCAGTCGAGAGCTCAGCCGGTCGCTTCAGCCGGCTCCTCCAATGACAGCGACCCCGCGACCGGTGCTTGTGGAGAAATCGTGGAGACCGCGTGTTTGTAAATGAGATGCATCTTGCGCTCGTATTCGAGCACGATCGTGAAAGAGTCGAAGCCCTTCACGGTTCCGCGTAGTTGAAAACCGTTCACCAGGTAGATGGTCACGGGAACCGCTTGACGTTTGATCTCGGCGAGATACGCATCTTGGAGGTGTGGCGCGCGAGCGCCGCTTGCGTGCGTGCTGTCGCGTCCGGACATGAGGGGCGCTTCACGCCCATCCGAGCGCATCCCTGGCGAGCTGTGCGGCGCGCCATGACCCCTCGGTGACCGACATCCATTCTACTCCAGGCTCGCCGCGAAACCAGGTGCGCTGTCGCTTTGCGTAGCGCCGCGTCGTTCGTACGAGCAAGGCACGAAGTTCTTCGTCTGTACACCAACCGCACGCATACGCGAGCGCGTGAGGGTAACCCACCGCATCCGCCGCGATCGCCTTGGCACCGACGGCTTCGGCTTCGGTGACGAATCCCTGTGACAGCATTGCGCCGACGCGCCGGCGGATTCGCTGTTCCAACGTCGCGTCATCGAGATCGAGGAACACCTTCGCAAAGGGGATGCCGCTCTCGCGCAACGTCGGCGGTCGCATTTCCTCGGACGATCCACCGGCAAGCGCTATTTCTAGCGCGCGTACAACGCGATACCGGTCGCCTGGAGCAAGCGCTGACGCGCGCACCGGATCGCGCACGCCGAGCCACGCATGCAGCACTTCGGGGGGATGGACGCGCGCCTCCCGCATGAGCCGGTTCCGCAGTTCTGGATCGTAGGCGCCAGCAAGGCGGACGTCGCCACACAGTGCACGGATGTAGAAACCGGTTCCGCCGGCCATGATCGCACGCTTGCCGCGCACGGCGATGTCGCGGATGGCCGCGAGCGCGTCGCGACAGAAACGGGCCGCCGAATACTGCTCGTGCGGGTCGAGAAAACCGACGAGATGGTGCCGAATGCGGCGGCGCTGTTCTTCGGTCGGCGCCGCGGTACCGATCGGCATGTCGCGATAGATTTGGCGTGCATCGGCGCCCACGATCTCGGCCTCGAAGCGCTCGGCGAGGTCGAGGGCGACTTCGGTTTTTCCAACGGCCGTCGGACCGGCCAGAATCAACACACCGCTGGCTGCGGCCCCCACGCTCGTGCGATCTACGCGCGCTTGAACATGCGCGCAATCGCGTCCGCTTCGATGCGAACGATGGTGGGCCGCCCATGCGGACAGTGCATCGGGTTCTCGCACGACGTTAAGCCACCGATCAGTGCCATCATCTCGGCGTGTTCCAACGCCTCGCCGGCACGAACCACGGAGTGGCATGCGAGCGATGCCCACAAGCGTTCACGAGCACCAAGACCGGGAGCGTCGTCTGCAAGGTCGTCGATGAAGCCGCGCAGGTCGAGCGCGCGCGCTCCGTAACCTGCCGGCGTTGCAACGACACGATACGTGCGCTCGCCAAAAGGTTCCAACTCCAAACCAGCGTCCGCCAGCGCCGCACGCGCCGACTCCAAACGCGCGTGGCGAGCGGAATCGATCTCGATCATATAGGGGAGCAGGAGCGGCTCGCTCGCCGTTGCGCCCGACGCGCGGCGTGCGATCGCTTCGAAGGCGATCCGTTCATGCGCGGCGTGCTGATCGATCAGGACGAGCGCCTGTCCATCCGTCGCAAGGATAAACGTATCATCCAACTGGGCCAGGACGCGCAGCGTCCGCTGCGCGATCGCCTGTCCATCGAAGGCAAACGACGGGGTTCGCTCGGGCTGGTCCGCTTCTGACTGCGATGATACGGGAGGCGGTGGCGGCCCGAAAGAAACGGAACGCAGCAAATGGTGTTGAGCGTCGCGCCGCAGCGTGGTAGCAATCGCCTCGCGAACGCCCTGTGAGACGGCACTCGCGTCGCGCAACCTGACGTCACTCTTCGTGGGATGGACGTTCGGATCCACGCGATCCGGCGGCAACTGGAGGAAAAGCACGCCGTACGGCTGGCGCCCCGACATCGCGAAGCTCGCATAGCCGGCGCTCCACGCTCCCGCCAGCAGCGTTGAACGCAGCAACCGTCCATTGACGAAAACAAATTGCATGCGGCGGTCGGGCCGATCCGATCCCGGCCGACTGACGAAGCCGTGAACCAGCGAGTTTCCTTCCATCGTAAGCAAGTCGCGCGCTGCCGTGTGTCCGAAGACGTGCGCAAGGCGCGCTTCCAGCGTTGCTGCTGCCGGAAATGCCCACACCTCACGCCCGTCATGGGCCAGGGTGAAACGGACATGCGGGTAGCCGAGTGCAAGGGTCGCCAGAAACGAGGAGATGCGCGCAAATTCCGTCGCAGGGGAGCGCAAAAACTCGCGGCGCACCGGAACGTTTGCAAAGAGATCGCGCACGACGACGCGCGTCCCAACCGGCGCCGCGAGCGGCTCTACCCGGCCGAGCCCATCATACCCAGCTTCGATGGAGTAGCCGACATCCTGCGTGGTGAGGCGCGACGTGACCTGGAGACGCGCAACTGCGGCGATGCTCGCCAGACCTTCGCCGCGAAAGCCGAGCGTGGCGACGTGCTCGAGGCCGCCGGCATCCTGCAACTTACTGGTGGCGTGTCGCTGGACGGACAACGGCAAATCACCGGCGCTCATCCCTTCGCCGTCGTCGCGCACTTCGACACGCTCGATGCCCCCGCGCGCCACGACGACTGCGACGCTGTGCGCACCGGCATCGAGAGCGTTCTCGACCAGTTCTTTGACGACGGAAAGGGGACGCTCGATCACCTCGCCGGCCGCGATCTGGCCGATCGTCGCGTCATCGAGCAGGCGAATCACACGTGCCTGTTCGCTGGTTAGGGGCCAGCGACTTCCCACAGTGCGACCTTGCCAATGCGTCGCACCACCCGTGCCCGCCCATGCGCTGCCAGATCGAGGAGGCGGCGCCGCGTGACGGTTTGGTAATACGCATTGGGGTAGTCATCGGCAAAGAGCGCGTAGCGATATGGCGTGTACGGGAAAATCGTCGCCTTGGGATACTTCGCGGCGATGTGCGCGAACCACTCGTCGTGCGTGATGAGTGCGGCCGTTGGCGGGACGAGTCGGAGCAGCGGCATCACGGCATCGTGAGGGTAGACCGGCCGCAAGAAATGGAAAGGATGTAACGGATTGAACGCCAGAAAAAACAAGGTGCACAGCGCCGCGGCCGCGCACGCTGCCCGCCTGGCGCTACGAGCGTTGCCCCTGCGCCACAGCGATACGATAACGGCGACTGCTCCAAGAAGCAGCCACGGAATCCAGACGGCGGCATAGTGCGAACCCATCCGAAATGCTCCCCATTCGCTGGATAAGAGAAGCGCTGCCAGTCCAGGCAGCGCATACAGACTCCAAAGCGAGCGCAGTGGGAGGAACGCCAGCGGTGTCAGCGCTTCAAGCAAGTATCCGATCTTTGCGGGCGTGATGACGCGGGCTACGAGCACCGGGTGCGCCAACAGTGCAAGCGCCACTGCAGCTGGACCGTACGCGAAGGGATAGTCGTAGAAGTGAGCGGGCTGCCACGCCCCGACGCGCGGTATGACGACCAGAAAATACACAGCGAGCGCTCCCGCGTTGAGCAGAAAGAGGAACATTCCCGCGGCGGCGAGCGCGCGCGGATTCCTGGGCTCGAAGAACAACAGACCGCTCCCCGCGCCCTTCATTCGCATGTGCCAAGTGCCCGTCAGCGTAAGCCCCAAACCAACGACGATGAAGGCGATGCAACACTCTTCACGGACGAGCGCCGAAGCAATGGCGAGGACGGCGAAAAGCACCCAACGCTCCGCATCCAGCGCCCAGATGAGCGCGCACGCTACAAGCGGATAGAACGCGATCTCGTGGAACTCGCCGAACGCCACTGCGACCAGCGGAGGATAGATCAGCGGAAGGATGCCGCACCACACGGCGGTGCGTTCATCGGTGTACCGGCGTGCCAGCGCATAGATCGGAACTGCAGTGAACGCGATGAGAACGAACTGCGAAAATTGCAGCGCAAGACCGGACCGGGTCAGCGCGACCACCGGATAGAGCACCGCCAGCAGCGGAGCCCAGTGGAACCGAAAGTGCGTTCCTTGCTCCGGACCGTCGCGGAAGCCGCCAAACGCGTCGAGGACGATTTGCGAAAACGTGCCGGTATCGGCACCGAACGTCCAGATCCTCCAGCGATACGTTTGCAGCACGATGAAGATCGCGCAAAAAATCGCGATGGCGATCCAGAGCCGCCTCATGAGCGCGGCAGTGGTGCGCTAGGCGGAGCGAACGCTGCGGGTTGGCTGTGAAAGGCGAGGGAGGCGGATGGTAAAACGCGTGCCCCGGGCAGGCTCGCTTTCGACCGCAATCTCGCCGCCGGCACGTTCCACGGCGCGCTTTGCGATGGCGAGGCCCAGACCGAATCCTTCGCTTTCGCCACGCTGATGGCCGCGATAGAAGCGGTCGAAGACGTGCGCCGTTTCTTCTGCCGACATGCCTTCACCGTGATCGGTCACCGAGACGTGGGCGCTGGAATCATCCGCTGAGACGACGATTTCGATCGTGGAGCGAGGCGCATACCGCAGCGCGTTCTCGACAATGTTCGAAATGGCCTCATGGAGCTCGGCTTCATCGCAGCGCACGACCGCATCGGAGTCGACGCGTAGCACCAAGCGCCCCGCAGGATCGAGTGCCGCGAGGGCCTCCACGACACCCGAGACGAGTTCGTCGACGGAGACGTCTTCCGGTTGTCGCGCCTCGGGCGTATCGAGCCGCGCAAGGACGATCAACTTTTCGATGAGCGTCCGCATGCGCCGGCTTTCGGCGCTCATCGTGTCGAAGATACGGCCTGAGCCGGCGAGATCGGCACTGCGACGGCGCAACACGTCGATGAAGCCCATGATCACGGTGAGCGGTGTGCGTAGTTCGTGACCGGCATCGGCGATGAACTGCCGGATTTGCAGATCGGCGAGGCGGCGTTCTTCGAAGGCGCGCGTCACTTGTTGGACCGCCCCGTTATAGGCGGTGACGAGCTCTCCGATCTCGTTGCGTTCCGCACTCACGATCGCTCGGGGCGTGAAATCACCCGAGGCGAACTGCCGCAGGGCGGCCGTTGTTTCCACCAGCGGGCGCAGAGCCTGATTCGTAATGTAACGCCCCAGCAGCCAAGCCAGCAGGATAGAGAGGATACCGATGGGGATCATCGCGCTCCAAAAGGCGCCAATCGTTCGGGCGAGGGGACGCGGATCCACGAAGACCGCAATCATCCCACCCGGCACCGCGATGTGCCGCGGACGAATGTGAAAGAACATGCTCAGGCCCCACGGCAACGGGGCCCCATGCTCGAATCCGAGCATTGGCGGCGGTGGCGGATGATCGAGCATCTCCTTATCCGTGCCGCCAGACGGCGGCGCCACTGCCGCTGCGAAGTTCCGATGCGGTAGTGGGAATACCATGATGTTGTCACCGGGGCGATCGCGCATCGGATCGTCAAGCGCGACGATGTGGTGTCCTCCACTGACATCCTCGATGACCGCGACGCGCAACCCTGGCCGCGACAAGCGGCGCACGATCTCGGGCGCCGCCTCACCAAGAGAAAGATGCCGCAGCGCATACGAACGTACGAGATCCGGTGCTTCTCGCGCGACATAGGCTTGCGCTTCGCGTTCACCGATCACAAACGTGGAGAGGGCAAAAGCCGTGACGGCGCCACCGGCAATCACGACGAGCGCGATCGCGACGAGGACGTAGAGCGCAACCAGCCGCGTCGCCAAACTACGAAACATCGTACCTAGCGTTCTCGCAGCGAGTACCCCGCGCCACGATGCGTCTGAATGAGGCGCTTGGGAAAACCTTGATCGATTTTCGTGCGGAGGTAGGAAATGTAGGTCTCGACGGCACCCTGGCCGACGTCGCGGTGGGAGCCCCACACGAGATCCAACAGCTGGTCCCGAGTGAAGACGCGGTGCGGGTGACGCGCCAGCGTCACAAGTAAATCGAACTCGCGCGCGGAAAGCTCGACGGAGCGTTCGCCCCGCTCAACGGTCCGGGTTTCTAGATCGATCGCGAGATCGGCGTAGCGAACGGTGCGCGGCTTTGCAAGCTTTGGCCGTCGGAGCGCCGTTTCGAGTCGCGCGATGAGTTCCGACATTTCGAACGGTTTGCTCACGTAGTCGTCGGCACCGCCGGTCAGTCCGGCGATCTTATCGTCCACCTCTCCCTTTGCACTCAGCATGAGGATCGGAGCTTCGGTCAGCCGTCGGAACAGCGGAAGCAGCGCGATGCCGTCGATCTTTGGCAACATCACGTCGAGGACGATAATATCGGGAGACCATTCGCGGACGAGCGAAAGTCCAGCCTGACCATCGGCCGCTGAACGAACCTCAAACCCCTCATCGCCCAGACCGATCTCGAGCAGTTCGCGAATGTGCCGCTCGTCGTCGACCACTGCGACACGAGGGGGGCGCAGCCCCATCGTACTCATCGTCGCTTCGCTCATCGTAGCCTCCGGGCGCTTAGAGAAGCCTGAGATTCGCGCCGGCGTGTCTCAGACATACCTCAGAAAGCGTTGCCATACTTGAGGGGCACTAGCTACGCCGGAGGTTTCCTGAGGTGGTCGCGCCTACCGCATTTCCCGCTTCGCTCTCGCCTTTCGTCAGGCCGGCGATCGTGATCGAGCTCATTGGCGACCTGGACCGCATGGCGGCCCGGTCCATAACCGAGGCTGCCGGGCGTCTCGCACCAGACGAAGGCGAACGGATCGTTCTCGATCTGCAGCGGACGAACATGAGCGACCATGGAGGCGTCGCCGCACTCTTGAGAGGGTTGACGGAGCTGCGGCGGAGGTGTATCGACGTCGACGTCGTGGCAGCAAGCAAACGCAGTCGCACCGCGCTAGCGGCCGCACGGATTCGCGCGCGGGCTCTGCTTCCTGGTGACCGCGATGCACGCCGCCGCCACGTGATGATCGTACGCAATGCCGATCCCGAGCGGGAGTGCGCGTAGGACGCGTCTTAGCTCTGCGGTGGAACTCCGGTAGGCGCTGCAACTGCCTGAAACGGTAAGCGCGCTGCCGGCTGGTCGTTGACCTCGACGACGAAGGCGTACGGTCCAGGTGGAAGCGGAGGGCGAATGAAGTTCAGCGCAAGTGGAACGCCGATCGCCATCCCACGCGGAAAACCCGGCGGGCGTCCGCACTCAAACGCGCTCTCGATTTGCCAGGGCTGTTCGCCCGCCGGCGTCTGCACCGGCACGGGCGCTCCATCTCCGTCGACGAGTTGAACTTTGAGGCGATGACGTTCGTTCGTCGCATCCCAATCCACGGAGACCGTTCCCGCGATCGCCATCTGCGCGGCGACGGGAGCGAGCGTGGTGGTCCACCCGCCGCCCAGCATATGAACCTTTGCGTCGGGTGAAGCTTGCGCACTATCCGCAAGAAGTAGCGTCAAGCGCACCGGGGCGTCTCGCTGAAGCGGCTGTTGGAGCCGCTCCGGTTCTCTCTCGTCGTCGCTCACGCTCTGCGCGTTCGGCCGTTCGCCCGCGAAGCCTGCGACGCAAGAACGGCGAGCGCCCGTGTCGCAGGATCATACAACACGTATGGACGTCATCGACGCAATTCGCTCGCGCCGCAACATCGGCCGCCTCGAGGGTGAGGTCGCTGCGCACACCATCGAGGAGCTCGTGGAACTCGCGACGTGGGCGCCCAACCACCATCTGACCGAGCCGTGGCGCTTCACTGTCCTCAGCGGCGCTGAACGCGAACGCCTCGGTCGAATCTGGGGCGAAATCGCCGCCGACGCACAGAGTCTCGCAGGATCCGCTCGTGATGAAGCGATTCACCGTGACGTCCAGAAGCTCTTGCGCGCACCGGTCCTCATCGTCGTGAGCACGCGAACCGATCCGGATCCCGTCGTTGCGGAGGAAGACTTTGCTGCCACCGCGGCTGCCGTTCAAAATCTGTTACTGGCAGCAACGGCATTCGGGCTCGGCGCCGCTTGGCGTACTGGACGCATCGTTCGCGACCCGGTGGTGAAGCGACATCTCGGCCTCGACGAGGATGATCGCATCGTGTCGATCATTTACCTGGGACACCCGTCTGGGCCGCCACCTCAAGGCCGCCCTCGCAACGTCGACGTCGTTCTCCGATGGTACCGTTCCTAACGAAAGCGGACGTGAACGCACGGTTCACGCCCGCCATATGGTATTGACCGCGAAGAGCGTCAGAGCGTTTTCGGCGGCGGATACGTCATAGGGATGAACGGCGACCCGGGAGATCCCGGCGGCGGCATCGGGCCGAAGTTGAGCTGTGAGAGCAATTTCATATTGGCGGGACAGACGATCTCTTTGAGGCAAGCGCCGCCCGGGACCGTCTGGTCTAGCACGATACCGGAGATGCCGACATAGATTGTCTGCGACCCGCCGTTTGAAAAGGTGAACCGCGGCTGCTGCGTGCCGTGAGGCTGATAGCCAATATCGTACCAGAGGCCGAAGGTCGCTGGATTACTGGCCGTGATTGGACTGAACGATGCTTCGACGTAAACCGTCGCATAGCGGAATTTATGCTTCGGCCGTTGCTTGTTCTGGTTGCAGATGTTGACGTACGGCATCGCTACCGGAGAGGAAGAGGGGTACGTCCATTCTAGCGTGCGCACGAAGCAGCGCACGCTCGAGCCGGTTTGGCCTTGCAGCAGACCGAAGTGATATTGGCCTTGGTGAGAATTTTGGTATAGGGTCGTGCCGAAATACTCGACGGTCGTCACATTCGTCGTGGGATTAAAGGTTACCGTCGGTGGACATGGATTATTGGGTCCGCGGCTCGGCGGGCAAAACGGATTGTAGATCCCGTAGGTCGGCTCGTTGTTCGGAATATCCGAGGTGACGTCGCCGTTGAAGAGCACCTCGAAGTCGGTTGGTTGCGGGCCGTTCGGGAGCCGCACCCACCAGTTGCCGATTTCGGTTGGAGCCGCGCTGGTGTTGGGGTTCACGATGACCGCGCGAGCGGGAAGGCCAATAACGGAGGCCCGCGTACCGAAAGAGACGGGACGGCTCAGGTTTGCGAGTGCCGGGGTAAGCGCGCCTAGACCCAGCGTCGCGATCCCGCAGGCGGTGAGGCACAGACTGAAGCTACGCATGATGTGGACTCCTTGTGGAAGCAAGTGTTATGCCGACGGCGCTTACAGATCCCTAAGGATCGGAGCGCTTCTCGACATCCCGATGCTCCCACGGCGGCGCCCCCGGCCGATACCGACAAGTCGTACAGCTGCGCATACAGTTTACCGGCCCTGCCGCCGCAAAGCTCTCCGTTCTCGTCCGGCCGTTATTGCGGATGCCGCAAGGGCCGTTCGCCCGACGCAGAATCGTTCGCGCCGAGCCCGATGCGGTTCAGCCATCGGGGCAGCAGGAGCCGGCTCGCGACGACGATGGCGATGAGAGCGGCGACCACAGCGTATCGCATGTGCGTGCCGTGTGGATTCGTGATAGCGAGCGTTCCGGCGGTGACACCGAAGGCGACGGCCATCACTATGCTGGTAATCTTGTTTGTCGCCCAGCGAATTTCATCTCGTGGCATTTCGGAACGACGAAGGAATAAGCCTACAAGTAACATTAATCCAACCAGCACGTAAACTAGCGCGAACGAGAAGAGAAAAAGCGCGAAGAAGACAGCAGAGTTTTGCCCGAGCGCAAAGATGCGTACGACGCTGTTGGCAAAATAGAGCGTGAGAATGAGCCCACAAAGTATTCCGAAATTTATCACGATCATCGGTGTGTTAAGGACAAAGAAACTACTGAATGTCCGATGATGGAGCCACCAGAGTACTGCGATAAAGATAAACGCCGTGATGAATAAGGTCGTGCTGGCCCACACGCTGAACGTGTCGGTTGAGTTTTTGGGCAGCACAAGGCCGAGACCGAGCTGCGCAAGACAGAAGCCAATGACGATGTCAGAGAAGGCTTCGAGCCGGTGGATTGTGTGCTCAGCTTTATCGGGGTGCCTCATCCGAATGCCTCATGCCGTATGTGCAGAAAACCACGCCAGCGTCAGCGAGACAACCTCGTCGAGTGTGCTCGGTTCTTCGAACAAATGGGTTGCGCGCGGAACGACGCTCAGCCGCGACGCTGCATTCAATCGGTGGAGCGCCGTACGGTTGAGGTCCAAGACCTGCGTATCACGTTCGCCGACGATCAAGAGCACCGGCGCGCGAACTTCTCGAAGTCGCTCGGACGCAAGGTCCGGCCGCCCTCCGCGTGAGACGATGGACGAGACCCACGCAGGCTCGTCCGCCGCTGCGATCAAGGCGGCCGCCGCTCCCGTGCTCGCGGCGAAGTACCCCATCGGGAGTTCGCGCAATCGCTGTCGATTTCGCAGCCAGCACGCGGCCGCGCCGAACCTGCTGCTGAGCAAGCCGATGTCGAAGCGCAGCGAGCCCGTCTGCCGATCGAGCTCATCCTCCACGGGCGTCAGTAAGTCTGCCAAGAGGGTTGCGAATCCGGCCTCATTGAGCGCCCCGGCGACGAATTGGTTCCTGGGACTAAACCGGCTGCTGCCACTGCCGTGCGCAAACGCGATGACGCCGCGCGCGTTCGGCGGAACCGTAAGCGACGCGCGGATGGACTGGCTGTCCTCGATCGGAATCTCGACCTCTCTTTTACGCCGCGTCATCCCTGCCGTTTTCGGCATCTCTGCTTCGTTGCCGTGCCGCGATAGCTCGACCCCTCAAGGGTATAGCAGCGACCATGAGAGCAACCTGGAAGCCACACGAAAAGCACGGGCGGCTGACCACCCAGAGCGATCTGCCCGATAGCGTCTTTGCCTTTCCAAAGCAACGGAAAGAACCGCTAACGGATGCGCGCCACGTGAGAAATGCGGTCGCGCGCTTCGACCAGGTGACCGACGTTTCCGATGACGACCGAGCCCTAGCTTTCGCCAACATCAAGAAGGCAGCAAAGTATTACGACGTCGAGCTCTCCGAGAAATCATGGCATGAGCTTGGCGTGCGTCCTCAGCCTCGTCGAAAAGCGTCTGCCAAAAAAGGAGCAGCCACGCGTAAGCGGACCGGCGTCGCACGTACCGCTGCGCGAAAAGCGGCGACGACCCGCAAAAAGAAGCGCACTTCGCGCTAAGACGCCGCTCTAGTCTGCGGTCCGGTACTTGGCACGCTTCGCGCGATACATCGCGACGTCGGCCTGTGCCAGGAGCGAATCAGCATCGGTCGCATCGTCGGGGAAGAGCGCTGAACCGACCGAGACGCCCAAAGTCACATCGAAGCGGCCGAGCGCAAACGGCTTCGTCAAGGTTTGTTCGATCCGATAGGCCACGCGCTCGAGATCGTTGCGATCGCGCACATGCTCCACGACGGCGGCGAACTCGTCGCCGCCAATGCGGGCGGCGACCCCGAAATCGCGCAGCAGCGAACGCAAACGAGTCCCCACCATGAGCAGGACGCGGTCCCCCGCGGCATGGCCGTAGGTGTCGTTTACGGCCTTGAAGCCATCGAGATCGAAAAACAGGACGCCGTGCCGATCGCCCTCGCGTGCTGCGACGCCGAGCAGTTGCGATAAACCGTCGAAAAAGACGGCACGATTCGGCAAGTCGGTGAGCCGGTCGCGTTCGGCCAGCACGCGCATGTGGGCGTAGTCCGCCGAAAGCTTTGCGTGCTGCATGTCGCGCTGACGCATGCGGGCCACCGTCAACACGACTGCCGCAAATGCGACCGCGAGGATGAGCGCATCCAGCGGAACGCTGAGGCTTGAGGGCGGCATGACCGCAAACCAGTCGTGATCCAACGCGCTAAACACCGGCGCGATGGCGACGCCGACGAGAAACGCGATCCACGGGCGCACGTAGTACGCCAAAACGATGAGCGGGATCGCCACGAGCGCGCCGACGTGCAGGTTGGAGGAGAGCAAGTCGAGGATGCCGAGGAAAACGATTCCAACCAGCGCCGCACCGATCGCCGACGCGCTGTGCCATTTCGCCCGTTCATCGAAAGGCGACCGAAGCCCGCGCTCTTGCGGAAGCGTCGTATTCATGCGCATTAGAACGCCAGCGGCAACTGCGTTTCCTCAGCGCCGGGCCGTGCCAGCCGTCCGCGAAGCGGTGCGAGCGCCTCGACCGTCGGCTCGGATGCAAGCACCGCGGCGATCTCCCGCGCGCGGTCGATCACACCGGAGGGCAGCCCCGCCATCCGCGCGACCTCGATCCCGAACGAGCGCGAGGTACTTCCAGGGAGGACACGATGGGAAAACACCGGGGCTCCGAAGCGGGCGGTGTTCTCCACTGCGGTCACGTGATAGTTGGCAACGAGCGGCCAACGGTCCCCGAGTGTGGTGAGTTCATGGAAGTGCGTCGCAAACAGCACGAGCGGCGCGCTTTCTTCGAGGCCGAGGAGATATTCGCAAATTGCCTGTGCGATCGAGAGTCCATCTGCCGTCCCCGTCCCACGCCCCACCTCATCGATGAGCAAGAGACTTCGCCGCGCGCAACTGCGTAAGATGTTCGACGCTTCGGCCATCTCGACGTAAAAGGTCGACTGGCCAGAGGCAAGATCGTCGCCCGCACCGATGCGCGTGAAGATGCGATCGACCGGACCGAGCGACATCTCGGCGGCAGGGACGAACGAACCCATTTGGGCGAGGACGACGAGGAGTGCCGTTTGCCGTAAAAACGTCGATTTGCCGCCCATGTTGGGGCCGGTCAAGAGCAGAAAACGGTCCGCGCGTTCGCCAAGATGGACGTCGTTTGGGACGAACGCCACGTCGACCATCGCTTCCATTACGGGATGGCGGCCATCCCGTACGTCGATGCGGCTCTCGTCCAGAAACGCCGGTCGACGGTAGCCGCGTTCACCCGCAACCTCTGCTAACGAACAGTACACGTCCAGTTCGGCCATCGCCCCAGCCGTCGACAGAAACTCGTCGACCTGTTCCGCGAGCGTCGCGACGAGTTCTTCGTAAAGCGCCTCTTCGAGTCGCCGTTGCCGGGATTCTGCGCTCGCAATCGCGATCTCCAGTTCCTTCAGCTCCGGCGTGACAAACCGTTCGCCGCTCGTCAGCGTTTGGCGACGCACGTAATCGGGCGGGACAAGCGCGAGGTTGCTCTTACTCACTTCGATCGAATAGCCGAAGGCACTCGCATATTTGACCTTCAGCTGTTTGATGCCCGTTCTCCGTCGTTCCCGTTCCTCGAGCGCGGCGAGCTGTTCGCGAGCTTCGGCTCGCAGCGCGACGCACTCGGCGATTTCAGCGGAAGCTTCCGGCCGAATGACGCCGCCGTCCGAGAGCGCGATCGGCGGCTCATCGACCAGCCTCTTCTGCAACATCCCGAGCGCTTTGCCGGGATCGACCATCGCATCGCCAAGTGCATGCAGCGGCGGCTCCAGAACCTCGCGCAGTGGTTCCACGAGCAGGAGTGTGCGCCGTAGCGAGGCGAGATCGCGCGGCAACGCCTTGCGAAAGCGAACCTTTTGCGCGAGCCGTTCCAGATCGAGCGCTTCGTGCAACAGTTCCTGCATCCGGGCACGGCCAGGATAATTTCCAACGAGTGACTCCACACGATCCGCTCGCACTTCGATCGCGCGTCGGTCCACGAGCGGCGAGAGAATCCAGCGCGCCAAAAGCCGCGATCCCATTGCGGTCTTGCACCGATCCAGCGTGCGCAGCAGCGTTGCACGTGGATTCGCGCCTTGTGTCTTGGTCAGTTCCAAGTGCTTGCGCGCTTGCGCATCGAGAACGAGAAACGCTCGAGACCGGTAGAATTCCGGACTGCGTAACGACGCCCCGCTGTGAGCGACACCCACGCGACGCGCGAAAGCCCCTAGTGCATCGAGCGCGCGATGCATCGCCAAAGATTCGTCGAGCGAAAAACCTTGCGCTTGCGGACGCTCGCGCGTTTCCACCGCTGCCAGTGCCGACGAACCAACGCGCACTCCCGGAAACGCTTCGGTGATCGCGTCGCGAACGTCAGCGGAGACGTCCGCGACGACCTCAGCGGGCTCCAACCGTGCGAGTTCCGCAACCACGTCGTCCAAGCTGGCTGGGCCGCTGTAGGCGGTCGCGGCGGCATACCCGGTGGACAGGTCAGCATGGGCGACGGCGAGTGCATCGCCGAGGCCCGTGATCGCTGCCAGGTAATTGTTGCGCGCGCGGTCGAGCAGGTGTTCTTCGATGAGCGTCCCCGGCGTGACGATGCGGACGACATCGCGGCGTGTCAGGCGGTTTGGGACCGGCGCTTCGAGCTGTTCCGCCAGAGCGACGACGCGCTGCTGCGCGACCAGCTTCGCGAGATAGCCGTCGAGCGCATGATGCGGCACCCCGGCCATCGGAATGCGTTCGCCGCCCGCTTCCTTCGACGTGAGCGTGATCGAAAGCAGGCGCGCGATGACTTCCGCATCGGTCCCATAGGCTTCGTAGAAGTCGCCGACGCGTGCGAGCAGGATCGCCTCGGGATGGCGAGCCTTCATCCCGAAATACTGTCCGAAGAGCGGTGGAAGTGTGCTCAAGCGACGTGAATGAGATCGATCACGTCCCGAGGATAAACCTTTTCCGCTTCTGCGTCGAAATTCGCTGCGAGTCCGACGACCCGGCCCGAACACCCCCACACCCGCGAATCCTCGACCGCCACGTCAATCCAGGGTAATGCGACGAAGCGTTCCTGCTCCGTCCCGGACGCCGGCGCGATGACCGTGACGTTGTCCATTGTTTTGGCGGCGATCTTGGCGCGATCTTTGCGCGATGGGCCTTGCACGAGCGCTCGTACGACCGTGCCGGTTTTTTTTGCGTGGTACG
This sequence comes from Vulcanimicrobiota bacterium, assembly GCA_019241305.1. Lineage (GTDB taxonomy): Bacteria > Vulcanimicrobiota > Vulcanimicrobiia > Vulcanimicrobiales > Vulcanimicrobiaceae > JAFAXE01. The sequence continues at coordinate 26,752 of JAFAXE010000128.1, forward strand.
CTCGGATGCCCCGTTCGACGACCTCGATGAGCCGGTGCAGCCGCTCATTCGCCACTTCGGCCGGAATTTGTTCCCAACGCGCTGCCGGCGTTCCACGCCGCGGCGAATAGACGAACATGAACGCCTGGGCGAACTGCATCTCCTCGCAAAGGAGAAGCGTTTGTGCAAAATCTTCCTCGGTTTCGGACGGGAAGCCGACGATGAGGTCGGTCGTCAGCGCCCAACCGGGGCAGTGTTTGCGAAATGCCGCGACGCGAGCCCGGTAATCCGCGACCGTATACTTGCGGTTCATGCGTCGCAGCACGGCATCCGAGCCGGACTGAACGGGGAGGTGAAAGCGAGGGTTCAGTTTCGCGTGGGCGCCCAACGTACGTGCGAGTTTCTCGGTGCAATCCTTCGGATGCGACGTCACGAAGGTAAGGCGTTCGACGCAGTCGAGCTGTACGACCCTCTCCAGCAAGTCCGCGAAATCTGCGCCCGTTGCGGAATCGCGATACGCATTAACGGTTTGTCCTACCAGCATCACCTCGCGAGCGCCTCGCGACGCGGCCACCTCCACGTCGGAAAGGATCTCCGGCATGGGCCGATGATCGAAACGTCCGCGCACATGCGGCACGATGCAGAAGGTACAGTAGTAAGAACAGCCCCGTTGCACGGTAACAAACGCACGCAACGGCGAAAAGGCATCGGCGATGCAGTCTGCCTTGCCACCAAGGCTGTCGACCAGCAAGCGTTCCTCAGTCTTCCCATCGGTCCGGAACTCGGGACGCCAGGCTGCGAGCGCATCGCCGAGGCGTGCCAGCTCGCTCGTCCCAAAGACCGCATCGACGTGCGGCGCCACTCCGGGAATGCGCTCACGATCCTGTTCGGCGAGACAGCCACAGACGACGAGTTTGAGCGAGGGATCGGCGCGTTTGAGCGCACGGAAATGTTGCATTCGTCCGTATGCACGGCGTTCCGCGTTGTCCCGAACGGTGCACGTATTGAGCACGACGACGCTGGCCTCACGCGGCTCGGCAACGACGACGTAGCCGGCCGCGGTCGCGCGGTCGGCGATTTCCTGCGAGTCGGCTTCATTCATCTGGCAGCCGAAGGTCTCAATGTAGAGGCCCGCCATGCACAGTGGTACCGCATCGACGCGTCGCTGGCCTTTGGCATAGAGTCCTCAACCGGGACGGGCTTCACGCGCTTCGCGGGGGAGGCTTCCCCCGCGGCACCGGTAAAGCGCGAACGTATCGGGCGAACCCCGAGAGAATGGAGAACAGTCCTTTGAAAGTTCACTCTTTGTTAGGAGCGATGCTCCTCTTGAGTGCGGTCATCGTCGTCCCCCCACTTGCCGCACCTGCTCGCGCTGCCACGCTCGTGGACGGAGTCGTGCGCGCGGACGTGCGAGATCTCGGCAGAGCCGATGCGCGCATGCCGGTATCCTTTACCGTTGGCCTACGCTACCGTCACGAAGCCGAACTGGAACGACTCGTCGAAGCGCAGACAAATCGCAATTCCCCCCTCTACCGACAGTTCTTGAGCAACGCACAATTCAACGATTACTTTGCACCGGCGACGGGCGACTATGCCCGCGTCGTTTTATCGTTGCGGCGGGCGGGGTTCGCGGTGGCGATCTCCGACAACCGGACGACCGTTCGGGCGACGGGAACGACCGGAGCGGCGGAACGATACTTCACCGCGGAGATTCATCGGGTCGTACAAGCGGGTTACGGCATCCGTTATGGGAACGTGCGGACCGCGCTGATTCCACGACAGATCGCCGACGTAGCCGATGTCGTGATTGGGCTCAACAATCTTCACGCGGCGACTCCCGACCATTTCTTCGTGCCGGCGTCTCGCGTGCGTCCTGATAAACTTCACGGCCCGCTGCTTGGCCCGAACGGCGGATACGGGCCGTTCGCGATTGCGCAGGCCTACGACTATCCCGTCCAACACGGTTTTGACGGAAAAGGGCACGCCGTTGCGATCGCCATCGACTACGACTCGTCGGATAGCGACCTCGCGGCGTTCACGAAATTTTTCAACGTCAAGAGAACGGGGAAGACGTTCCATGTCCCCGTCGATGGCGGCCAGCCGTACGACCCCAACGGCAGCGTGGAATCCACGCTCGACACCGAGACGGTGGGCAGCCTCGATCCCGGCGCTGACATGTACGTCTACAATTTTGGTGCAGCTTTCACGTTCCAAGAGATCAGCGACGCCTACAATAAGGCCGTCTCCGACAATAAGGTCGATGATGTGAGCTCGAGTTTCGGCCTGTGCGAGGACGACTCCCCACGAAGCTTCAACACCCTGGTCAACAAAATCACGAAGCAAGGTGCCGCCAAGGGCATCACGTTCAACGCAAGCACCGGCGATTTTGGCCGCGGCGGGAAATGTTCTGATGGAACCGGACAAGACGTGCCGGCCGTGCTAACGTATTTCATTTCGGTGGGCGGTGCCGACCCGAACATCGACAGCCACGGCAAGCTTGTCAGTGAAAACGAGGACTCGGGTTCCGGTGGCGGTCCTTCGGATATCTTCAAAATCCCCAGCTACCAGAAGGGCTTGCCCGGAATCTTCTCGACGACGAAGCGCAACATTCCCGACGTGTCGGGACCGTACTTGCCCGATGCGTTTTACATCAACGGGCAGTGGGGTCAAATCGGCGGTACCTCGTGGGCATCGCCGGCGACGGCCGCCTTCATCGCTCAAGCGAACCAGGTTGACGGCAAGCGCCTCGGGTTTGCGAACCCGCACATCTACGCCGCCTTCAAGGCGAACGGCTATAAGGACTTCAACGACGTGACGGTCGGTAACAACGGTATTGCATGCACGACGGGCTACGACGATTGCAGCGGTATCGGGACGCTCAAAGGCTTCCCCCTCGCCGGCGCGCTCTAATGACGATTCGGCTGAGGGGCTTACGCCCCTCAGCTATTTCGCTTTACTCGCGGTCAGCCGCGTGAGCAGCGCTAGGGGAAGGTACAGTTTTCCTTTGATGCGCGACGGTGCTGCATCGTAAGACACCGGTGTACCATCGAACCGCATCGCCGCCTCACCAAGCGTTCCCATCGCCTGATGGCCGCCGTAGCGAACCATCACCTTCTTTCCGCTTACCGAATAGGCGTCGTCGGGGAGGAACTCTTCAGCAGGCGCGACGATCCCCATGGCGCGTGGTGCACTGAGCGCGTCGGCGAAAACAACCTCGGTCGTCGTATCGGCGTAGATCGTAAAGGTTCTCGTCACTTTCCGCGCGCCCGTCGTGATGACGGCAACGTGGGTTCCCGCTGCCAGCGATATGGAGCCACCGGATTCACGGACGGCCTGGCCATCGATCGCAATTCGCGCATCGCCCGCAAGCCCGTGTAGCGTGACGCTGCCGAAGGCATGCAGCGAACTCGCCTTTTTGGTATCGAGGCGCATGCGATAACTGACCATCGCCGTCGAGCCGGAATTGACGTCGAGATCGGCTTCCTGCATGAGCCATCCGGCTTTGGTCAGCGTCACGGCATGATGGCCGGCAGAAAGCGCATCGACTAACACCGGACTTTTGCCTACGTACGTTCCGTCGATCCAAACGTTGACGCCGCTGGGCAGCGTGCTCAGGTACGCGCCCCCGTAGCCCTGTGCCGCCGTAGCGCGTACCGCAAAAAGCACGACGATAGCGAGGGCGAGCAATAGCGCCGCCATCCTTGCAGCGTATCGGCCGGCCGAAAGCATCGCCGTGCACTTCGCCTCCTTGGGCCACACGCCCGCTTCGTGCGAGGCACAGCGAAGCGATGCATGGGCGGCACGGCGAACGAACGGTTGCATGGAGAGCCCGGCGACCGTCGCAATCGTGGGACGCCCAAACGTCGGCAAGAGTGCGCTCTTCAACCGTTTGGTGGGTCGGCGCCTCGCCATCGTCGACGATACGCCGGGCGTGACGCGCGACCGCTTGTACGCCCTCGCCGAATGGCGTGGACGAACGTTCAGCGTCGTCGACACCGGTGGAATCGCGGACGAGCCCCGCTTGGCGGACGCGATCGGCACGCAGACCCGTCAGCAGGCTGAGGCGGCTGCGCGCGAAGCCGACGCGATTGTATTCGTCGTCGATGCAGCCGCCGGACTTTCAGCACTGGACGACGACGTCGCGATGATCCTGCGACGTACGCGCCGGCCTGTTTTGCTCGCAGCCAACAAAGCGGAGTCGACGAAGGTACGCGAAGCGCTCGGTGGTGAGTTCGCCCGCCTTGGCTTCGGCGAGCCACTGCCGGTATCGGCCATTCATGGAGAGGGAACGGGCGATTTGCTCGATGCGGTTGTGGAGAAGCTCCCGCCGGCCACCTACGTCTCGCCGGACGACGAACTCTCCATCGCCATCGTCGGTCAACCCAACGTCGGCAAGAGCTCGCTGTTGAACGCACTGGTTGGCGAAGAACGCACGATCGTTTCCGACGTTCCCGGCACGACACGTGACGCGATCGATTCGCTCTTCGAATGGCATGGTCGCGACATACGTCTCATCGATACCGCCGGCTTGCGGCGACGTTCTTCGGCGCGTGATTCGCTGGAATACTACTCGTCACTGCGCGCGCTCCGTGCGATCGCACGTTGCGACATCGCGATACTGGTGATCGATGCGATGCGAGGCATTCTCACGGGAGATCAGCGCCTTGCGGGCATCATCCTCGAAGAGCGCAAAGGTCTGATCGTGGTGGCAAACAAGTGGGATCTTGCGCAGCAGCAAGGCGACTACAGTCAATCGGAACTTACGCGCATCATCCACGATCAGATCCCGTTTGCACGTTTTGCTCCGGTAACATTTTTGTCCGCGTTGACCCGGCGGCGGTTGGGCAGTCTGATGCCGCTCGTAGCGCGCGTTGCAGAGAACCTCGAGCGCCGCATTCCTACCGCCCGGCTGAACACGATCGTGCGCGATGCCGTCCTGCGGCATCCACCTGCTTCGGTCGGCGGACATCCGCTGCGCATCCTGTACGCGACGCAACATGGCGTCCATCCGCCACAGTTTGTTTTTTCCTGTAACGACCCGAAGCTCGTACAAGCCTCGTACGTGCGCTACTTGGAAAACATCTTGCGCACGAACGAGGACTTCGAAGGCGTCCCGTTGATTCTTGACTTTCGTCGCCGTTCCGAAGGAATGGCACGCCGGGAAGGGGCGGTGGAGGATGCCTGAAAGCTTGGCAGCAAACTCCGGTGCTCCGGCGTGGCAGATATTCGCCTACATTGGGGAAGCGGTTGCTGCGTTTGCAATCGGATCGATTCCGTTCGGCGTCATCATTGGGCGCCTGTTCTATCGCATTGACATTCGCGCATCGGGCAGCGGCAACATCGGCGCGGCAAACGCGCTACGCACCTTTGGCCGCGTGGGTGCGCTCAGCGTCCTCGTCCTCGATGCGCTGAAGGGCTTTGTCCCCGTCGCCCTTGTGATGACGTTCGGCGCGAGATGGGGGGCGCAGGCTGCCGCTTCCGTCTTGCTTCTCGCCGGCATCGCGGGCTTTGCGGCCTTGCTCGGCCACTGCTACAGCCCGTGGTTGCGTTTTCGCGGAGGGAAAGGTGTTGCGACGCACCTCGGCGTCCTTCTCGCGCTGTCGTGGCCTATCGGGCTGCTATTCATTGCCACGTGGGCGGTAGCAGCATTATCGTCGGGTTACTCTTCTGCAGGTTCGTTGCTTGCAACCCTCGTCAGCGCGGTGGGCCTGTGGCTTGCGCTTGGCCCGATCGGTCTTGTCTACGGAGCCGCGGCCGCGATCATCATCTTTTGGCGGCACCGGGACAACCTTGCGCGCCTGCGCACCGGCTCGGAACATCGCATGAGTCTTTTCGCACGCGGAGGCTCAGGGATCGCCCGCTCGCCCGCATCGCCCGAAAAGACCTTTCAGGCGCATCGCCGTACACCGCCCGCATGATCTCCTCGAACGACTTCCGTAACGGCGTCACCATCCTGGTGGATGGGCAGCTTTGGACCGTCGTCGAGTTCCTGCACGTCAAGCCTGGAAAGGGCTCCGCGTTCGTACGAACTCGCCTTAAGAACGTGAAGACCGGCGCCACGGTCGAACGCACTTTTCGCGCCGGCGAGAAGCTCGAGCGAGCCACCGTGGATAACCGCGAGATGCAGATGCTGTACAACGACGCCGACGGTTACCATTTCATGGATAACGAGACGTTCGAGAACATCACGCTGCAACGCGACATCATTGGCGATCCCGCCGATTTCCTGAAGGACGGCATGAAAATCGACGTGCAGATGCACGACGGCGCACCGATCGGCGCCTCGCTTCCCGCGCACGTCGAACTCCGCGTCGAGCAGACGGAGCCGGGCTTCAAAGGCGACACGGCCCAGGGAACGACGAAGCCGGCGACGCTGGAAACCGGCGCAACGGTTCAGGTCCCGCTCTTCGTGAACGAAGGCGATGTCATCCGAATCGACACTCGCGACCGCCGCTACATCGGCCGCGTGCAGTAAACAGGCCCGTGTAACGCAGGCAGGAGCCGCACACGCACGTGTGCGGCTCCATACCCGTGGGATGTCGCGCCCTACTCGATGCGCGAGAGGTAGAACGCGTTCGCCGATCCTATACCGGTGACGTTGTCGTAACCAGGACCCGCTGTGAACGGTCCGTTCGAGCCGCTCGTCACGTCGTGGAATCCCCAGTCGCCGTTGTAATAGTACTGAGTAATCCAGGCGCCGTAGAGGGCGGGATGTACGTCTCCAGCGAGATCTTCTTCGCGGTGATTCACCTCGACTTGCACCGCGCAGAAGATTGGTGAGGAGACGGACGTACCCCAGGTGTACCACCATTGTCCGCCTGAGTACACGCTCACGGGCGTCTTGTCGCTTCCGTTGAAGGCGATGTCCGGCGTGTTTCGTCCCGTGCTCGACAGGAACCATTGCTGCCAGTAGGGCTCCGGGAAGTGTGGTGAGACACCACCGCCGCTGCCGGACCAACCGACTTCGTGCGAATAGCCGGCGTGCCCGTTGATATAGAGGCTCGTTGCGGCCACCGAAACGAAGTAAGGATCGCTCGACGGTACCTCGATTTCGCCGTTGCAGCCATTGCCGCCGCCATCCCCACTGGACGCACTAAACGTCATCCCATAGGCCGCGCCCTGCATCGCGATCTGGTTCGTTTGATCCCCAAACCAGTCGCTACACCCGGCGAAACTCGAGTTCACGAGTTCGGGGGAAGCGTTGGAGACCAGGTAGTTGTACGCGTCCAGGATGTGCGTGAAGCTCAGATCCGGGATCGTATAGATCGTGAGGTCGACGCCGGGCGCAAGCGACGCAATCATTTCCACGTCGAGATGCGGCTCCAGTTGGTCACCGCCAGGGGGACCATCGATGTTCACGTGATGGTAGAGCCAACTGTAGCGCGTGATTCCGAACTGACTCAGGTAGGTGTTGAGGTCCGCATCTGGGACGTCGCCGTCGATGACCACGCCCGCGGAGTGGCCCGTGCCATCCCAACCGTGCTGTACCCCCATGTCGTAGGCAGACGCCAAGCCGTACGGGCTGAAGCCTGCGGGACCGTAGGGCGAACCCGTGAGAGCCTTGCCGCGCCCACCGGCATAGTCGTAGATCGAGACGTCATCGAGGAAGGCGTACCGGAGCGCATTCGCGCCCGTTCCGGTCACGCCGAGATAGATCCAAATGGGATGTCCAGCGAAGAAGCTCATGTCCACGGCGAAGTTCTGCCATCCTAGCGGCGCTTGGCCCGTCTTCGTGGATTGTTGATACGGGAACTGATAGAACTTGCCGCGGGTGTAGTCGTATACGTAAGCCACCGTGAATTTCGCGGGGTCACTATTGACGAGGTAGGCCCACCACGTCATTTCGGCCAGGTTCGGCGTCGCACTGAAGTACTGGCAGACCATCGAATAGCCGTTGACTTCCTGTGAGCCGGCGCCCGCAAGGACCGAATACGAGCCGGTGTGCGCGTACGTGCTGATGCTGACGGGATCCGTTCCGCCACAATCAACCCACGGTCCCGAGAGCGAACCCGATTCGAAGCCGGGGTCTTGCACGTAGTTCGACCCGAACGGAAACCCGTAGTTTGGGTTGACGCGCTGCGCGCGCGTTTTCGGGCGAGGCAGAAGATGCGCGCGGAGGTGCGCTTCCGTCCTGGCGTCGACCGGTTGCGGCGGAATTGCGTGCGGCCGTGCGGTGCCGCCGCCGTCGCGGCGAAGGAGCGGCGGTGGCGCCACGCGGGCGTGCGAGGTCGCGTGCACCTCAATCACGTTGCTCAAACCCGCGACGCTTCGAACGACGCCCTGCAGGCTTGCCGGCATGAGTGCCGCGCGCACGTTCATGTAGCGGATGCCGTAGTGGCTCTGCGCGACGGTGTGGATCGTCGTGTTGAAGAACCGCTCAACGACCGCAACCGGTGCGGCGGCGTCGATGATCGTGCGGTTCGCGAACGTCTTGGTGATCGTGAAGCCGGCGGCGCGCAGGGTCGCGATCACCTTGGCGTGGTCCTGCGCGGCCGGCGCAAAGGTCGCGATGAATTGTTGCCGCGTGATCCAGCGATGGTACAGCGGCGAGTGACGATCCGATTGAGCCCTGACGAGGGCCTCGAGTTTCGCCTGCTGCCGGTACTCCAGCACAAACGCGAGATTCGCGCGCGTGGTGGGTGCAACGCGACCAAGATCGCGGACGTCGCGCGCGTTGGGAAGACCAGCGGCCAGGTTGCTCGGAAGGGGCATTGCCGATGCCGGAGTTGCGCTGAGCGCGGCACAGAGCAGGCCGGCGGTGAGGAGCCCGGCGGCACCGATTCGGCCGGCGGGCGCGTACGTCATCATGGGAGCGTCTCCATTTTGTGGTTGTGAGATGGAGCGCCGCCGACAGGAACCTGAGGCGGCGCTCGATGCCGGCATCGTAGGGTGAGGCCGTCCCACAAGCGTCCCGCGGCGAGGAACGATCCGGGTCTTAGACCGCGCGAGCTTCCGCGAGCGCCTGCGCCTGAGTCAGCGCGCGGCCGTACGCCTCGAGCGCCGCGGCCGTCTCCTCGTGAAGCGCCGTGCGCAAGCGCGCGCGCGCCGCGTCACGGCTCCGCTGCTCGGTGAACTCGTACGCACAGTGTTCCTTGCTGAACCATGCGTCGGTGTAGCCGAGCAACAAGGCGCCACGCCGTGCGTCACCACGTTCCGCCGCGACGGCGGCAAGGTGCAACATGGCCACGGTGCAGAGCCGCTCGTCGAGCCCGCGAGCAGAAAGCTCGAGGGATTCTGCTCCGCACGCGCGCGCCTCATCGTATTGTGCGAGCGCGAGGTGATACCCGGCGGCGTTGCACGCGGCCGCCGCTTGGATGCGCTGGTCGCGCAGCGCTGCACCGATCGCGGCCGCTTCGTTGCAGTGGGCCAGGGCGAGAGCCGCATGGCCCTCCGAAAACTCCAGTTCTCCAAGCGACATGAGCGTCGCTGCCGCGGTATCGCGCAGGTTCTCCGGCACCCAGACGCCGGCCATCAAGGTTTCGCGTGCCTGGTCGACGCGACCAAGCCGTAACAGAATACCGGCGAGGCCCTGCATCGTTATGGCGTAGCGGCGCGTCCCTGAGCGTCCCGCTTCACGGTAAAGTTCGAGTGCCCGGCGCGAAGCGGCTTCCGCTTCCTGCATGCGATCCATGTCGAACAGACCTGTCGACAATTGCCGGTATGTGTCCGCGAGTTCTGCGCGATTCATGGAATGTTCAAAGAGCGCGATCGCGCGCTGTGCCGCTTCGACCTGGCGGCGCGCAACGGACAGCCCTGCGAGACCACGCCACAGACGCCCTTCGACGCCGGGATGTGCATCGGGCTCGAGTTGCGCCAGCGCGTCTTCGATGGCACGGCGGCCTTCTTCTCGCAGCCCACCTAGCGACCACAGGCCGCTGAGACTGCCCGCGATGCGGGCGCCGAGGAGCCCGTCATGTCCCGCATCGAGGCACCACGTCAAGGCGGCGCGGAGGTTCTCCCGCTCGGGTTCCACATCTGCAAGCCACCGCGCGATCGGTGTGTTCCAGAGCTGCTCGTACATGCCGTCCGCAAACTCTACGCCCCATGCAGCGAGCCGGCGCGCAACGGCGTCGTATTCACCGGCCTCCGCAAGCCGTTCTCGGCCATAGGCACGCGTCGATTCCAACAGACGGTAGCGCGTCGTTTGCGCGCCGACGTCAGCCACGACGAGCGACTTGTCGACGAGCGACGCATGCAATTCAAAGAGTTCAGGAGCCGGCAACACGCCGTCGGCGCACACCGCCTCGGCGGCCGGCAACGTCCAGCCACTTGCGAAAATGGCGACGCGGCGTAAGAGCGCGCGCTCTTGCACCGTCAGGAGGTCGT
>JAFAXE010000175.1 GCA_019241305.1 Vulcanimicrobiota bacterium
GCCGACGTCTCACTCGATATGGCGACCCTCTAGCGGCCGTAGACAGGAGTGAGCTCCGTCATCGCTTCGCGTCATGACCGAACAACCGACGCCGCCGTTGCGGTCCTCCGCGCTCTGTTCCGCGAGACGTTTGCGCTCGACTTTGCGATAGAATTGTGGGACGGCACTCGCATCGAGGCAGAGCGCCGAGAGCGCTTCGTGCTCAAACTGCGTACGCCATACGCACTTCGCGCGGCGTTGTCTCAGCCGGTCGATCTCAATCTCGGGCGCGCATTCGTCGAAGAGTGGATTGACGTCGGCGGCGACCTCGAAGCAGCCGTCGACGCGTTCCAAGAGGCGGCGCAGAATCTTCCGAAACATGCGATTCCATTGCTCGTGGCGCGACTCGTTGGGCTGCCGCGGCCGCCCCGCGTTGGCGTTGACGGCGCGTCGCGTCTGCGAGGACGGCGTCATTCCCCCGAGCGCGATGCGGCCGCGATCGGCTTCCACTACGATCAGCCACTGGCGTTTTATGCGTCATTCCTCGATCCGCAGCTCGTGTACTCGTGCGCGTATTTCGAAGACGATGCACGGTCGCTCGACGAAGCGCAAATGGCGAAGATCGATTATGTTCTTCGCAAGTTGCGCCTCACTCCGGGTCAGCGTTTGCTCGACATCGGCTGCGGGTGGGGAGCGCTGGTCATTCGCGCCGCGGAACGCTTCGGTGCGCAGGCCCTCGGCGTGACGCTCAGCGTCCCGCAGCGCGACGAAGCGCTGCGCCGCATCGGAGCACAGAACTTGTCAGAGCGCGCTACCGTCGAATTGCGCGACTATCGCGATCTGGGCACGCGCCGGTTCGACCGCGTCGTGAGCATCGGCATGGTGGAACACGTCGGTCGCGCCAAACTTCCCGAGTATTTCGCAGCGGCGTATCGAGCGTTACGGAACGGCGGTCTGTTTCTGAATCACGGCATTGCGGACCAGGAGCCTGCGCGGCGGGGTTATCGGGCCTCCGGCTTCATGGAGCGCTACGTGTTTCCCGATGGAGAATTGGTCCCGATCTCCCACACGCTCACTGCCGCCGAACGCGCCGGCTTCGAGGTTCGGGATGTCGAGAATCTTCGCGAGCACTACGCGCGCACGCTGCGTTCGTGGGTCGCAAATCTCGACCGAAACGCGGCCGCCGCAAAAGCGGCCGCAGGGAAGCGGGCATACCGCGTGTGGCGATTGTATATGACGGCTAGCGCCCAAGGCTTCCGCCGCGGGCGCATGGGACTCTTTCAGGCGCTGTTGTCGAAACCGTACCGCGACGGCTCCGTCGACGTACCGCCCACGCGGCACGACTTATACGCTTAGCGAGCCTCTGTGCCGGACGTATCGCCTGCTTGGAAGTCGAGCGCGAGCGAGTTCATACAGTACCGCTGACCCGTCGGTCCCGGGCCGTCATCGAACACGTGACCCAGATGCGAGCCGCAGCTTGCACAGCGCACTTCCGTACGATGCATGCCGTGACTCCAGTCCTCGATGAGCTGCACGTTGTCGGCTTCGGCCGGTTCCGTGAAACTGGGCCAGCCGCTCCCGGAGTCGTATTTCGCTTGCGAGCTGAACAGTTCTGCGCCGCAGGCCCCACAGTGGTACGTTCCGTCAGCCTTGTTATGCAGCAGCTCGCCCGTAAACGGGTGTTCCGTACCCGCTTGGCGCAGGACCGCGTACTTTTCCGGTGTGAGGCTCCGCCGCCACTCCTCGTCGCTCTTCGTCACTTTCGTTTCCATCGTCACTCCTTCCAACCACCAGCATACCGTGGGAAGATGCGCCGCGCGGTAAGCGCGATGCCGGACCGGGAGCGCCGCCCTGGCAGGGTGCGACCTAGCCTCGTCAAACCCAAAGTTTCGCACCGAGGTGCGGGCGCGTAGCTCAGGGGGAGAGCGCTACATTGACACTGTAGAGGTCCGAGGTTCGAAACCTCGCGTGCCCACCACCGGACCCTTACACCAAAGGGTCCTTACTTCATGTGAACACGAACGAAAGGCACGCGCATGGATCGACAGACATGGATTCCGTCCATCGCTCTGAGCATAGCTTCCCTCGCGGTGTTACCTTCTCGCGCGACGACGCTTCTTACGACTTCAAACGCAACGGCAGTTCAATCGCTGTACGTTGAGGGACGAGTCGCGGTCAGCTCCACCTCCCCAAAGTTTGAGGATATCCGTCGGATGCACCTTATCCTGCCGGCAATTGCCGCAGGTAATGCGTATGCGCTCGTCACGTTCGATGCGCCCAATGCCGACAGTAATGGATGCCGGTTTTCCGTCGATGCCAACGGAACAAAGTATGCCGAGGGAACGCTGACACAAAGGCAGGACCCGGCGAACTACATCCCGATCATCATCGTGACGAAGATTCCGTTGTCTTCGCAACCGATGGTGCTCCGGGTCAAGTGGAGTGCTTCGGGTCCTTACAACGTGCCGTGCAAGATGGACACCTTCTACAGCCTTTCCGCAACGCTCACACAGACGTAGCGTTCGTGGTGCGGCCTCACGACCTCGTCGAGATGCCGTTGAAGCACTCTTCGAAGCCCGGCGAGTTGGTGTCGGTCTTCGGCTGAAGCGACGAAATGAGTTCCGTGTAGAGCGCGTTCGGCCAGGCGAAGCTGGCCCGCGTGAACTGTTCGGGATTGTCGGCGTCGAACGATTCGTGGAGCACATGGTCGCCGGTATCGGAGGCGGCAATGTACCCGAGCACCCGCGCGAGCTCCTCATCGTCGGCGGCGGTAAAGGCTTGCATCACAAGCGCCAGCGGCCACACATATCCGGCCGGCGTGTGCGGACTGCCGATGCCCTGCGCGACGGCACCCGTATAAAAGTACGGGTTTTGTCCAGAGAGAACGAACCGTCGGGTCGCCCGATACGTTTCATCGCTCGCCGGCAGGTAACCGAAGTGCGGAATCGAGAGAAGCGATGGCACGTTGGCGTCGTCCATGAGCAAACGGTGTCCGAGGCCGTCGACCTCGTAGGCATAGACGCTGCCGAAGCCGCTCACCGAGAAACGCGCGTAGGATTCGACGCCGCGTTGAACCTGGACGCTCAGGCCCCACGCATTCTCGGCCTGCCGCTCGTTGCGGTACACGCGCTGTTCGATTTCGGTCAGCCGTCGCATCACGACGGCGGCAAACATGTTCACCGGGATGTTGTAACCGTAACGGCACGGATCATCGGAGGGCCGAAACCCGGACCACACCATACCGGTGAACGCGACCCGCGCGCCACGGCCGCCGCTCGGAAGGTCGGCGTGACGGTATTGCGACCGCGTGGCATGGCGCTGTTCGTCGCGCAGCACGGACAGCACGCGATCGAACGCGAGGCTTTCCGTGCCGTCAAAGATCGAAGCGTCACCCGTCTCATGCCAGTAGTCGTAGGCAAGCGAGATGGGGTAGAGCAGGGAATCGGCCTCAAACTTTCGTTCCACGACGCGGTAGTCTTCGGAAAACGCGTTGGCATACGCGTCGAGCAAAATGTAATGCGCTTGCCGCGCGATCACACCCCGCACCATTTGGGCGACAGTCCGATCGGTGCTCGCAAATCGCAACTCTGCGCGCGCGACGGCGCTCGAATCGCGTAACCACTCCGCTTTGATGTCCCCGGTCGAGATGTACGTCGTGCCGTCCGGCTGCGCCGTGACGTCGCGGCTGTACACGGCTTCGTACGCATTGAAGTAGAGGTCGATCAAGGCGGGGGAGGCCGTAATCGTGCCTGTTTCGCAGGCGACTGCTGAAAGAGGGTTGGCAAGAACCGCGACCACCAGCGCTAGCGCGCAGCTCGCGGCAAAGGTTCGCCGCCGCCGATGGGCAGCGCTCAGGCCGGCTCCTCACGGTGAGCGGACAATTCCGCAAAGTCCGCATCGCTCAGCGTGATGCGCTCCGCCACCAAATTTTCGTCGAAGTGGGTCCGTGACGAAGTGCCGGGAATCGGTGCGATCACGTGGGAGCGGCGCAAAAGCCAGGCCAGCGCGATTTGCGACGGCGCGGCGCCGTGCGCCGTTGCGACGCGTGCTAACACTCCGCCGTCGCGCCGGGCGTGATCGCCGGCGCCCAGCGGAAAGAACGGCAGAAACGCGAGGCCGCCCTTCTCACACGCCTCGAGCACATCTTCGTGGGTTCGGTCCGTCACGTTGTAACGATTCTGCACCGACACGATTTCGGCGATGGCTTGTGCGCGTGCCAGCTGACTCGTCGTGACGTTGGAGAGACCGATATGCCGGATTTTCCCCTCCCGCTGGAGATCCCGTAACGCTCCGATTTGATCGTCGAACGGCACCTTCGGATCGACGCGATGCAGCTGATACAACTCGATGCACTCCAAGCGTAGCCGTCGCAGACTCCCTTCACACGCGCCGCGCAGATGTTCTGGTCTGCAATCGGCGACCCATTCGCTTGGACCGGGTCGAAGGTTCCCGCCTTTCGTTGCGATCACGAGTCCCGCGGGATACGGATGCAGTGCCTGGGCGATGAGCTCTTCGCTGATGTCCGGTCCATACGAATCGGCGGTGTCGATGAGGTTGACGCCGGAGTCGACGACGTGGCGCAGCAGGACAACGGCATCGGACGGGTGGCGTGGCGGCCCCCAGACTCCCGGGCCGGTGATGCGCATCGCCCCGAACCCGAGACGCCGGAAAGACAGGTCTTTGCCGATCGTCAGCCTGGTTTGCATCTTGTCGGTTCCATACCCAAACGGTACGCCGGCAAAGGCCGACGGCTGTTGCGGCGCCAAACGGGGCCAACCATGTCAACGGTTCCCGAGACGGAGGCATCGGCAAAAGAGGCCACGGTGCCGCTCGACGCACTTCGTCACACTGCCGCGCACGTGCTCGCGTATGCGGTGCAAGATCTTTTCCCTGATGCAAAACCGACGATTGGGCCGGCAATCGAAAGCGGCTTTTATTATGACTTCGACCGTGCCGAGCCGTTCACTCCAGAAGACCTGCAGCGGCTCGAGAGCCGCATGAAGGAAATCGTTGCCGCCGACTACCCGATGGTGGGCGAACGGGTAACGCGCGAGGCTGCGATCGATCGCTTTGGCGACAATCCGTACAAAGTGGAGATCGCCAGGGAGATCCCGGAAGGTGAGCCGATCAGCCTATACACGATCGGCAACTTCACCGACCTCTGTCGCGGCGGCCACGTGCACTCGACCGGGCTCGTCAAAGCGCTCAAACTCACGAACGTGGCGGGCGCCTATTGGCGCGGCGACGAGCGCAATCCGCAGCTCCAGCGCATCTATGGCACCGCGTTTTCAACGGAGGCGGAACTCGAGGCGCACCTCGTATTTCTCGAAGAAGCTGCGCGGCGCGACCATCGCAGGCTAGGACGCGAATTGGGCCTGTTTTCGCTCGAGGAGGAAGCGGGCGGCGGACTCATTTTCTGGCATCCCAAGGGTGCGGTCGTCCGCAGTCTCCTCGAAGACTTCATCCGCGACGGACTGCGCGAACGAGGTTATCAGTCCGTCGTGACGCCGCACGTGGTTCACGAACGGCTCTATGAAATCTCGGGCCACCTCGAGAACTTCGCGGAAAACATGTTCGGTCCGATTGAAGTCGAGGACCAGCGGTTCCGCTTGAGACCGATGAACTGTCCCGGCCATATTCTCA
>JAFAXE010000196.1 GCA_019241305.1 Vulcanimicrobiota bacterium
CGTCCTCTATCAAATGCTCACCGGCAAATTGCCGTACAGCGGCGAGTCGCCGATCACCGTCGCGTTGAAGCACGTCTCGAGCCCCGTTCCTGAATTTGATCCCTCCGATGGTGTGAGTCCGGCGCTGGCAGCCGTGGTACGAAAACTCCTGCAGAAAGCTCCGGAAGACCGTTACCACTCTGCCACCGAAGTGCAGTCCGCCCTCCGCGAAGCCCGCGAGCGCACGCTGCACACGACGGTAGTGAGTTCGCCTTTTACTCGCAGGCCGGTGACCATACCAAATCCTCCGCCACGCCGGCGATTGCGCGAGGGTGGGCAGGTTTTGTCGACGGCGATGACGACGGACGCCGTCGCAGTACGGCGCGCGCCGTCGTGGGGAGTGTGGAGCGCCCTCGCGCTGCTGCTCATCGCCGCTGCCGCCATCGGTTATGTGCTTGCGGTGCGCCCCGGTGGTATTCTGGGACCGACGGCGGTGACGGTACCCGGCGTAACCGGAAAGCCGCTGCGCGATGCGCAACGACTGCTTGCGGCGACGGGACTTCGTGTTGCCGTTTCGTCGTCAGCGAGCGAGACGATCGAGCGTGGCCGCGTCCTCTCGCAAGATCCGCCTGCTGGTTCACATGCACGCAGCGACGTGACCGTCCGGCTAACCGTCAGCTCTGGGCTGCCGCTTGTCAGCCTCATCGATCTGAAGTCCTATTCTCGTACCGATGCCGAGCGCTATCTCAGCAACGCGAAGTTGGGCGTGCGCTTCGTTGAACGCTACGATAGCGCGCCCGCCGGAACGGTTTTGCATCAGACACCGGGAGCTGGCACGATTCCGTTGCATGGACTCGTTACACTCGTCGTTTCGAAGGGTCCGCCGCCCGTAACGGTTCCTTCGGTCGTCACGCTTGCGCTCGATGCGGCGAGCGTGCTGTTGAAGCGTTCCGGATTGCGCGTTGCCGTCGTAGACCGCGTCGCGAGTGACAACATTCCGGCGAACGTTGTCGCGTCGCAAGATCCCGAGCCCGGAACGTCGATCGACTCCGGTTCAACCGTCAACGTGGTCGTCAGCATGGGTCCGGCCGGCGTTGTCGTCCCCAACGTCGGCGGTCGAAGCGTAGCCGATGCCAGCGCGGCGCTGAGCGCAGCGGGTCTCTTGCCACGTTACCGCTATGCATTCGAACCTGGGGATCCGGTCGGAGCCGTTATCGACGTCAGTCCGCCCGCGGGGACTCCGGCGAAGCATGGTTCGGCAGTCGTGTTGACCGTGGTGGTTTCGGGCATCGTTCCGAACGTAACCGGAATGACGCTCGACGACGCCAAGTCGGCTCTGCAAAACGCTGGCTACCGAGTGGGTAACGTCGCGTATACGCAAGTCGGACCTGAAGGGCGCGTTGCCTCAACGGAGCCGCGTGCCGGTACCTCGCTGGATCCCGGGGAAACGGTGCTGATCTACTACAATGATGGATCCGGTGGTCCGCCCGCGGCGAGCCCTGCTTCGGCGCAACCCACGGTCGTAGCGACGCCCAGCGCGGCGCCGACGTAGTGAGGATTCTTGGCGTCGATCCCGGGCTGCGTGTCACCGGCTATGGAGCAATCGAAAGCGCCGAGCCGCGGCCAAGGCTTCTCGAGGCTGGTATCATCGCTCCAGATTTGCACGCACCGCTCGAACGCCGGCTTGGAACGCTCTACGAAGAGATGTGTGTCGTTCTGCGCTCTACCCGTCCAGACGTGATGGTCGTGGAACAACTTTGGACGGCGTATCGTAATCCGACCACCGCCGTGTTGATGGGACATGCGCGCGGCGTGATCTGCCTTGCGGCGAGCACGGAGGGCGTAGCCGTGCGGCATTTGGTCCATTCGCTCGTCAAGCGCGCCCTCGTTGGCTTTGGCGCCGCCCGCAAAGAGCAAGTGAAACGCATGGTCGCGCAACACTTGGGGCTGCGAGCGCTTCCTGGCCCCGACGACCTCTGGGACGCGCTGGCACTGGCCCTTGCGCTGGTGAGCATCGACCAAACCGACCGCCGTTTCGCTGCTGTAGGCGCTCGTCCAGCCCGCTAACGCGTGTTCTCACGGATAACCGGGACGCTGGTCGAACGCCGCGATTCGAGCGTCATGCTCGACACGGGCGGACTGGCCTACGAAATCCTGTTGCCTCCGTGCGTCTCGGATAAGTTGCGCGACGGAGATGCGTCAACCGTGACGCTCGAAATTTTTCCGGTCTTTACGCTGGAGGGAAACAGCGGGCGTTTTACGTTCTTCGGCTTCACGAACGCCATCGAACGCGAATTTTTTGAGGCGCTGATCAGCGTCGCGAGCATCGGGCCACGTACGGCCGCCCGGGCTTTTGCCGTTCCCATGGGACGGATTGCACGCGCTATCGATGCGGGCGATCACGCGTTCTTGCGGACGCTTCCTGGGATTGGCCAGCAGAAGGCGCGTGACATCGTGGCGAAGCTCCAAGGTAAAGTCGCGCGGTTCTTACTGATTCGGGATGCGGAGCCGCGGCCGGCGGAACCTATGCCCGATTTCGCCGAAGAGGCACTCGCGGTGCTGTTGCAGTTGGAATACAAACGAAGTGAGGCGCAGGAGATGATTGCGCAGACGCTCCAGCGAGCGCCCCGCATCGCGGACACGGAAACTTTGCTTGCCGAAATCTATCGTCAGCAGCGGACGAGCGCATGACGAAACGCGACGGCTCAGAGGGAAGTCCTCGCCGCGTCGTGCTCGAGCAGCAAACCGCGGAACGCCTTGTTGCGCCGCAGGCAGCGATCGAAGACGAGTTCATCGGCGCATCCCTGCGGCCTCGATCGTTCGACGAGTACGTGGGCCAAACGACGCTCGTCGAGAACCTCAAGATCGCGATCGACGCGGCTCGGCGTCGCGACGAGCCGCTGGAGCACATCTTGTTTTATGGGCCACCGGGGCTTGGAAAGACGACGCTGGCGGCGCTCATCGCGAAGGATTTAGGACGTTCCCTTCGGCCTACTTCCGGCCCCACGCTCGAGAAGCCAAAGGACCTCGTCGGTATCCTCACGTCCCTCGAAGAGGGCGACGTCCTCTTCATCGACGAGATTCACCGGCTGGGCGGCGTCGTCGAAGAGTTTCTCTATCCGGCGATGGAGGAATTTCGCATCGACATCGTTATGGACCGCGGAGCCTATGCGAAGACCTTCAAACTCCCGCTGGCGCGCTTTACGCTCATCGGTGCTACGACGCGCGCCGGGATGCTCTCGGCGCCACTCCGCGAGCGGTTTGGTATTTCGTATCATCTCGATTACTACGACGACGAAGAGCTGCGCCGCATCGTGATCCGTAGCGCGGGAGTGTTAGGGATTCCAATTGAAGCGGAAGGCGCCGCCATGATCGCCCGGCGCTCGCGAGGAACGCCGCGCGTCGCTAACCGTCTCTTGCGCCGCGTGCGCGACTACGCCGAAGTTCGCGCCGGTGGGACGATCACCAAAGAGGTCGCCGACGAGGCGTTGCGCCGGGAAGGCGTGGATGAGTTGGGACTGGACCGGCTCGACCGCGCATTTCTCGGCACGATCGCCGAGCAGTACCGCGGCGGCCCAGTCGGCATCAACGCGATCGCCGCAACGCTGACCGAAGACGTCGAGACCCTGGAAGACGTCGTCGAGCCCTACTTGCTGAAGAAGAACCTCGTCGTACGAACCGCGACTGGCCGCAAGGTCACCTCCTCCGCCTACGAGCACTTGGCGCTGCGCCGCACGCAAACGGGCGAACAGCAGCGCCTCTTGTAGAGGCACCTTCCTGAGGTTCATCGTCGTCGGCGCAGGAGCAGTCGGTAGCGCCATCGGTGGCTGTCTTGCGAAGGCGGGGCACGACGTCACGCTGGTAGGCCGCGGAGCACACTTTCATGCAATCGGGCATGGCGGCCTTACGGTGCACGGGCTTGGCACCTCGTTTACCGTACGCGTGAAAACGACGCAGGCTGCCGGCGACATGGAACTCCCGGACGCCGTGCTGGTTGCTGTCAAGGCGCACGATCTTGCGTCGATCGCCCAGCCGCTCGGCACGCTTGCGAAGCGCGGCGCCACCATCGTCACGATGCAAAACGGCGTACCGTTCTGGTTCTTCGAGAATTTCGGCGGACGTCTCGCCGGGAGGCACCTGCAGAGCGTCGACCCTGAGGGCAATATCGCAAAAGCCATCGATATTTCGGCCATCGTTTGCTGCGTCGTCAGTGCTGGTGCTCGCATCCCGCAACCCGGAATGGTCGAGCGCATGGGGAACGCGGCATACGCGCTCGGTGAGCCGACGGGCGAGCCGACGGAGCGGCTCGAGCAGCTGCGAGCCGCGCTGGCCAGTGCGGGGCTCGAGGTGACCACCGACTCGGATATCCGGGCGGCGGTGTGGCACAAGCTGATCGGCAACGTGGCAGTAAACCCTGTCAGCACGCTAGCGCGGGCAACCGCGGCCCAAATGGCGGACGATCCAGGCATCGCCGACTTGCTCCGCGAGATCATGCGTGAACAAATTGCCGTTGGCCGCGCGCTGGGATTTTCGCGTGCCGACGACGTTGAGGCGCGAATTCAGCGTACACGAACCTACGGCGATCAACATACCTCGATGCTTCAGGACTTCGAGGCAGGACGGCCTCTGGAACTCGATCCAATCGTGGGCGCTGCGGTGGAAATCGCCGGAATGCTCGGCGTACCGGTCCCGGTGACGCGACACGTCTACGCGTTGACGAAGGTTCTCGCGCGCGGGATGGCTGCGCAGCGGCGAGAAGGATAAGGCCCGTGCGAAGATCCGCCTTCGTCGGAAGCGCTTTGGCCTGGGCCGCCGGTACGCGCTTTGCGCTAGCCACCGGTGGACGTGACATCGACGCATCGCCGGGCGAGGCACACGAAATGCGCGTGCTGTTGTCGAGTTTGGCGACGGGTCCCGCCGGAGCGCCTGTGGCAGAAACGCTCGATCCCTTCACTTTCCGGTGGAACGGGCGCACCTATCGGGGTAGGTACGAGACGGCGTTGCTTCCCGACGGTAGGAGCGGCCTCGTTAACGTCGTTCCTATAGACGCGTATCTCTACGGGGTCGTGAGTAAAGAAGTTTCCGCGGGCTGGCCGCGCGCCGCCCTGGAGGCGCAAGCGATCGTTGCCCGTACCTACGTTCTCAGCAAACGCCGTCCCGGGAAACCGTACGACGTGACCGCCGGCGAATCGGATCAGGTGTACGGCGGCATTCAAAGCGAAACGGTGGAAGCACGAGATGCGGTCGATGCGACGAGCGGCATCGTCGTGGTGTTCGCAACGGCGCCCGCGCACGTGGCTTTTGGTTCGTGCTGCGGAGGGCACACCGCCGATGCGGCCGAGATCTGGGGCAACGACTTTCCCTACCTTCGTGGTGTCGTCGACCCTCACTGTGTCATTGCGCCGGAGTATCATTGGCAACGCGATGTTTCCTACGACGAGTTCATTCGCGCGCTGAGCGCATTCGCGGGCTCCGCCGGACAACTACAGCGCGTGGAGTTGCGTGAACTCGATGATACGGGGCGCGCCCGCTTCGTCGCGCTTGTGGGTGACCACGCAACGTCCCTCGTCAAGACGACGGTCTTTCGGACCACTCTCGGAACGTCGCTCGTCCGCAGTACGCTCCTGCAGGACGTAAGTCTCGATCGGGGCCCAGACGGACCGACGCGCGTCACGATTTCCGGTGCGGGGCGCGGCCACGGAGTCGGCCTGTGTCAATGGGGAGCGCGCGGAATGGCGCAAGACGGCGCGGATGCGACGCAAATCGTGCAGTTCTACTTTCCGCAAACAACGCTCGGAAAAGGCTAATCTGCACTCGCGACGCTGGCGCAACGTATTGTGTTAGAGCGTGGCAGTCAGTGTC
>JAFAXE010000067.1 GCA_019241305.1 Vulcanimicrobiota bacterium
CTCGGATCCGACGTGCCATTCTTCCTGGCGGGTACCGGCGCACTCGTGGAAGGGACCGGCGAACGAATCACGCCCCTCGGCACGATGCCCGCCTGGTGGTGCATCATCGCGGAGCCACACATCGAGCTGTCGACCGCGGAGATCTACCGCTTGCTGGACGACCATCGCGAAAGCGCCCCAGCGCCTACCCGCGCGCGCAGCGAGAGCCGCTCACTGCGGTGCGCAACAGCCTTGCAATCCGGCGACTTCGACGCCGTGTGCCGGACGCTCAGCAACGACTTTCATGATATCGTGCTGGAGGCGTATCCGGCAGTCGCGAGCGCGCGGCGGGCGCTCACGAAGAGCGGAGCCGCCGAGGCCGTCCTCTGCGGTTCGGGATCGTGTCTTTTCGCGCTCTTCGAGTCGGAAGAAGCCGCACGGCGCGTTCTTGAGCGGATTCGCGATCCCTCGATCCGCGCGTCCTACCTCGCGCCATTTCACGCCGAGCCCGAATGGAGGAAGTAAGACGCGGGCCATGACGGCACTCGTTCTTGCTGGTGGACCGCGGGATGACGTCGCTGCGCTCGATCCATCGGCGGCGAACAAGGCGTTCGTGCACATTGCGGGGAGGACACTGCTGCGCCGCGTCATCGAAGCGTTGCGCGGCGTACCGCGTGTTGGCCGCATCATCGTCGTCGCGCCGCCTTCCGTCGCGACGCATCCGGATGTTCTGCTTGCCGATGAGTGGCGCCCGAGTGGCGAGCGGATCACTCAGAGCCTTGCCGCCGGCTTGGCCGGACTAGAACCGGCCCAACTGGCGCTCATCGCCGTCGCGGACCTTCCCATCCTCACCGGAGTCGCCATCGAAGAATTTTGCCGGGCTGCCGAAGAGAGCGGCTGCGATATTGCGTACTCGTGCGTGGAGCGCCAGCGTCACGAAGGGCAATTTTCCGGTGTGCCCCATACCTGGGCGCGCTTGCGCGAAGGCGAGTTTTGTGGAGGCGGTCTGGTCGCACTCCGTCCTCGTGCCAACCCTGCCCTCGCGCACTTTCTCGACCGTCTCGGAGCCGCGCGCAAACGTCCGCTTCGCCTTGCCTCGATCTTTGGCTATGACGTGCTCGTGCGCTACGCGCTGCGCCGGCTCACCATTGCCGATGCCGAGCGCCGCGCGAGCGAGCTGGTCCAGGCCGCGGTACGTGCGGTACCCAGCCCTTATCCGGAGATCGCCATCAACGTCGACCGTCCTAGCGACGTCCCGCTTGCCGAACGCCTCGTGCAACAGGCGGACGCAGCCATGCAACGCTAGCGTGAAACGCGCTCATCTCCAGCGACGAAAGAGTTCGTTCGGAATCCGAAGTTGATCGAGTGCCTTTCCGACGGTGTGTGCGATGATATCGTCGACGCTTTGGGGACGTGCATACATGCCCGGAACCGGCGGCAGAACGACCGCGCCGATCTCCGCCAGCTGCAGAAGCGTGCGGAGATGCCCCACGTGCAACGGACTCTCCCGGACAACCAGCACGAGAGGCCGTCGCTCCTTGAGCGTAACGTCGGCTGCGCGTACGAGCAGATTGGTGTTCAAGGAATAGGCAACCGCCGACGCCGTCTTCATCGAACAGGGAATCACCAGCATACCATCAACGCGATACGAGCCGCTGGAAATCGGAGCCGCCAAGTCGCGGTCGTCGTACGTCACCGCAGCGAGTGCTTCAAAATCCGAAGGAGCGTGGTTCGTCTCGAGGACGATCGTACGCCGCGCTTGTTCGCTCAGCACGAGATGGACTTCGACGTCCGGCACCTCCGCAAGTGCGCGTAGCGCAGTAAGCGCATACGCGCTGCCACTCGCTCCCGATACTCCCACGATGAACTTCGTCACGAAGCGCGGAGTTCACCGCGGAACTGAAGCGTCCCCTGACGAACGTTGCTAACCAATGGTTTTGGCGTCCTACCATGGCGGGCTCGCAGGTTTCGTATGCGACGCGCTGCTGTACGCGGCGCATCCCGAAGAAGCGCTCTCAAGACGCCTGGGGCTTTCGGCACAGAGCCGAATCGAGCGCGATGTCGCAGCCGCGCTCGTGAGGGCAGCAAGCGAACGAGAGCCGCTGGAGCACGTGATCACCCAGGGGCGCGTCCCGCTCTCGCGAGTGGAAGACGCATCCGCACGCCGTTTCGTCGAAGCGTTGCACGCGACAACACAGACATACAGGACGCCGGGAATTGGTGCGCGCGACATGCTGTCAACGATTTGGCGAGCGTTCGATCTCCCGACTGACGCAGCGCCGCACCGTGGGACGTTCGCTCTGCTCGAGTCAGCCGCGAGCACCGTCGAAGAACTGTGCCCACAGACAGCCGGCCGCTGGAATGCGGCGGCGTTGGTTGCTGAGATTGACCGCATGCTCGCGAACGCCGACCAAAACGCCCCGCCATCCGCAGCGGCCGTGGCTCTCCTCGAGCCGCTTCCAGACCGAAAGCCTGAAGCCGCCGCCCCAATCAAACGGCGTCCGGCGCATTTCAGCGCGTCCGCGCTCGCAACGTACGCTGAGTGTGCGCGCAAGTGGTATTACCGGTACGTTTGCGCGGCCGTTGAGGATCGCGGCTCAGTCGCCTCGCTGTACGGCACCGCGTTTCACTGGGCACTCGAACAGTTCCACCGCGAATTTCCGCGCGGCGACTCGGCGACGCGGGGAGAAATGTCAACCAAACTCGACGCCTTCGTGATCGAGGCGTTCGAACACGTTCGCAAAGCCTTTCCAACGCCGGTGGAGTTCGAACTCCAGAAGCGTAGGGCGCGGCGCACCGCGACGCGGTACCTTTCGTGGTTCCTGGCGCGCTCGAGTCGCGAGCCGTTTGAAGTGATCGGGCAAGAGGCGGCGGCCGAAATCGACTTGGATGGTTACCACTTCGTCGGCTACATCGACCGGCTGGACCGCGATCTCGACAGTGGTGCAGTTACGGTGGTCGACTACAAGACTGGGTCCATCGCGCGGAGCGCCGCCGAATACCGCGACCGAGTCGCGCGACTCGTGGAGTTTCAGCTGCCCTTTTATTATTGGGCGCGGACGGCGCAAGGGGACCGCGTCACCAAACTTGCGCTCGTTCCACTGAAAGAAGCGAGCGCTGAGGTCGCACCGATCGAACTCGAAGTCGTCCCGG
>JAFAXE010000194.1 GCA_019241305.1 Vulcanimicrobiota bacterium
CGAAACCTATTTCGGCAACGTCAACCCGATTGGGCCACGTTCCTGTTACGATGAAGGAAAACGCTTCGCTGAAGCCGCGATCGCAGCCGCAGTCCGTAGCCGTGGACTCGATTCGCGCATCGTCCGCTTCTTTAACTGTTACGGTCCGCGCATGGAAGGCGGCGATGGGCGTTTGGTTCCGGCTCTCGTCGATGCCGCGATGAACGGTCGCAAGTTCCCCATTCACGGCACCGGTAAGCAGACACGCTCGCTCACCTATATCGACGACGCCATCCGTCTGTTGATGCTCGTAGAAGCGCTGCCCCTGAGCGGCCTGCAGCCGGTCAACGTGGGAAACGATGACGAGCGCAGCGTCGAGGAAGTCGGTCGAACCCTAGCCGGCCTCGTCGGTGTTCCGTTTGCCGCGGAATATCTGCCACCACGCGAGGAGGATCCGCAGCGCCGCCGTCCCGACCTGACGTTCGCGCGCAGTTTGGGTTGGGCGCCCAAAACGCGTCTCGAGGATGGCCTGCGGCGGACGTACGATTGGTTCGTCCAGCAAAGGCAAACCGTCACCGCGTAACCCGTGGCCGCCCTTCTTCCAGAGCGGTTCGAGCGAACCGCAAAGAACGCGCCGCGCGCACCGAGAAGATGGAGCGCAGCGAGGGTCTCACCATGGTTCCTTTCTCTCGTGCATCGATCGCGACCGCCGCGTTCGCGCTGACCGCGGCATGTACGCTCCGCTCATCGCCGGCGTCAGCAAGCGGTATCATTGCGCTGTCGCCACATCCAAACGAGCACCTTGCGACCTCGCCGCCGGTGATTGCAGCGCAGCTGCCGCCGACTCCCTACGCCTCCATTGGCCGGTACGGCTTGCGCGTCGTCGTCGATGGCCGTGACGTCAGCGATGCACTGCGCGTCGCCGGCATTCGGGTAGAGTATCGTCCGTCGTCACCGCTCTCGCCGGGCGAGCACGCTGTGGAGATCACCGCTCCAGACGCTGCCGGAGGGCGCCTTACCTACAGTTGGACGTTCACCATCGACGCTGCGAAGACGAAGGCCGCCACCGCTGCTGCCTCTGGGGTCCCGACGCAAGCTGTTCCACCGGACGTTGCGCCGAGCGACGGCGCCGCAGGGAGCAACGACGGCTCACCGCCGGACGAAAGTGGAGCGGCGGCAGTGCCGCCTGCGACGTATCAGCAGAACAACTACGTGTTTTCTCCGATCGGTGCCGGTCCGTACTACTGGGGAGATCGTGCCGCCTTTGAGTTCTCGGGGATTCCCGGCGGTTACGGGTTTGTGACCTTTGGCGGCATTCCCGGGGTTTTTGACCTCTTACCCTTGGGATTCAATACGTTTTATGTTATCGTTCCGATTCCAATCGGGTTCATCATCACGAGCCCCATCGTGACTTGCCATTTCTTCGCACCGAATGGCTCACCGACGATCTCGACGCTGCCGTCGTTCCCCATCGTCCGCCATCGGCGTACCGTAGCGACTCAGCCGCTTCACGTTGAGCCGGTTGCGCACTCCGTCGCGTTTGCCGGGCACGCGTCGATGCGGCGCTCTGCGACGACTCGTCGCGGAGCACTGGTCTGGCGGTCGGGGTCACGGCAATCGCTGCTCGTCCACCAGCCCGTGATGGCCCGGCGTCCGTTGCAGCGACTCTCGCTCATGCGCCCGGTCGTTCATAGCACGAGAACTCTCCGCTAGCCGCCTCTCCAAGCCAGGACCTGCGATAGACCGGCTCGACCGTCTTGACTGAAACGATATATCGTGATAGGTTTGCGATATGGCGAGTGAGGCGTGGTTCCCCTTCTGGTGGAAGGCCCACAAAATGGGCCGGCATTTTGGACGCAGAGCGTGGAGGCACGGCTTCGGTGCCGGCTTTTGGCAGTGGGCGCCGGAGCGGCGCATGCGGCGCGGCGATCTCAAATATCATATTCTCGAGCTGCTCGCCGAACGGCCACGGCATGGCTACGACATCATCCGCGACCTGGAGGCGAAGCACGAAGGCTACCGGGCGAGCGCGGGATCGGTCTACCCGACGCTGCAGATGCTCGAGGACGCCGGTTCCGTGACGAGCGAGACGGTCGACGGCAAGCGCGTCTACACGATCACCGATTCCGGTCGCGAGTTCTTAGCCCAGCGCGCGCCAGGTGTCGACGAAGACGACGATGACGGCGACGAACGCGCACCATGGGTCGACCTCCGACAGTCGGCGTTTCAGTTAGCGTCGGCAGTCATGCAAGTTGCGAGGGAACGCGATCCGGCACGGCTGGCACAGGCCAAGGAAATTCTCGATCGCGCGCGCCGAGAAATCTACGCGATTCTCGCCGACGCATAACGGAAAAATTTAGTCGTACGTCCCACGCAGTGTCCAGCGCCCATCGTCGCGCGCGATGCGCCAGAGCGCTGCATCTTCGAGAAGCACATCGTATTCATCGCGCTGTACCGTTTGCGGACAAGGTGCGCCAAGGGCACGATCCCACCACACTTCATCGACACGCCACGGCCCCGCCACGTCCAGAACCGCTCGTGGGGGCGCACCGACGAACGTCGGAAAACCAGCGTGCACAGCGACGTCGATTTCTTCGGGTTCCACCAGTCGGAGCGTGAGCGTCGCGCGTTCCGCAAAGACGCTGCGTTTTCGTAGCGATCCCCGGCGCTTCAGTTCGCTGGCAGAAAACGGTTCGTAGCGGAAGCGCGTTTCGTAGCGATTCCCTTCGGTGACCTGCGCGCGCAGGGCGCTACCCATACCAAATGCGGCTTCGAGCCGGGCCAGCGCAATCCCGACGAGTTCCGGATCGGGATCATCGGCCGCAAAGAGCGACTGCTGCGCGCCACCCTCTTCCAAGCGTTCGACGCCTAGCCGCAACCCGGCGACCGGCGATGAAAGCGTGACTCCTTCCAAACGCGTCCGCAGCAGATCGAAAATCGTCGCGGCTTGCGATGTGGGATGTGCAAGTGCGGTCGACAGCTCGTGCGTTTCGCCGTCCTCACATTCCAGCACGAGCCGCGCGAACCCGCAGCGTTTTCCGAGCAGCGAAAGATCTGCGGCGACTCGTTCGACAAGTGCGCGCAAAGCGAAGAGCAGCTGGTCTTCAGCGCAAGCCGAGCCCTCCCCATACTGCGTCTGCTCGATTCGCACAGTTCGCGTGCGTGGGACGAGCGGCCGGTCATCGACTCCCCGTGCGTGTGCGTGCCAGCGTGCCGCCTGGGCACCGAAGCGTCGCACGAATGGACCGTGGGGAAGCGCCGCCAGCTCTGCGAGCGTCCTCACGCCTAAGAGGTGAAGACGTTCGATCGTCTCACGATCGATGTGCAGCACCTCGAGCGCGAGGGGTGCAAGGAATCGCCGTTCCGTTCCAGTTTCGACGATGCACGATTGTGCCTGATTCGAAGCCGCCACGCCGGCTGCGGCGCGTGCCACGAAACCGCTCGAGGCAAGTCCGAGGGCAAACGGCAGCGTTTCGCCCTTCCCGTTCGCGGTGACGGCGAGTGCGGAGCGCGCCGAACGAAGCCAGTCCTCCGGCGTCCCTTCGATGCCGCGCATTTCGAGGAACGCCGTCCCTTCTTCAACGTCCTCAACTAGCGGCGAAGCGGCGTCGAGTGCGTCCAGCACGCCTTGCCACAAGGCCGCGTTCATGGAGGGATTCGTGAGCACGGTGACCGCCTCGCGCGCACAGGCGTGCGCTTGCAGCAGCGTCATTCCAACTCGCGCGCCCAGCCCGAACGCTCGCGCGTCGAGATCGATGACGTGGCCGCGTTCGAGCGTATCGACGACCAAAACCGCTTCTACTCGTAGATCCGGCCGCGCGAGACGCGCAACTTCGACCTTGTACGACGGAACGAACACACACAAGAACGGCATCGCGTCGTCACGCTCGAAGCCGCACGCTCGCTGGCGTTTGCCGAACGATCTCGCCGATCTCGCGTACGACCGCGCGTTCTCGTAACGCCGCCAGTGGAGCGCCGCTGCGTTCGAAGGCGGTGCAGGGGACGAGCGCGTGTTTTCCGGGGGCGCCTCGTTTCGATTTGATGATATCGGCGCGGAGGTCGTAGCCGGCAAGCGTCGTGAAAAGCCCATGCGCTCCGCCCCAGCGAATGCGCATGAGCTGCACGTGCACGCGCAGCGAAGAGAAATATCGTAGTTCCAACGCGGGTTCAGTTGCAAGGACGACGAGTAACGCATTGGCGCGGTGCGTCAAGCTTGCCAGCCGCGTCCACGCAGTGGCACGCAGGCGAACATCGGGGATGACGACGACGCCGAACGCTCCCGACCGCAGGACGATGTCGGCAGCTCGGGCGACGCCAATGGCGTTTTTGACGGGCACGATCAAGAGACGATCCAAAGCGACGCCGGCCGCAGCGAGGGCGGGTGGATAGAGCGCCCCACTTTGTTCGGTTTGCACGAGTGCGCCCAACCCGCGCGCCGTTGCGACGCCGAGTAAGCGCGCCGCTACGGTGGAGCGGCCGGAACTGGGAGGGCCTTCGAGCGTGGCAATGATGCCGCGAGGGAAGCCCCCGCCGAGCGCCTCGTCCAGCTGAGGGAGGCTGGTGGGGATGAGGCGCTCCGCGGGGGCGAACGCCGCCTCGGAGCTCTCGCGGTGCCGTCCTGCAAGCCACCCACGCAAGCCCCTCAGGGCCTCATGGCGGCTAGCGGCGACCTCCGAGACAGGCATGGGACGTCATGGTAATCGAACATATGTTCGATAGTCAATAGCCCCGCACGGCGCTCGCCTAACATTCCGGCGGCTCTCGCTTTCCTATACAGTGACGCGCTGCCGTCTGGCATCGCCATCATTTTCTTGTGGAGCGCTGTACCTGATGAAATACCTTGCCGCTTTCGTCGTCCTGATATGTTGGCTCACTGGCGCAGGGCGTGCGTCCCGGGCCGTGGCCGACGACCTTCCCGGCGATCGGTTGTTTAGCGCAGGGCGTTTCGACGACGCTGCAGTTTCGTATCGAGCGTCGCTGGCGTCTAACCCCAGCGATGCGGATGCGACTCGCAAGCTCGGGCTCATCGAACTCTACCGAAATCATCTCGACGCCGCCTCCGAACTTCTCGCCAAGGCGCAGCATCTCGACGCCGGCAATGCTGCGGTTTCCAGAGCGTTAGCGGAGATCGCGCGGCGACGCGCCGAGGCGGCGAAACGCGTGACGGTCGACGGCGATCAGACGTCCGTGCCATTTGTCATGACGGATCCGTTGCCGGCGATCCGCGTTCGGTTGAACGGCACGCAGGATGCGACGTTCTTCATCGATACGGGGGCGCCCGATATTACGGTGGAAGCGGCGCTCGCGAAGCGACTAGGTTTGAAAACGACGTCCGCCGGCATGGGAACCTTCGCCGGCGGAAAGCACGCCGCGGTCGAAGCGGCGACGGTGCAGTCCGTGACACTTGGGGGAGCCACGGCATACGAGGTAGCCGCGAAGGTCCTCCCGCTTCCCCAGCTTCTTCCAAACCTCCACATCGATGGCATTATCGGCACGGGGTTTCTCGAACGCTTTCTCGCAACGCTCGACTATCCACAACATCGCTTGCTTCTGCGAAAGCGAACGAACGATGCATCCAATGTTTTCGAGCGGTCCGCGCGCGACGCGAACGCGGTGATCGTCCCGTGTTGGCTCGTCGGAGATCATTTCGTGTTCGCCGTGGCTCGGGTCAATGCGGCGCCCCCCGGACTCTTCTCGTTCGATTCGGGTCTCGCCGGCGGCGGTTTGATGCCGTCGCAGCAGCTTGTCGAGGCGGCGCACATCGAGCTCGACGAGAAACACGCGGTAACGGGGATGGGTGGGGGTGGCTCAGTGCGGGCAATTCCATTCGTTGCCTCATTGGTGACTGTCGGAGATACCAGCCAACGTGATATTCGCGGACTGTACTCGCCCGAGGGTTCTCCATTTGCCATGTTTCCATTCACGGTGCAAGGCGCGATTTCGCACGAGTTCTTGAAGCATTACGCCTTTACGGTAGACTTCGATGCTATGAAACTCGTCCTTCAGGCGAAGTAGTCGTCCTTCGACTCCATGCTGAGTGCTGAAGAGCGTTAGGCGAGGGGTGGAATCAGTAACAGTTTTCCAGTGGTGCGGCGGGATTCCAAGTCGGTGTGAGCGCGAGCGGCATGTTCTAATGGATAGGTTTGACCAATGCGCAGTTTGAGCGTCCCCCGCCGCAGTGCCCCGAACAGGTCGCGCGAGCGCCATTCCAGCTCTTCACGTGTCGCGATGTAGTGCGCCAGCGTCGGACGGGTGAGAAACAACGAACCTTTCGCATTGAGCGTCTGCGGATCGAACGGCGGCACGGGGCCGCTCGAAGCACCGAATAACGCCAGCATGCCGCGCGGACGCAAGCAGTCCAGACTCTTCTCGAACGTCGTCTTCCCGACGGAATCGTAAACCACGTCGACGCCGCGTCCGCCGCTGATCCGGCGCGCTTCGGCGGCGAAGTCACTGTCGGTATAGCGAATCACGTGATCCGCTCCCGCTTCTCTTGAAAGCGCTTCTTTTTCGGCAGTGGAAACCGTCGTGATGACCGTTGCGCCACGCGCTTTGGCCAGCTGTGTCAGGAGCAAGCCAACGCCGCCGGCACCGGCGTGAATGAGTGCCATGTTCCCACCTTGGAGCGCAAAGGTACTGGTGCACAGATAATGCGCGGTCATTCCCTGCAGCATCGTTGCTGCGGCGTCCTGAAAACTGATCGCGTCAGGTATGCGAACGAGCTGCTCCGCCGGGACACAGGCGTACTCGGCATACGCCCCAGGGGCGCCCGCATACGCGACACGATCGCCGTCGCGAAAATCCGCCGCGCCCTCACCGACCTGTTCGACGGTGCCCGCTCCTTCGCTCCCCGGGATTGCAGGAAAGGCGACGCGATAGGTGCCGTTTCGCTGATAGACGTCGATGAAGTTGACGCCGATCGCCGCCAGTCGGACCAATGCCTCGCCGCGTCCCGCCTTAGGGGTCGGGACATCAACGAACTTCAGGACGTCGGGGCCACCCGGGCCCAAGACCTGTATCGCCTTCATGGCGTTCGCACCGCCGTGGCGACGCGGTCGCCGTCCTTCGTCCAATGTGATGACAGCCAGCGCATGATTGAATCTCGCGTGACCAGGCCGATCAGGTTTCCCTGCGCATCCACGACCGGCAAGGCCTGTAATCCCGAGCGCGCCATACGCCGCAGCACGTCATTCGCGTCGTCCGAAGGAGAGGCGTGTTCGGTCTCTTCTTCCCGCGTCATGATCGCGGTCACATAGGTACGCGACAATTCATCGAGTGGGATCTTCGCCATGTCGTCGATCGACACGAAGCCGATGAAGCGATCTGCGACGTAGACGGGAAGGACGCGAACGCGGTCTTCGCGCATCGCATGCAGCACTCGGTCCGCTGTCTCGTCCGCTCGCGCGCGCAGCTCCGGAGAAGCGATGAGATCGGCGGCGTTGCGGTTGCGCAGCGTGCTTTGTACTTCGGACTGACGGCGCTCCAACGTTCCGGCATTCAAGAGAAACCAGCCGATGAACGTGGTCCAGAGGCCCCCGACGGAACCGGTGAACAGCGTTTCGGCGGCGCCGCCCACGATGAGAACGATTGCGATGGCGCCGCCGATCGTTGCCGCAATCCGCGTGGCGCGCAGGCGGTCGTTGGTGGCCCGCCACACGAGGGCGTGCAGCACGCGTCCACCATCCATCGGATAGGCCGGCAGAATATTGAAGACCGCCAGCGCAATGTTGGCAAAAGCCAGGTATCCGAACATGAGCGCGAGTGCCGGTGCGTGGCTGCTGAGGGTGGTCAGCAGCGCGAACAACCCACCGAGCACCAGACTTGCCAGCGGTCCGATCGCAGAAATCCAGGCCTCACTGGGAGGAGTCGTCGGCTCATCTTCGAGCGAAGAGACGCCGCCGAAGATGAACAGCGTGATCCCACGTACGGGAACGCCACGGCTCCGCGCAAGCAACGAGTGGGCGAGCTCATGGAACAAGACGCTGGCGAAGAAGAGCAACGACGCAATGACGCCGAGGACGACCCGTTCGCTGGTGTTCAGCGAAACGGCAGAAAGTGGCCCCATCGGCTGCGCGATCGAATAGGCCACGAGCGCGAAGATGAAGACCCAACTCGGGTTCACCGAGATTTCGATGCCGAAGATTTTTCCGATGCGCACGGATCAACGCGTTCCGGCGAGCGTCCGGCTTCTGACGACGCGTGTCCCCGACAGGCGATCGTGCGGATGGACTCGGAAGAGTAGACCCAGCATCGCGATCGGAAAAATTGCGATGCTTAGCGAGGCGACGATGTACCGAAAGATCGAGCGCCCAATGCCAACCTGGCCAAAGCGCGTCGTCACGACGCGCAACTCTGCGACCATCATCCCCATCGTCTGGCCGGCGAGCGCGACGAGGATCGTGCAGTAGACGAAGAACCCGAAAATCGTCTCGAGGCTCAAGCCCGAAATGTTGACGGCCAGTCCGTGGCTCGCGAACCACTTCAAGAGCGGCGTCGCACTCGAGTCCTTCAAGATTTGCGCGGTGGTACGCATCTGCGGCGACGTCTCGATCAAGGTATTGAGGATGAGCGCGACGATCGTGAAGTCGATGGCGAAGGCGAGCGCGCGCCGGGTGTTCGGCGCGCAGTCACTGCGAACGACGACCTCATGGGTCGTCATCGGTTGGACTTCTTCGGAAACGACCGGTCGCGGGCGATTCAGCTCGCCAAACCAAAACTGTGCCAGTTCGCTCTTCGAAAAAGCGTGCAACTCTTCGATGCGGTTGACGGCATAGGGCGTGCCGCTCGTCCACTGTCCCATCCGTAGCGTCGGCTGGCGCTCGATCTCACGGCGCTGATCCGCCAATTGCGCGACGTCGATGCGCCGCCCGATCACGTGAAACGTCGTGATCGCGATGGCGTCGATTGCGTCGCTCAACGATTCGCTGCACAAAAGGCCGACGCGATCGGCGGTGAATTCCGCGCGGCGTAGCCAAGCGCCGAAAATCAGCGCAACGACGGCGTTCTCGCGGCCCGACACGCTCAGCAGCGATGTGTAGCGCGTATGTCCCGCGGCAATGTGCGCCAATTCGCGCGCGACCAGGAAGCGAAGTTCGCCCGGCCGGAGATGCTCGAGATACTGGCTCGACAGCATGAGCGCGTACGGCTCTCCGATCCCGACTGCAGCGATCGGCACGAAGGGATCGTCGCGAACGAAAATTTGCGGCGGGACGATCCCGAGGCGGCGCGCCACCGAGTCTACGATGCGATGCAGTTCCGGGAGTTGACGTTCGTGGATCCGCACGCTGCTTCCGAGCAGCCGGCCGCGGGACAGCGAGACGTACACCATCCCGGCGACGACCAGCAGAACGATATCGGAGATCGTCACGCTCTTGAAGACGAGGCCAATGAGAGCGATGGTCAGCGGCGCGGAGAGGAGACACAGCAGCAGCGCGCGCCGCTCGCCGTGGAGCCGCAGGGAGCGCGGGCCGTTGAAGAGCTCCGGCGGCTGAGGGGCCGGGCGACCCTGGGCAGCGGCGGCACGCGCCTGCTGCAGGAGCGGCTCGGTCGGTGGCATGGAGAGCACGTGGTTCCAGAATTTTTCTTGCGGCCCCTTGACATCGCGTCCTACTATGCTATTGTACTAGTGTACTAGTAAAACAACACGTTAGGAGAGTAGCGATGACCAGCACGTACCGTTCCGACCTTCGCCCCTCAGACGACCGCCGCACCGTGATCCCGGTCCGCCGCGAAGACTCGCTCTTCGGCGGGTGGGGCATCAAGGTCTAGACCGACTTCAACAAACCCGAGCCGGTAGACGCGATGAACCGCATACATGCGATCCCCGATCCGTCCAACTCCGTGCGCGGAGAGAAGGCGAAGCGGGGCTTCGCCATCTGCGGGTAACGCTATGACTCCCGTCTTCACCGTCGATCCGCGCAGCGGCGTACCGCTCTACTTGCAACTCATAGAGCAGGTCAAGCGAGCAGTTGCGCTAGGAACGCTCATTCCGGGCGAACAGTTGCCGACCGTCAAGGCGCTGGCACTGGACCTGACGATCAATCCGAACACCGTCGCGCGCGTCTACCGCGAACTCGAACGCGACGGCGTTATTGAGACGAGCCCAGGGCGCGGTTCGTTCGTTCGGCCCAACGGTGAGCCCGGGGCCCGGCGAACAGCGGATGACGTTGCGGAACGGAGCTTTGCCGAAGCGGTGCGGGAGGCGCGCGCGCTTGGACTTCAGCGTCCCGATGTCGAGGCGTTGATCGGCCGCCTTTTAGATCGCTGGTACCCGCTCGCGGACGAGGAGCCCAAAACATGATGATTGCGATTCAGCATCTTACCAAGCGCTATGGCAGCCAGGCTGCGGTTTCTGGGCTCGATCTGGAAATCGAACGCGGATCGATTTGTGGCCTCTTGGGACCGAACGGTTCCGGCAAGACCACGACGTTCAAGTGTTTGCTTGGCTTCACGCGGCCCGACTCCGGCACGCTGCTCATCGACGGCAAGCCGCTGGAGCCTGCGACGTTCGAGCGGCTCTCATATGTGCCGGAGCGCAGCGCGCTCTACGATTGGATGACGGCAGCGCAACACGTGGAGCTGCAGCGGCGGTCGTTTCGTCGCTTCGATGCCGCTCGAGCCCGCGAGCTCCTCGAGATTTTCCGGCTCGATCCGAACAAGAAAACGAAGCGGCTCTCCAAAGGGCAGCAGACCGCCGTGGCGCTCGTGCTCGCGTTTTCGATCCGCCCCGATGTTCTCGTTCTCGATGAGCCGGCCAGCGGACTGGATCCGATCTTTCAGCGCGTCGTCATGGATCTCATGATCGACGCGGCCGCGAATGGCGCGACCATCTTGTTTTCCTCGCATCAGATCACGCAGGTGGAGCGCGCCGCCGATCACGTCGCGATCTTGCGTCAGGGCAAGGTCGTGCTCGATGGCGTCGTGGACTCGCTCAAAAGCGACGAAAAGATCGTCGAGGCGATCTTCGATGACGCTGTACCGCCGGTCGACGGTCTGGCACACGATGTGCGTGTTCGCCGTTTGGAACGGTCCGGACGTATTCTCCGCGCGTACGTTCGGACGGACTCGGATGCGATCGCTCGCCAAGTCGAAGACCTGCATCCGCGGAGCGTCTCGGTACTGGACCTCAATCTCGAAGACATCTTTCTCGGTGCCGTCGAGCCCGACAATCGCGTGGAACCCTTTGGAGAGATCCGGTGAGTTACCCCGAGCTCTTGCGCGTGCAACGCCTTCTGCTGGTCTTTACGATCATCGTTGCGATCCCCGTCGTGGTGACGGTATGCGTCGGCTTCTTCTCGCACGGCACGGTGTCGACGGGAGCCGGTGCGCATACCCTCATTACGTCGTACTCGCTGCGCGATTCGATCGCAGAGCAATTTACGCGTGAGCGGAAAAGCGTGCCGTTCTTCGCCCTCGAAAGCATTGCGGGTCTCGCGGCGCTGGTCATCGCAAGCATTCTCGGTGGGTTCCTCGCGAACGAGCGAAGCCACACACCGTTGGCATGGACCAAGCCGGTCTCGCGGGAGCGTTTCGCCCTGGCCTACATGGGTGTCGATGCCGCCGGCATCGTTGCGAGCTTTCTCATCGCGCTGGTGCTGGGAGTGTTCGGTATCATGTGGGGTCTCGGCATGATTCGGTTCACGACGGTTGACCCGGACGTGTGGACGACGCTCTTGCTCGTGGGCGGCGGCGCGTTCGCCTACTACGGACTCGTGCGCGCCGCTTCGCAAGCGTTTCCGGAGCGTCCCAGTGCAATCGCCGGCGCCAGTTGGCCGATTCTGCTCGGCCTCGCGGCCATGCACGCGGCGCCGATCCCCACGGCATTGCACGATATCATCGTCGCGCTCAACTTCCTCAATCCGCTCGCGTATTTCGGCCGCGTCGAGTCAAATGGCTCGGACACCGGACTCTTGCCGCTGGCTGGGCCGCTCCGCATCGCCTGCTTGTGGCTGCTGGCGGTCGTATACGGGGCCGTCGCAGTCGTGCTCTACCGGCGGGCGGAGGCTTAAAGCGTATGACCTATACCGAGTGGCTTCGCGTCCGACGGACGCTCCTGGTCTACACCATCGTCCTGGTGTCCATCCTCGTGTCGTCGATCATCGCGATCTTTTTCACCCATACCGACGTCACCGTCAGCTCGCAAGCGCCCAGTATCGCAGCGGCGCACGCGCACAGCGCAACGAAAATCGTCCCGCTGCGTGAAGCGATGGTCACAGGTTTTCTGAAGCACCACACGACCGTACCGCTCTCGATTCTCTTCTTCATGGCGGGTTTTCTGGCTACGATCGTCGCGACGGTGCTGGCTTGTTCACTGTCGACGGAGCGCAATCACACGCCGCTCTCATGGACGAAGCCGGCGTCGCGCGTCCGCTTCGCGCTCGCGTACCTCGGCGTCGATACGGCCGGCGTCGCAATCGCCTTCATTATCGCTCTGGTCGTCAGCCTCATCTTGATCTGGTCCGTCGGAGTAGCGAGTTTCATCCGCGTGGACCGCGATGCCGGCCTCATGCTCCTCATGATGGCCGGCATAGCACTCGCATATCACGGCGTTATCAGGGCCGCGAGTGTGGGCTTTGCAGGACGGGGCGGTGCCATTGCCGGCAGCAGTTGGGGCGTCGCGTACTTGCTGATCGCGCTTGCGAACATCCCGTTCCCGCGCCCGTACCATGTGACGTTCGTGGCGCTCAACTTTCTCAACCCCCTCGCCTACATCACCGACTTCACCGATTCATCGACGTGGTCAGGAATCGTGCCGCTCAGCGTTGGCGCACGCATCGCGTGCGTCTGGCTCCTGGCCCTCGTCACCGCAACCATCACCCTCACCATCTACCGCAGAGCCGAGGCATAGAACATCCCATGCAGTATCTCGGAACATCGTTTTCCATCGTGCTCGGAGCCTGGCGTTTACGCTTCCAATTCGCGCTCGAAGATACCGTCGACGATGCCCTGAAGGCTGCACCACGCGATAGCCGTGGCGCGCCACATCACCTGGGTTTACGTCGTGACGTCAGGCCTGGAAGTAGTAGCCGCGTCCCACAACAGTGATGAGGTGACGCGGATGCGCGGGATCGGCTTCGATTTTGCGTCGAAGGCCGTGGACGTACACGTTGAGACAGCCGTCGGAGATGGTGCGCCCGGTTCGCTCGGCTACCTCTTTGACAAGATCGGCCCGCTCGAGAAGGTCGCCGCCGGCAGACATGAGCGTCTGTAAAACGGCGCACTGCATGGGCGAGAGGGGTTGAACGCGGTCGGGCGCGTGGAGCCGACGTTTCCGCGGCTCTAGCATGAAGGCGCCAAGACGCATGGCTGGCTCAATGAATCGCCGGGCGGCGCCATGCACGGCGAGTGCGACGGAGCGGTGCATGCGGGGATGGTAGTCCCATTCCCTTGGACAGCGCTGAGACGACTCTGAGAGGGCATGCCCTCGCGTGGTTAGCGCGCGAGAAAAGTCGTCGGCACGGCGGAGGTTTCGTAGCGAAAACGACCGTCGCGCACGGAGTAAAAGTAGATGTTCGGTTGAACCGCATCGCCGCTCGGCAGAAACTGATACGTTCCGACGGCCGTCTGATACGGGGCGGGAAGTTGAAGTTGCCGCAGGAGCGACAGACGGTCGTTGGAGCCCGACCGTCCCAACGCCGAGATTGCAACCTGGGCGGCGGCATAGCCGAACGCGGCCAGGTACGTGAACGAGCCCGGACCATAGCGTTGCTGGAACGATGTGCGAACCCGAAAGACGCTCGGCGCTAACTCGAGCGGCGGGAGCGGCGTCGAGACCATCGTCTTGTCAAGATACGTCGCATACTTCGAGAGCGTATCCGACTTAAAAAATCCTTGCGACGCCATGATTCGTCCTGAGAAACCCGCGTCGTGGAGTTCGCGCAGCAACAATCCCATGTCCTCGACATTTCCTGGAAGGAAAACTGCGTCGGGCTTGGGTTGCAGCGCCTTCGCCGCGACTTGTGAAAACTGCGGCTTATCGAAGGAGAACTGGACCGTCGTCAGCGCGATCTTGTCGGCGTCCATTTGCTGCGAAAATCCGTTCGCCACGTCGTACCCGTAGTCGCCGTCCTGGTAAGCCACCGCAACGCGTGACGGCTTCCAGGTGGTGCTGACGTATTTTCCGCAGAGCCGCCCTTCGGTGAAATCTTTGGTTGGAAGGCGCACGACGTTTGGCAGTCCGTCTTCCGTAATGCGGTCGAAGGTCGAGGCCGGTACGATAAGCGGCATGCCGCGATTGGCGTAGATTTTTGCGGCTTGCTCGGTGATGTGGCCGTTCAAATGTCCGATGACGCAAACGACCGACGGATCGTCGCAGGCAAATCCGGCGGTGACGATTCCCGATGCGAGCAAATCCCCGTCGTCAAAGGTGCGCAATTGGTACGCGCGATCGAGCGTTCCACGGACGAGATTCGCATCGTCGCACGCTTGCCGAACGCCGTTGGCGATTTGCTCGCCCAGCTTGGTATGGTCGCCGGTGAACGGTCCGCAGACTCCGAGTGTCGCGAACGCTACGTACGGTTGGGGCTGCGGAGCGGCAATGGCTTCCTTACCGGCTATCCCCGCCAAGCCTGCGGCGCTGACCGCGCCGCCAAGAAAAGCGCGACGTGTAACCCTCATCGCCGCAACGCAAAGCCGCCGAGCGTCGTGCACAAAAACGCCACTGAAAAGACCATATTGCTCACGAAGACTCGTTCGTTCAAGACGAACAGATTCTTGGCGATCCCGAAGAGCCGTTGCTCGTACCATGCAAGGACGGCGGCAAGCGCGACGCCCAGGTAAAACGCGGCACCGGCGCCGGCAAACGCCCCGGCCGCGGCGAGCAAGACGATCATTCCCAAGTGGAGGCCGATCGCCAGCGAACGCGCTGGCCCCGCGCCGAAGCGTGCCGGGATGGAGCGTAACCCCTGGGAGAGATCGACTTCGCGATCCATCAGCGCGTAAATCACGTCAAAGCCGGCTACCCACAGCGTTACAGCGACGAACAATGCGAGCGCGGCCCACGTCACCGTTCCGCTGATGGCGATGAAGGCGCCCAGTGGAGCAAGCCCGTCGATCGCACCGAGCACGAAGTGTGAGCCCCACGTCACCCGCTTGCACAGCGGATAGGCGAGGATCGCGACGGCCGCTATCGGCGCCAATGCCAGGCACATGACGTTCAGTTGCGAGGCGGCGACGAGCAAGAGTATCATTCCGGCAACGGCCGCGACGATCATGACGCGCGGTGAGAGCGCTCCGCTTGCAAGCGCGCGATTGGCCGTGCGAGGATTGACCGCGTCGATCTCGCGGTCGAAATAGCGGTTTGCCGCCATCGCCGCGGTGCGCGCGCCTAAGACGGCCAGCGTGATCCACGCGAGTTGGGTGAAGGTTGGAGTGCCGCGTGCTGCGAGCACGGCACCGACGTACGCAAAGGGTAGCGCAAACAGCGTGTGCTCGATGCGGATGTCGCGCAAAAAGAGGCGAACCGACGACGGCAGACTCATCGGTTGGCGCGCGGCAGCTCCGTTGCGTGAAGGGCAGACGCATCAACGCTGCCGGGCGTGTAGGCCGGCTCTCGCAACAGTCGTTCCAGCGCAGCCAGGCCCTGTCCGGACCAGCGATCTTCCTGAGGGACGCTGTCGGCGAGCCCATATTCGTCCCAACGGCGTGAGACGAGCGTCCGAGTATCGAAATCCATGACGATATCGGGTGGCCAGGTGCGCGTATAGCCTTCCGCCGCGCTTTTCCGCGTAGCGTCAATGCCGATTTTATGTCCGAGCGCGGCGAAGGAACCATCCGAGTGATCCAGATCGTCGACGGGCCCCGACATGACGACGAGATCGCGCGCCGGGTCGATGTTGTTCAGGACGAACCAAGCGACCGAACGAACGTCGTGCACGTCGACGTCTGCGTCCACCACGATGAGGCAGCGCGTCAGCATCATCATGTGGCCCAGGCCCCACAGCGCGTTCATGACCTTTTTTGCCTGCCCGGGGTAGTTTTTTCGGATCGAGACGATTGCCAGGTTTTGAAAGCCACCCTCGACCGGCAGATTGTAGTCGACGATCTCCGGTACGATCAATTGTAACAGCGGCAAGAAGATCCGTTCCGTCGCCTTTCCAAGCCACGCGTCTTCCATCGGCGGCTTCCCCACGACTGTCGCGGCGTAGATTGGATGTCGTCGCCGCGTCAAAGCGTGGAGATGGAACGTTGGAAAGCGGTCTGCGAGACTATAGACCCCAGTGTGGTCACCGAACGGGCCTTCCATGCGCAGGTCTTCGTTGTCGACCACGCCTTCCAACACGAATTCAGCATCCGCCGGTACCTTGAGGTCTACGGTCTTGCACCGCACCATGCGTACTGGGCGGCCGCGCAACAGCCCGGCGAAGGCCATCTCGTCCAGCAAAGGCGGTAATGGTGCGCTCGCGGCGTAGGTGACGACCGGGTCCGTCCCGACGACGATTGCGACGGGCGTCGTCCTTCCCCACTTTGCCGCTTGTGCGCGTCCCTGTTTATGACGTTGCCAGTGCATGGCAGCGGTGCGCGCATCGTAGAGCTGCACGCGATACATGCCGACGTTTTGTGTTCCGCTTTGTGGATCTTTGGTGAAGACCAGCGGCAACGTCAGAAACCGCCCGGCATCGAGCGGCCACGTTTGCAGCGCGGGGAGCGTCCGCAAGTCTGGATCGTTCTCGACGACTTGCTGCGCGGGAGCATCGTTGCGCACCGTTCGCGGCATCATCGCGGAAAACGCCATCCCGGCGTCGAGTAGACGGCCCAGTCTTTCGCCTCCAGCGTCTGGGATGCGAGGATCGAGAAGCGTCCGCAACCGCGCGGCGACCTCATCCAGCGTACGAGCTCCGAACGCCATCGCCATCCGGCGCGCTGAGCCGAACTGATTGGTAAGGACGGGATAGCGCGCCCCCTCGACGTTGGTGAAGAGCAGCGCCGGGCCGCCGGCCTTCACGACGCGATTCGAAATTTCCGAGATCTCGAGATGGGGGCTGACCGAGGCGCGAATCTCTTGCAGCTCGCCGGCGCGCCGCAGCGCGCGCACAAACTCACCCAGCGAGTTGAACGGCATGGTACTCCACCCCCGGAGGGTTCTGGACGAACGTCACGGATGCTTGGGCATGCAGTTCATGGCTATCTTACGTCGCCGTACCGAGGTCTTTTCGCAGGCACAGTTTGCGGAAGTCCTCGATGCGGAGGCCGATCGGCTGGCGCGGCTGTACGCCGAAGCGATCGTCCGGGCGGCATGGAGCCGCGGGGACGTTCCAGGTGCCGTTCTCTTGCTCGAAGCGCCCGACCCTGCGGCCGCCGAACGGGCAATGGCCAGTCTGCCGCTGGTCAAGCGCGACATGGTGGACCTGCAAATCATCGATCTGCTCCCGTACCGCGGCTTCGTACCGCGAGACTAAGACGGCCTAGTCGGTATCGGGTCCTTCGTCGGGCGACGAGTGCGATTCGAAATAGGCGGCGTCGAACTTCGTCGGTATCATGGCGTAGCCGTGCGGTGCTTGGGCAAAGTCGAAGCAGTCCGCTAGGTCGTCGGCGCGGACGTCGCTCGTCCCCAGCGAGGGCAGACCGAACGCTTCTTCCGTCAGTTTCAGGATGCTGCCGAACTCGTGCTGCACGTGTGAAACGTAGCCGTGCTTGGTGTAGGGCGAGATGACGATGAGCGGCACACGGAACCCCGGCCCGAGGTTGTCGAGCCGCGGTGGAGCGACGTGGTCGTACCAGCCGCCCCAATCATCCCAGAGCACAAAGATGGCCGAGTCGTCCCAGTACTTGCTCTTGCCGACCGCGTTGACGATGGACCCCACCCAGTGCGGTCCTTTGTTCGTCGCGATCGAGACCCACTTGAAACGCGGCTGCCTGGGATACGCATGATCGGAGTTCGATGCGGTTGGTACGACCCAGGTGACGTTCGCAAGGTCACCGCGCGCGATGTCTGCGAGAACGCGCGTCTCAGGCGAAACGACATCTTCGTGCCAATCGGGTCCGTAGCGGATCTGGCGGACCGCATCGAAGGCTGACCACAGCGCCCCGAGGTGATTCCCAGGCGGCGCATAGTAGCGCCAGCTCAGATGTGCCGCATCCAGTTCATCGGCGATGGTGCGATACGTGAAGCACGGGAAGACGCCGCGCCCGGTCTGCCCGTTGACGAGCGCCCGGGCATCGGATGGCGAGTCGCAGCCCCAGAAGAAGTTCGTGTCGCTCCCAACGTCGGGATTGTCGATGACGTTCGCCGATTGCCCCGCGATTAAATATTGGTGCGCGACGAAGCTCGCGGAAAACGCGGGCTGGAACATTCGGTCGGCGAGCACGTAGCGGCGTGCAAGCTGCCAGTACGGCTGAATCTCGTTCCGCGGAAGGTACGAGTACGCGAGCGTCGAGGGCTTCTCCGGCTCCTTCTGCACGATGT
Organism: Vulcanimicrobiota bacterium; assembly: GCA_019241305.1. Classification (GTDB taxonomy): domain Bacteria; phylum Vulcanimicrobiota; class Vulcanimicrobiia; order Vulcanimicrobiales; family Vulcanimicrobiaceae; genus JAFAXE01. The sequence goes on from JAFAXE010000194.1 coordinate 18,383, forward strand.
CGGGGTGCTCGAGGTCCCAACCGTCCATCTTGCCGGCATCGTATTCCATCAGCGCGCCATTGTGGGAATGATCGAGGTCTTCTTCGTGCGTCAAGCTGACGGGTTGCAGACGGATGATGTGCCCATCGTGGGCGACGCCGGCCTGTGCCGTGTCGGCGCCTGGAAAACCGTTGAAGAGGTTATCGAAGCTGCGGTTCTCCTGCACGATGATGACCACGTGCTTGATGCGTCCGCGGAACACCGGAGCCTCGGCGGCCGCGGTCGAGCTCGGCTTCGGAACCGGCGTTGACGTTGCTACGGCCGACGCTGTTGGGACGGGCGACGGCGCGGCGGTATGCCCCTGACCAAAGAGGGGTCCACCAAGAACGATCAAGGCAAAAGCGCCCATGCCGGGGAGCGCGTGCATGTGAAGACTTTCATACCCGTGCACAGCAACAGGCTACCGCCTCATGCTGGCGCAGGACTGAGATGACGATGAAAGATCGCGCGCGACGCCTTCGTCGGCGGCCGCGCGGGGCCCCGCGCGGCCTTCTCCCTGCCCCCTTCGCCGTAGTGCCCACATTTTCGCAAATGCGACGCCAGAGCGCTACAAGGGCGTGTATGGAATCGGTCGCTGATTCATGTCGAGCATCGAATCGAGCGCGTCGGGCTCGTACTGATCGAGCGTCCCGAGCTGCGGAAGTCCGAAGGTCTTTTCGATCAAGCGCAGCGTCGAAACGAAGCTGCGGGCCGTGTGGTCGATGTGTCCGATCCGCGCATACGGTGACACAACGATGAACGGGACGCGAAAGCCGTACTCAAAAGGGTCTGGCTTGCCCATCCACGCCGGCTCGCCCGAAGGGCGCGGCGGGACGACATGATCGAACCAGCCGCCCCAGTCGTCCCACCAAACGACGATGGCGCTGGTGTTCCAATACGGCGACTCGCCGACCGCATTGACGACCGACGCGACCCAGTCGGGGCCGTCCGAAGGCCGCGACACCCACGTCGGATGGTCCGATTGATTGCCTTCCGGCATGACGAACGCGACGTTCGGCAGATTCTGGTTGGCCACGTCTTGCAAAAACTGTTGCGGCGGAACGATGAAGTTGGGCGAGTCGAAAAGATGCTGAATGTTACGGGTGACGGAATAGAAACTCGTCAGCGGATCGTTCGAATAATACCGCCAGCTCAAGCCTGCCTTTGCCAACAAGTCGAAGATGGTTTGAAAATCCTTACAAGGGATCACCGGATTGCCGACGGTCCCCGGGTAGGCCGACGTCATGTCGATCTGCTCGGCGCGCTGCGTGTTGGCACACGACCCGTTGCCTTCGATGAGCGCCCAACGGTCGCTATCGTAGCCTCCGGATTGCCCCGCGATCGCGTACAGGTGGGCGGGAAGAGAGGGTCCCGAGTTCGCTTGGAAGGTCGCATCCGAAAGCTCGCCATCGACCGTCGCAAGTTTGAAGTACTTCGCAGTTTCCGCATGGGGAACGTACGCGACAACGTTTTCCTTACATGGAAGTGGCTGTCCAATGCACGCGGAAATAACGTTGGCCCAGCCATCCATCTTGCCGTTGTCGTATTCCGTTACGAATCCGGAGTGTGAATGGTCGGGGCTGTAGGGCGCTGCAAGCGAGACGGGACTGAGCGGTGTGTGCGTGACGGGATCGACCGTGACCGTGTTTGCGCACTGGTTCGTCGAGGCGCAAAAGCCGTTGAACAGCTCGTCCAACGAGCGGTTCTCCTGAATGACGACGACGATGTGCTGAAGGTTCTTCGGAGCCACCGCGCCGGGTGGCACGGACGCCGGCGCGGCGCTGTTCCCATTGGAGCAAGCGGTCAACAGACTTCCGGCCGTAAGGCATATGGCAAATGCCGCGCAGCGTGCCCGATACATGTCGCGGCGTTAGAGCGGCGTGTACGGACTGGGTTTTTGCTTGAAGTTGAACATGGAATCGAGCCCGTCCGGCTCATACTGATCGGTCGTTCCCAGACCGCCGGCTGGAATTCCGAACGTCTCCTCAATCAAGCGGAGCGCCGAGACGAACGAGCGCCGGGTGTGATCGATTTGACCGACGCGCGCATAGGGTGAGACGACGACGAGTGGGACGCGGAAACCATATTCGAAGGGATCCGGATTGCCTTGCCAGCTCGGAAAGTGTCCGACAAACGGTTGCGTCGGAGGCGCGACATGATCGTACCAGCCGCCCCAATCGTCCCACCACAAGACGACCGCCGTCGTGTTCCAGAAGGGCGACGTTCCAATCGCATTCATGACCGAGGCGACCCACTGCGGACCGTACGACGGGTGATTCACCCAACCGGGATGGTCGGACTGGCCGCCGCTCGGCATCACGAAGGTGACATCCTCGAGTTGACCGTTCTTCACGTCGGTGAGGAACTGCGTCGGCGACGGGATAAAGTTGGGCGAGTTGTAGAGATGTTGAATGTTTTGCGTCGCCGAGTAGAAGCTATGGTCGGCGCTGTTCGAGTAGTAGCGCCACGTATGTCCAGCCTTGACCAGCAAATCGAAGATCGTCGTGAAATCCTTGCAGGGTACCGAGCTCTGACCTAACTGACCCGGATACGGCGTCGTCATGTTGATCTGCGCATACGTCTGTTGTGAAGAGCAACTGTTCGAGCCTTCGATGAGCGCCAGGTGATCCGGGTCGTATCCGCCCGACTGCCCGGCGATGGCGTAAAGATGCGCGGGCAGCGTTGGCCCCTGATTCGTTTGAAACGTCGCGTCGGAGAGAAGCCCGTCGACGGTCGCGAGCTTGAAATAGGTCGCTGACTCTCTGTGCGGCACGTACGCGAAGACGTTCATGTTGCAAGAGATGGGCTGGCCTGAATTATTGTTGCACGCCGAGACCGTCCCAGACCAACCTCCGCTCGCTTGGACGACGAAGGTTCCGTGATCGTGGTTCGGACTGTATGGCGCGGCGAGGGAAACGGGTCTCAGCGGTGTGTGTGAGACAGGATCGGCGGTGACGGTGTTGGCGCACACGGTGGCAGAGGCGCAAAAGCCGTTGAACAGATCATCGACGGTACGATTTTCCTGAATGACGACCACGATATGCTTCAGTTGCGTCGACGCGCTTTTATGGCGAATCGCCTGGCTTTGGCTGAGGGCGCTTTTCAACGCGGGGGTCACGCTGCTGAACGTGCCCGACGTGCATCCCGTGATGAAAGAAACCGCGAACGTCGCGGCGACCGCGCTCCCGGCGCGTGTGGCCGATATGCGCACTATCGAGCCGGGACGTGGTTGGTATGGCGAAGGTGCAAGAAGGGACGCGCGTTTGAGCCGCCGAGCGGGGTGTACGTGATCGGCGTCTGGCTGAAGTTGAACATCGAGTCGAGCCCGTCCGGCTCGTACTGATCCGTTGTGCCGAGCGACGGCAAATTGAAGGTTTCTTCGATGAGCCGCAGAGCGGAAACGAAGGTCCGCGGCGTGTGGTCGACGGTCCCCACGTTCGCGTATGCCGATGCGACGATCAGCGGGACGCGAAAGCCGTACTCGAAGGGATCGGGGTTCACGGGTGAGGTTGGCGGCACGACGTGGTCGTACCAGCCGCCCCAGTCATCCCACCAGATCACGACGGCGGTGTTGTTCCAGTACGGCGTTTCTCCGACGGCGTTCACGATCGATGCCACCCAATTCGGCCCGGCCGCGGGATTCTTCACGTTCGCAGGATGGTCTGACGTGCTCGGGCTCGAGGGTGTGACGAAGCTCACGTCGGCGAGATTCCCGTTCGCGGCATCGGTCAAGAACTGCGATGGCGGCTTGACCCAGTTCGGCGATCCGTAGAGATGCTGGATATCTTGTGTCGGTGTCCAGAACGGATCCCCGGTCGCGTAAAAGCGCCAACTATGCCCCGCGTTGGCTACGAGATCGAAGATCGTTTGGAAATCCTTACAGGTCGGGACGCTGTTGCCGGTTTGGCCGGGGAAAGGCGTCGTCATGAGGATCTGAACGGAGACGGCTGCTTGGCTTTTGCATGAACCGGCATTCCCGCTTTCGATCGCCCAGTGATCCGAATCGTAGCCGCCGCTTTGTCCGGCGATCGCATAGAAATGCGCGGGGACGCTCGGGGCTTGCGCCGTTTCGAACGTTTCGTCGGAGAGGACGCCGTCGACGCTCGCCATCTGGCGATAGATCGCCGTCTCCGGGGCGGGCACGTAGGAGAAGACGCTCCCGCACTTGTGGCCGCCCTTTGTGCACAGTGCCGGTTCCTTTGAGAAGCCATCCATCTTTCCGTAATCGTATTCGAGGGCGAAGGCGCCGTGAGAATGGTTCAGCCCGAAGGGCGCAGCGAGCGACGCCGGGACGAGCTGCGTCCCGCTCACGGGATCGACGGTGACCGTATTCGCGCAGACGCTTCCACCGTTGACGCAAAAGCCGTTCATCAAGTTGTCGAGGCTGCGGTTTTCCTGGATGACGACGACGATATGCGTCAGCGTCGACGAAGGCGAGTTTCTCTTGAGCCTGAGCTTCAGCGGGTGCGCCGGGGCGCTGCCGACTCGCGGTATCACCCGCGAGACCGTAGCGCTCGTAGGACAGCACGCCAAACCCATGGCGAACGGCAACAGGAACAGAGTGACGAGCGATCTACGCACGGAGTCTCCTTGCTAACGGAATACGGATGCGGTGCGCCAGAATTTACAGGGGCGTGTACGGGAGGGGGTTCTGGCTGAAGTTGAACATCGTATCGAGACCGTCAGGCTCGTACTGATCGAGCGTCCCGAGTTGCGGTAAGCCGAAGGTTTCCTCGATGAGGCGGAGCGTCGAAACGAAACTCCGCGTCTCGTGATCGATCGATCCGACTTTGGCATACGGCGACGCGACGATCAACGGGACGCGGAAACCGTATTCGTACGGGTCTGGGTTCCCCATCCATGACGGTTCACCGACGGGGCGAGGCGGCGTGACGTGATCGAACCATCCACCCCAATCGTCCCACCACACGACGATAGCGCTGTTGTTCCAGTAGTTGTACTTCGATTGGCCGATGGCATTGACGAGGGAAGCGACCCAGTTGGGGCCATACGAGGGATGGTTGACCCAACCGGGATGATCGGATTCGCCGCCTTCCGGCATGATGAAGGTGACGTCGGCGAGGTTACCGTTGCCGACGTCGGTGATGAACTGCTGCGGCGGCACGATGAAGTTCGGCGATCCGTACAGATGCTGGATATTCTGCGTGACTGAATAGAAGCTATGGAGGGCGTCGTTCGAGTAGTACCTCCACGTGTGACCCGCGTTCACCAGCTCGTCGAAAATCGTCTGAAAATCTTTACACGGCGGCTGAGGATTGCCGATGGTACCTGGGTACGGCGTCGTCATGTCGATCTGATGTGCGTTAAAGGTGGTACCGCAGACGCCGGAGCCGTCGACGAGCGCCCAATGGTCGGCGTCGTAGCCGCCGGATTGACCGGCAATCGCGTAGAGGTGCGATGGGAGCGACGGACCGGAATCAGCCTGGAACGTCATATCGGACAACTCGCCATCCACCGTCGCCAGCTTGAAGTACGTGGTGGTTTCGGAGTGCGGGACGTACGCGAACACGTTCATGTGACAAAACACGTGCTGCCCGTTATTGCCGTTGCAGGCTGAGATGACGTTGTGAAAGCCGTCCATCTTGCCGTTGTCGTAGGCGGTCACGAAGCCGGGATGTGAGTGGTCCGGACTGTACGGCGCCGCGAGCGAGACAGGTCGCAGCGGCGTCCCGGTCACCGGGTCGGTCGTCACCGTGTTCGCGCAGTTGCTCGTCGCTATGCAGAAACCGTTGAAGAGATCGTCCATCGAACGATTTTCTTGAATGATGACGATGATGTGCTTGAGCTGGGTGGAAGCATTTCGTCTGTGGCCCAGCGCGCCGCTTTGGCTGTGACTCGTGTCCGGCAGGTGGCTAGCGCCCGCGCCACCCTGCGAACAGGCGGCAAGCGGCACCAATAACAGGGGCAGAACGGCAGTGGCAAGAGCGCGACCCGAGTGCATCTTGATCATCGTTTTCCTTTGGCTACAGTAGGCGCAGAGTAAAAGCGACGCGGTGATACGGGAGCACCACCGACGGGGGTGTACGGCAAGGGATTCTGGCTGTAATTCATCATCGAATCGAGACCATCGGGCTCGAACTGGTCGAGCGTTTTCATCGATGGGATCGCGAAGGCTTGCTCGATCAGCGTTAGGCTGGAGACCGAGGACCGTGGAGTATGGTCGATGGCGCCTACCCGCGCGTAGGGCGATATGACGATGAACGGGACGCGGAATCCGTATTCGAGCGGATCCGGGTTTCCTTGCCAGCTCGGGAACGAGCCGCGGAACGGTTTCGCGTTTGGTCCGGCCGGAGGAGCGACGTGATCGAACCAACCGCCCCAATCATCCCAATAGACGACGACCGCGGAACTGTTCCAGAAGGGACTTTCGCCGACCGCATTGACCAGTGATACGACCCAATTCGGACCATTCATCGGATTCGGGACAAACCCGGGATGATCGGAATCCCCACTGTGAAATGGGGTAATGAAGGTGACGTCGGCCAGCTGCCCGTTCGCGACGTCCTGCGCGAAGTTCCCGTCGGGCTTATATTTGGGGTCGTACAGGTGTTGGATTCCCTGCGTCGGCGTCCAGAAATGCGAACCCCCGGAATAAAATTTCCAGGTGTTATGATTCGCCGTCAGCGCGTCGAAAATCGTCGGAAAATCATCGCATGGCGGGTAGTAGCCGACGTTCTTGCCCGGATACTTCGTCCTCATGTCGATCTTCGGCATGTTGCTCGGTTGGTTGGGGCTACAATCACCGTCTCCACCGGAAGCGGCGTAGTGGTTCGGATCGCTGTAACCGCCGCTTTGGCCCGCAATGGCGTAGAAGTGCGACGGAAAACTCGGCCCTTGTATCGGCTCAAAGGTCATGTCGGACAAGATGCCGTCGACTGTCGCGAGCTTTCGATAGAGCATCGTCTCGGTCGACGGAACATACGCCATCGAGGTGTATGGGCACGGCCCGGGCTTGTTGCAGGTCGATAAGTTCGAGGCAAAGCCGTCCATCTTGCCGTTATCGAATTCCTGGACGAAGCTTGGATGGTCATGGAACGGCGAGTAGGGTGCCGCCAGCGAGACCGGAACGAGAGCTTTCCCGCTCACCGGATCTTTCGTGACCGTGTTCGCGCAGGTGGTCGTCGAGAGGCAGAACCCGTTGAAGAGGTTATCGACGCTGCGGTTTTCTTGGATGATGACGATGACGTGCTTGATCTTCCCGAGCGCGCCATCTCGCGGAGATGTGCCGAAGCCGGCCGAAGCGGAATTCGAAATTGGCGGGACGTGTTGCAACACGGAGCCGGCGGAAGAGCAGCCCACCAGCGAAGCCGCGACGAGTGGGAGAAAGACCGCGGAACAGCGGCGTACCATGGTCACGTCCTTAGAGCGCCATCACTATTTGTGCGGAGAGCGCACGCGGCTGAACGGTGATACGGGATAACCACCCACAGGCGTGTAGGGCAAGGGATTCTGGTTGTAGTTCATCATCGAGTCGAGACCGTCGGGCTCGTACTGGTCCAGCGTGTTCATCGATGGAATTTGGAAGGCTTGTTCGATCAGCGTCAGGCTCGAGACGAAGGAGCGCGGCGTATGGTCGATCACGCCGACGCGCGCGTACGGCGATATGACCATGAACGGAACGCGGAAGCCGTATTCCACTGGGTCGGGGTTCCCCAGCCAACTCGGCCACGAGCCCTTGAAGGGCTTGGAGTAATGATCTGCCGGCGGCAGCACGTGATCGAACCAGCCGCCCCAATCGTCCCAATACACGACGATCGCCGAGCTGCTCCAGAAGGGGCTTTCACCGACTGCATTGACAAGCGACGCGACCCAGTTCGGCCCGTCCATCGAATTGTTCACCATTCCCGGATGATCCGACTGCGAGGGAAGGTACGGCGTAACGAAGGTGACGTCGGCGAGCTGCCCCTTCGCGACGTCCTGCGCGAAGTTGCCGTTGGGCTGATAGTTGGGATTGTAGAGGTGCTGAATGCCCTGCGTCGGCGTCCAGAAATTGGAGCCGCCGGAATAGAACTTCCAGCTGTTTCCTTTCGTGGTGAGGGCGTCCAGAATCGTCGGAAAGTCGACGCACGGGGGATAGTAGCCCCTGTTGACGCCCGGATACGCCGTCGTCATGTCGATCAACGGCATGTTCTTCGGTTGATTCGGCCCGCAGTTGCCGTCGCCGCCACTCGCCGTCCAGTGGTTGGACGCAGTCCAGCCGCCGCTCTGGCCGGCGATTGCGTAGAGGTGGGACGGGAAGCTTGGCCCTTGGATCGCTTCAAACGTCATGTCGGACAGGATGCCGTCGACCGTCGCGAGTTTGCGGTAGAGCATCGTTTCCGTCGCGGGAACGTACGCCATCGACGTGTATGGGCAATTGCCGGGCTTATTGCAGACCGACGGGTTCGACGGGAACCCGTCCATCTTGCCACCATCGAACTCCGCGACGAAATTCGGATGGTTGTGCAGGGGCGAGTACGGCGCGGACAGCGGTACCGGGACGAGAACCTGACCGCTGACGGGATCCTTGGTGACGGTATTTGCGCAGTTGCTCGTCGCAAGGCAGAACCCGTTGAAGAGATTATCGACGCTGCGATTCTCTTGAATGATGACGATGACGTGCTTGATCTTCCCAAAAGCGCCGTTCCTCGGAGATGTGCCATGGCGCACCGAGGCGGAATTCGTGGTCGGGACGTGTTGCAACACGGAGCCAGCGGAAGAACATCCGACGAGCGAGGCGACAGCGAGCGGGAAAAAGACGGCGGCAGAGCGGCGTAACACGGTGAGATCCTCCGAGCGTGAATTCGGCGAGGTCACGATGTTCTGACGAAAATGTCGCTGCGTGGTAGCCTGCAGCAAAGCACAGTGTAAAATATGCTGCAGGCGAGCCGGCGGCGGCGTTTGGACGGAATAGTATGACCTCGAGAGGGGTTAGGGAGACCCGACCGCCCGAGGTTAACGGGAGTCCGCCGGTGGACCTTCCCGTTTACGCTCAGACAATGGAGAATACGAGCGGGTTTGTCGGCGGGATCACCCGCGTCGGCGGCGGCCCCCTGCTCGCTCGCGTAAGGGACCGTTCCGGCCGCCTACGGGACGGTCGTCGTCGCCGCCGACACCGCCGCCTAGAACTGCTTTACGCGAGAGATTGATGCGGCCCTGAGAGTCGATCTCGACGACCTTCACCATGATCTCGTCGCCAATTTTGACGACGTCCTCAACGTGCTCGACGCGCCCAGGCGCGAGCTGGCTGATGTGCACGAGCCCTTCTTTGCCCGGCAGCACGGCGACGAACGCGCCGAAATTCATGAGTCGCGTGACGGTCCCCATGTAGGTTTCGCCGACTTTCACGTCCCGCGTCAAGGCCTCGACCATCTTGCGCGCGCGTTCGGCACCTTGGCCATCCGGCGACGCGATGAACACCCGGCCGTCGTTTTCGATGTCGATCTTTACGCCGGTGTCCGCGATGATCTTGTTGATGATCTTTCCGCCGGGTCCGATGACGTCTTTGATCTTGTCGACGTCGATCGTCATCACGATCATCCGCGGCGCGAACGACGAAAGCTCGGCGCGCGGCTCCTCGATCGTCTCCTTCAGCTTGTCGATGATGAAGAGGCGGCCGCGCTTTGCTTGCGCCAGCGCTTCGCGCATGATTTCGAGGGTGATCCCTTGGACCTTGATGTCCATTTGGATCGCGGTGATCCCGTCGACCGTTCCGGCGACTTTGAAGTCCATCTCACCGAGTGCGTCCTCGAGACCTTGGATGTCGCTCAGCACGGTATGCTTGTCACCGTGCAGGACGAGCCCCATCGCCACGCCTGCGACGTGTTTCCCGATCGGGACGCCGGCATCCATGAGCGCGAGCGTACTCCCGCAGACCGATGCCATCGAGGAGGAGCCATTCGATTCGAGGATCTCGCTCACGAGGCGCAACGTATAAGGAAACTCGTCCTCGCTGGGAAGTAGTGGGACGAGCGCGCGTTCGGCGAGATGACCGTGCCCGATCTCGCGGCGTCCCGGCGCGCGCATCGGCCGCGTCTCGCCGGTCGAATACGGCGGGAAGTTGTAGTAGTGCATGTAGCGCTTGTTGGGAATCGCGAGGATTCCGTCGAGGCGCTGCTCGTCGCCGATCGAACCGAGCGTCGCGGCGGTGAATACTTGCGTCTGTCCGCGGGTGAAGACGCCGCTGCCATGCGCGCGCGGGACGTAGTGCACTTTGCACCAGATCGCGCGAATTTCGTCGGGCTTGCGTCCGTCGGGACGGAGCTTCTCCTCGACGACCATGACGCGGAGCTCTTCCTCCTCCATGGCCTTGATGATCTTCTCGAAATCCGTGCGCTTGGGGTCGCTCAGAATTGCGGCGATGTCGGGATCGCTATCGTGCAGCCGGGCAAGTGCTTCTTGACGCGTGAGCTTACCGAAGGCTTCGTTGCGCTCCACCTTGTCGACGACGCGCATCGCCTTCGCCACGTCGTTTTTGAAAGACGTTTCGACCCAGCCGCGGAGCGCAGGATCGACCGTCGCCAGTGGAAACTCGCGCTTCGGCTTGCCGGCTTTTTGTGCGAGCTCACCGATCGCCGCGACGATTTTCTTGATTTCACCGTGCGCGAATGCGACCGCACCGAGGAAGTCCTCTTCCGAGAGCTCGTCGCCGCCGCCCTCGACCATCATTACGGCGTCGTCGGTCCCGGCGACGACGATGTCCATCCCGCCGCTCGCGTACTGCGGAAGCGTCGGATTACAGATAAAGGACCCGTTTTCGTCGCGACCGACGCGGACCGCGGCGACGTTCTTCTCGAAGGGGATATCGGAAACGGCGAGCGCGGCCCCGGCGGCGCACACCGCAAGTACGTCCGCGTCCAGTTCCGGATCGATGGAGAAGACCGTCGTGACGATCTGCACGTCGTTGCGAAAACCGTCTGGAAAAAGCGGTCGAATCGGACGGTCGATTTGGCGCGCCGACAAGACGCCGTGTTCCGAAGGTCGTCCTTCGCGCTTGATGTAGCCGCCGGGAATCTTGCCGGCCGCGTACATCTTCTCTTCGAAGTCGCAGGTCAGTGGGAAAAAGTCGATCCCCTCGCGGGGTGAGTCCGAGGCGGTGACGGCGGCAAGAACGACGTTCTGGTCGCCGTAGCGCACCAGGGCGGAACCGTTGGCCTGTTTGGCCAGTTCCCCCGTCTCAATCGTCAACTGCCGCCCGCCCACCTCAAGGGAGACGGATTCAGGCACAAATTCTCCTAGTTTTTTCGCTTCGTTTCTTCTTAAGCTCGCCGCCATTCGGGGCATTGAGGCAGCGGCCCTGGGAACGCCGCCGGTAGTGGGCACGCGGCAGCGAAGCGGGGCTCGTGGACGCTCAACTGACAATTCGCCGCGCGCGTACCGAAGATGCGGCGGCGCTGGCGGAGCTCCGGGTCGCGCTTGGCCTTGAGGGCAGAGCGGCCGATTTCGATTCGGCCGAGTATCGGGAACGATGCCAGAATTTCTTCGAGCGTGCGCTGGCATCCGAGAACGTGATGGCTTGGATTGCGCTCTGCGAGGGGCGTGCTGTCGGCATCGCGGTGCTCGAGTTACGAGGGACGTTGCCCCGCGCGCATTCCGTGCGCCATCCCACCGTCGATGGACGCGTGCGTAGCGTGTTTGTCTACCCTGAACACCGGCGACGCGGGATCGGCTCGGCGCTGGTGCGCGAAGTCATCGCAGCGGCGCACACGCAGCGCGTCGATCGTCTCACGTTGGGTGCAAGCGAAATGGGCCTGCCCCTCTACGAAGGGCTGGGTTTTATATTACGGGACCGCGAGATGATCTACGGGCAGCAGGGATGCTAGAAGCGCACTTAGCGGCGCAGACCCAGCTCCGCGATGAGTTTGCGGTAGCGCTCGAGGTCCTTCCGTTGTAGGTAGGCCAGCAGCCGGCGGCGCTGGCCTACTTGCATGAGGAGGCCACGGCGGCTGTGATGGTCCTTCTTGTGCACCTTGAGGTGCTCGGTGAGCTGGTTGATCGAAGCGGTCAGCACCGCGATCTGCACGTCCGCTGAGCCGGTGTCGCTGGTTCCGCGGCCGTAGTGCTGGGCGATCTCGGTTTTTTGTTCCTTGGTGAGCGGCAACGCTTGGGCTCCTTCTAAAACAGGAAGGTCTCGGAGGGCTCCAGCCAGCTCAAAGGCCAGGCCGCCGACTGCGGCATGATACCAAGCCGAGGCGATAGAGACAATGCAAAAGCCGGATTGCTCGGTGAAACGCTTCGAAGCCGACCTGGATTATAGGTCAGGTGACAGAGACTTTGGGTCAAATTGCGAGTCGGTTCAAAAAGAGTCTAACCCGCGGGTCGGGCGTCTTCGGCAATGCAACCCGAACGAGCATCCTCCTGTCGTTGGCCGCCCTAGGAGAAAGCTATCCTCGCGAACTTTCACGGGTAGCCGAAGTCTCGCTTTCGAGCGTTCAACAAGCCATCGACCGACTAGAGGCGGACGGTATCGTGGCGACTGCGCCGCGCGGAACGCACCGAGTGGTGAGGCTCAACCCCCGCTTCTACGGTGCCGCGGAACTGAGGACGCTTCTGCTGAAGCTGTTACAGGGCCAAAGCCAACTTGCTGATCGCCTCAAATCCATCCGGCGTCGCCCACGGAAGCGAGGCAAGCCACTCTGATTTACGCAGATTCGACGTTGGAAGATATTGCCTTCATCGTGTGCGATGCACTCCAAAAACACGGAACGGTCGCCGTGCTCACTGGTGGAAGCGCAGCGACGTTTTATACGCCCGAGAGTTACGCGTCCGACGACATCGACTTCATCATAACGTTTCGTGCACAAGGCGCTGCAAAAGTTCTCCGTGATATTGGGTTTCTGGAGCGAAGCGGAGCATATGTTCATCCTGCTTCAAAGTATCTCGTTGAGTTTCCACCGGGACCGTTGGCAGTGGGTGACGACCTCATCACTGTATGGGACACCGTCGAAAAAAGCGACCGCACGTTACACGTTATTACGAGAACAGACTGCGTAAGAGACCGGTTAGCGGCCTACTACCACTGGAATGACTACCGAAGTTTACACGTTGCGTGCGACGTTGCCCGAAGCGGGGCCGTCGACTGGAACGTGATACGCAATTGGAGCGACCGAGAAGGTCACATGATGAAGTTCACCGAGTTTTGGAAGCTCGTTAATGGATAAGTCCCTTTTCGCGAAATTAGGGGACGGCCGCGGTGGTGTTGCCGGCGGCGACCTCGACGCGCCCCGGAGCGGCTCCTTCGGCGGGCGGGACGAGTTGGAACTCGTAGGTCTTCACGCCGCTCGGCGGTGACAGATAACTCACCGTCCGCGGAGAGCACAGGCCGTCGGCACAAAATGACGCGACCCACCCGGGACGTACGCGATTCGCGACGAGCGTGACGCTTTTTTGGGCCGGCGCCACGACGATCAGCCGGTACTTATAGGTGGACTTTAGACTTCCGGGAAGATCCGGGCCGGTCCACTTACTGAGCGCGAGCGCGGTGCCGGTCCGATGCACGAGTGCGACCGCCGCCATCCCTTCCGCGGCGCGATCTTGCGCGCGTTCGCGCATATCGGCGTATTGGCTGTTCGCTGGAATCATTGCCGCGTAGCGCGTCGCTCGCAAGAACGCGCGGCGCGCATTTGCGCGATCGCCCAGGGAAACGTAGACGTTCGCAAGATCGAGTGACTCGTCGGCAACAAAGGCCGCGTCGTCGCCGCGTTCTTTCGGAGGCGCGCCCGCAGCCTTCACCATCAAGAGCGCGACGCACCGCTCGTACGGCGCAACGGCGTCGGCGAAGCGTCGGGAACGCTGGTACGCGAGCCCGAGTTGGTCGTAGCCATCGGAATCGTTGGGCGCAAGGGCGATATACGCGCGTGCCACCTGCGCCATGCGGGGGTAATCGTGCAGGCGGTAATACGCATTTGCGAGCGAGTACGTAAGCTTCGGGTCGTGCGGTTCGAGCGCCAACGCCTCACGCAAAATCTGGGCCGCATCCTCAAAGCGGTTGAGATCGGCATAGGCGGTCGCTAGGAGACGATCCGCCAGAATCTTGTCGTCGCGCGTGCTTGCGACGGCCTGCAGCCCGCTGGCCGCTTTTTCGAGCAACGTGCCTTCTTCGCGCAACGTCCGCTCGTCATCGAACGCTAGCCCGTGCGCAGTCGGCAACGTGGCGGCATAGGCGTCGACCTCGGAAACGCGCCGGCGCGCCGCCTCTGCCGCCGCTCGAACCTGCGCGACGCTTGCGCTGAACGAAAATTGGTTTGGATCCAGCAGCGCGTCGATGTGCCGCTGCGCCGGCGAAAGGTAGACCACCGTCTGTCCCTTGCGAGCGCCCGCTACGAACTGCGCGAGGAGTTGCGGCGTTACGCCGCCGGTCCAGCGCGCGCGGACGATCCCGTTTGGATCGACGACGATCGTGGTGGGGATGAAGGCGATTCCGTAGCCGTTATAGGTGCCCGGTCCCGCGAGCGCCGTGTCGTACGGAACGCTCCGCGCTGAAAGGAAGGTTCGCACGATCGGCGCCGTTTCCGTCGTATCGATACCGAGGAACGCGACATCTTTCGTTTTCAGTCGCTGAAAGGCCGCGATGAGATCCGGCGTTTCGGCGCGACACGGCGGGCACCACGTTGCCCAAAAATTGAGCACCAGCACCTTGCCGGCATATGCGTGTCGGGAAACGTGACGGCCGCTTACTGTTTGCGCGGTAAATTCCGGGGCCCGAGTGCCAAGCGCACCGTTGGCGTTACCGCCGGTGGGCGTCGCGGCGGAGCGCGACGGCGCAGCTCCTGCTAGCGTCGCAAGAAGCAGTGCGAACACGAAGCCGCGCATTAAAGAACCTGTCCTCGCGCCGTTTGCAACTCCACGCGCAGCGCTTCGAGCGCGGGATCGAGCGCCGTATCTTTTTCTGCTAACTGCTCCAGGGCCGTGAGGACCGCATCGATGCGAGGACGCTGCAGCAGCACCGCGGTTCGGCCGGCGAGTTCCTGATCGAAACGCTCCAAGGCACGCTTCGCCATATTGGCCTGGCCAAATGCATACGCTTGATGGCCGGCGTTGCCGAGACGTTTCAACTCAGCCTCCAGCCACTGCCGGTAATCTTCGAACATCGTTGGCCCTCCTGAACGCCCGCCGCGCCTGGCCTCATTCTGCCGTTTCAAGAAGGGCTCCCGGAAGGTCCGCAAGCGCACGGCATCCACTCGCAAACATCGCGATCCGTAAGCCGGCGATGAGGTCATCGAGGGCTTCGAAGACGGCATCGGCGCTGCGCGTCGCGGGTTCCAGGAGCGGCTGAGCCAGGCCGCACAGCGTCGCGCCGAGCGCGACCGCTTTCGCGACATCGATCCCCGAGCGTACTCCGCCGCTCGCGACCAGCGGAACGCCTGGCAGCGCTTTTCTGAGTGCGCGGGTCGCTTCCGCGGTCGGGTATCCCCAGCCGGCAAAGGTTTCGGCGAGCCGTTCGCGACGGCTATCGCCGGCACGGCGCCCCTCGACACGCGCCCAGGAAGTTCCACCAGCTCCAGCCACGTCGATTGCCGCAACGCCTGCCCCGAGAAGCCGTCGCGCCGTGTGGACCGAGATGCCTGAGCCGACGCTTTTGGCGATCACCGGTACGGTCGTCGCCGCGACGACCTGTGCGATTTTTTCGAGCAAGCCGCTGAAGTTCGTGTCCCCTCCGGGCTGCAGTGCCTCTTGCAACGGATTGAAATGAAGGTAGAGGCCGTCCGCGCCGATCGATTCAACGATGGCTTTCGCATCAGCGGCGGTAACACCATAGTTGAGTTGTACCGCGCCGATATTGGCAAAGAGCAACACATGCGGCGCGACGTCCCGGACGCGATAGGTCTCCAGCAGTGCCCGATCTTCGAGAGCCGCCCGCTGGCTGCCTAACCCGATCGCGATCCCGGCACGCTCTGCGGCCGCCGCCAAATTGCGATTGATCGCGCCGGCGCGCGCCGTGCCGCCCGTCATCGACGAAACGAGCAGCGGTGCCCGCAGTTCACGTCCGAGAAACGACGTCCGCGCGTTCACCTCGGTAAGCGCCATCTCGGGAAGGGCTTCGTGCCGTAGGCGCACTACGGAAAATCCCGCGTCGAGCGTCGAGGCGACGTCTTCGTCGAGACAGATGTCGAGGTGGCGCGACTTTCGTGCCTCCGTCGATGACGCCGGACGCCGCTCCATCCCCCGCGCTGCTCTGCCCCAGCGGCGACTTCCTATCCCTGGCCGCACAAGAACGAGCGCAAGCCACGACGGGAAAGATGCTGGAGCGGCGAAAAACGGGGCGCCATGCAAGGAGCAACGGAAGGGAAGCGCGTTGCCGCGCTCGTCGGCGATGGATTCGAGGAGGCAGAGTTGGAGCAGCCGCGTCGTGCGCTAGAGGCGGCCGGCGCGGTGGTTACCGTCGTCGGCGTGAGCGAACGTTCACGGCAGCGGATTCGTGCCAAGCGGGGGCTCGATGACTCGCCTTTGACGGCACGCGCGGACGAACTCGTCGCGGATTGCACCGCGGAGGACTTCGACGCCCTCCTGATTCCAGGCGGACAATCGCCCGACCAGATCAGGACCGATCGAGAAGTGCAGCGCTTTGTCCGCGAGCTCGACGGAGCGAAAAAACCGCTCTTTGCCATCGGCCACGGGGCACAAGTACTCATCTCTTCACAAGTCACGCGCGGCCGAACCATGACGGGCTCGCCCTCAATCTCCGACGACATCCGCAATGCCGGTGGACTCTATCGCGATCAGCCTCTTGTGCAAGACGCCCATTGGGTGACGTCGCGCGGCATTGCCGACCTGAATCAGTTCAGCCGCGCGATCGTGGAAAAACTGGCCACCGCAGCGGTTGCGACCGCCTAGCCTTACGGCGCGCTAAGCGTGAGGTCGTCGACGGGATCGTAGCGCGCGAGCGTCTCGCCAAGCGCGCGTAGCGCCGCGAAGCCGATGGCCACGGCAGCGAGGACAGCACAGACGAGCGTCAGGGGCGTACCTGCTACACCCAGCATCCAAATTGCGATACCGGCGATCATCGCGAGTACCGCGTACAGCACGCGTTGTTGACCGGCGCGAAAGCAGCCTGACAGGGCGATGAGCGTAGCGACCACTTCTGCAGAAACGAGCGTGCCAAACACCATCCAGCCGTACTGAGAAACAGCTCTGTGCCGGAGTAGTGAATAGAGGAAGATGGCGCCTCCCGAAAAGACGGCCAACGTGATGCACGGCCCCAGCGCGAATGCACGGGCGAGTTCTCTCCCATACAGCGGGGCAGCGAAATAGCGAACGTTGGAAATGCTTGCGATGCGACGATGCTGGAGCGGCGCCAACGCAGCAGCGGCCACGCCGAAGGTACCGGACGCGATGACCACTGTCTCGGGCCAGTTGAAGAGTACGGCGCCGAACACCATCGCGAACGCAATGGCATCCAGGTAACTGAAGGACGATTCGAGTGTCTCAAAAACAATAAACCGCGTCGCGCGCCAGTTCATGAGACATGCACTAAGGCTGCCGAAGGAACTTCTGAAGTTTGCGGACTGCAGAACAGCACCGCTTCGTCCGTGAATACTTCGCAGACACGATTTGCGAGATGAGCCGGAGGGCGATCCAGCACGAGCAGTTTTACTGCTCGGATGAAGGCAAGCGCTACTGCGAACGTCATCGTGTCACGCCATCCGATCCGATCCAACGTTGCTCGCACCCGGCGCAGTGCTTCACGGCGCGGCACGTTTGAAAGTGCGGCCTGCATCTCGATTGCCGCCTGCCGCCGGAGCGAGTCAACTTCGTACGGCTTGCTTGTTGCGCTTCCTGGAGCCGGCCGCGGTTCAACCCAGCCAAAGTCCTCGCTATGTGTCACATACCCGACGAAGCGCTTCACCTGTACGGGCTGGATGCGGGGATCGAAATCGCCGATCAGCAGCGTCCCGCTCGTCGCTTTGACGATCCCGGCAGCCATCCGGGCTGCGATCGAGGCCGCGCGGCCGTCGGGGCATTTCAACGAGATGTGCTGGCCGGGATACACTTCTACGGAAAACGGCGGGACGAGGACGACGCCATCGCGCACGAACGTCGCGTCGACCGCGCGTAACACCGCAGCCGCGCGACCCGCTGTCACCGCTCTGGCGCTCCCAGCCGAGGATTGGGCCGAGGCGGCCTTCCAGTTTTGTGACATTCAATCCACTGGCCGTTGCGTTCGATCGCGACGATATCGGCGGTGAAGTCGAAGCGGCCGGTCCCTTCGAAAAAAGCGCTCCCCACGGCGTACGCGTCGACCGGCACGTCATGGTTTTCGAAATCGCGGATCTTGCGTGCGTCGAAACCACCGCTGACCACGATTTTCACGTCGCGAAAGCCATCGCGGTCGAGCGCATGCCGAACGTTGCGAACGAGTTCGGGCACGACGCCTGTCGGTACGAACGTGCCCATCTGTGGCCACAGCGACCGGTCCACCATCGTCCCTGAGGTGTCGAGACGTACACCCCATAGCCGGCTGCCGAGCGCGCGCGCCACTTCGACGCTGGTGCGCACGCAATCGTTTTCGAAGTCTACCAGGGCGATCACGTGCACCGAGGGATCGATGTACTCGGCGAACTTTGCCGTTGCTAGGACCGTGTCGCCCCCGTACGCGGCGATGAGCGCGTGCGGGACGGTTCCCATCCCGCGTGCTCCCCACCATTCCGCATTCGCGTCGGTCGAGACGCCGAGCGCCCCAGAAATGTACGCGGCGTAGCCGTCGCCGGTTTGCATCATGTGATGATCGTAACGCGCGGGGAAGTATAGGACATCTTTGCCGTTGGCAGCATCGACGATCTCGCGCGCGTTGGTGGCGATGCGCGTCCTCCGCGACAGGACGCCGAGGTAACACGTTTCGAGATGCGCGAATAGCGTGTAATCGCCCGAGATGGTCATCACCGTCTCATACGGTCCGATGACGTCTCCATCGTGCAAGGCGCGGGCCTCGAGCTCGGGCCAACCGTCTTCCCAGCACTCCCGCTGGCGGTCGAAGTGCCCGGAACACAGCTTGAGGATCGCGATCGCTTCGTCGATCCCGCACAAGACCGCGTGGGCGCGCTGAAAAACCTGCATCCGCACGCGGGTGTGGTTGCGGTCACGCTCCATGATCTCGCGCGCGCGGTTGAAGTACGTGTCGGAATAGTAACCCGCGCGCATCTTGTCGACCGGGAGGTTGAAGATGGACGGGTCGAGCCGCTCGACGCGCAGCATGGGACGTTCGTACGAATTCGTGGAACAGCGGTCCTGTCATGGAGCGCACCTTGACCAACGCCGAGATCGCGCGAAAACTCCTGGACATCAGGACGCTCATGGAATTCGCCGGGGAGCCGTTCTTCAAGTTCATGGCATACGAACGTGCGGCCTCGGCGGTCGAAAATGCCGCACCGGTCGCCGACCTCATCGCGGCCGATGAGCTTCAAAAACTTCCCGGCATCGGTAAAACGATCGGCGGTCGAATTGCAGAAATCGCTACGACGGGAACGTGCGCCTATCTGGAAGAGCTGAGCGGAAAGTACCCGCCGACGCTGATGGAGTTGCTCGGCGTGCAAGGCGTCGGCGTGAAAACGGCCGCCATGCTGTTCGACCAACACGGCATCGCGTCGCTTGATGATTTGGACCGTGCGCTCAATTCTGGGATGCTGGCCGGGACGGCGCGACTCGGCAAGAAGTCGCTCGAAAATATGCGGCGCGGTATGCTCGCGTACCGTGGGCGCCAGCGCCGTACGCCGCTCGGTGTCGCAGTCCCGCTCGCGCATGAAGTCGCCGAGGTTTTGAAATCGCGCTCCTCTGCACGAAGCGTCGTTCCCGCAGGAAGCGTGCGCCGTGCAGAAGTGACGGTTGGCGACATCGACGTCGTGTGTACCTCCGACGATCCAGATGCCGTCATGCGCGCCTTCACTTCATGGGAACGTGCCGAGGCTGTGCTGGCGGACGGTCCGACGAAAGGCAGTATTTGGCTCGAGGGCGGTCTGCAAATCGACCTGCGCGTATTGCCGGAGCATCTCTACGGGAACCTCTTGCAGCACTTCACGGGCGGCCGCGAGCATAACATACAGCTGCGAGAACTTGCGGTCCGCAAGGGACTGCGCGTGAGCGAGAACGGCATTCTGAATCTGGCGACGGGCGACAACCTGACGTGCCGGACAGAGGAAGAGGTCTACGCGGCCATTGGGCTCGCTTACATCCCGCCGGAGATGCGGCTCGGCATGGGCGAGATCGAGGCGGCTGCCGGCGGCACGCTGCCGACCCCGGTGCAAATGCCCGACATGCGCGGCGACTTTCACATGCACACGACGTGGAGCGACGGCGTCGATGAACTGGACGCAATGGTTGCCACAGCCGCGCGGCTCGGATACGCGTACCACGCGATCTCCGATCATTCGTGGGGTCGGCGAGGGATGGGGCTTTCACCGGAACGATTGCGCGCACAGAGAACGGTAATCCGCGAAGCCGGCGAGCGCCACGGGATTCGTACGCTCTGTGCGAGCGAAGTCGACATCCGGGAGGACGGCTCGCTCGATTTCGACGACGACGTCCTCGCCGAGCTCGACGTCGTCATCGGAAGCGTACACAGCAGCTTGCGCATGGGCCGTGAAGCGATGACGCAGCGCCTCATTCGCGCGTGCGAAAACCGATATCTCACGATTATCGGTCACCCCACCGGACGGAACATCCAGGGTTTCGATGGTTCGGAGTTCGACTACGATGCCGTGTTTGCGGCCGCGGCCCGCACCGGGACGGCGCTCGAGATCGATGGGCAACCGAAGCGTCTCGATTTGCCGAGCGCACTGGCACGCCGCGCCCGCGAGTTCGGCGTTACCTTTTCACTGGACAGCGATGCGCACGCCACCGGCCAGCTTCAAAACATCTCCTATGCAGTCGGTCAAGCGCGGCGCGCCTGGATTACGAAAGAAGAAGTGCTCAACGCGCGGCCCCTCGAGGACGTGCTCGCCTTCGTTGCCGCGAAACGCCACCGCTAACGACACGAGGCGGCGTAGCTCGTGAGGGCCGTCGCACGAACTCCCTTTACGGCCCGGGCCGCGGAACGAAACCTTGCGGAGCGTTTTCCAGCGCGTTTGGGACGGTTACCGGCGTGATGCCGAGGCTCGCACACGACATTCGCGGCGGGAATGCATTGACGACGTCGTCGGAGATGATTGCGTCGTTCGCAGCGATGGGCGCTTTCGTGCCGGTGAGGCGCTCTGGGTCGAAGCCGCTGAGCAGGTCGCTGATCGCAGGATTGCCGTCGCGAGGGCCCTCCGGCAGCGTCGCGTGCTCGTTCGGTAACGACGACAACGGTATGAGGTCGAACACGGCTTCAAGAAATTTCGGAAAAGAGGCGTGGTCGCCGGGATCGCTTGCGATCGCATGCGAGCGGGCGTACGGCGAAACGAGGATGAACGGGACGCGCGGCCCATCGCCGCAGGCACGCCCGTCGGTGCACGGCTCGAATTGCGGTGGCGGTACGTGATCGTACGAGCCTTCCGAATCGTCCCAGGCGATGACGATGGCTGAGTCCTTCCAATAGCGGCTGCGCGCCACCGCGTTGACGACCCGCGCCACGAGCGATTCGGAGAGTTGCGAGTCGGAGTATCCGGGATGATCGTCGTCGCCCAAGAACGCCGAGCGCACTTTCGGGTCGCGGTTCGCGGGTACCCATCCGAAAGGGTTCTTGTAACCGCCTTTGACGATCACCACGCTGCGGTCCGGGAGCGTCGCGTTCGAAACCGCGCCGAACAGTTCGGTGAGGTCGTGAACGTGACTCCATAGTGCAGCGTTCTGCCGAATATACCCGAAGAATTGGGGCGCGTTGTGATGCGTGACATAGGCCGGATACTTGCCGCTTCCGTCGTCACGAAAACCCTCTTGATACCAGCCCCAAGGTACCTCCGGCTTCCCATCGCGTGCGAGAGCGGCGATATCGTCTTTGACGTCGTCCGTATCGTTGGTTGCTCGTGCAGCCGCGGTACCCGAAAGCGTCAACAGAACATTCGCAAAGGTCAGATCGATCTGTTTGGCGGTAGCCGCACCGCCATGGTACGGCCCGAATGCCGGTACCAAATCGACGTACACCGGTACGCCTGCGCCCGAATCGGTCGGCGCGACGACTTCGTTCGGATGCCGAGTCGCTTGAGATTGTCCGGTTTGCGCCGAGACGATGTCGAGATTGCCGGGCGTCGACGGCCCGTACATGCCTTGGAACATGTGATCGTACAGCACAAACGTATTGGCGTACTTCCAATAGAAAGGAATCGTATCGCAGTCCTGATACGCCATCGCGAGTAGACCGAATTGACGCGCAACCGGACGCGGCAGTGGCTTTTGAAGGCTGCGCGTTTCTTCGTCGGCGACGAAACGGTCCATGAGGCCGCCGTTCACGCGCGCATAGAGCGCAGGGCGTGAGTGGTCGACCTGCCCGATGTCCGGATCCGGAAGACGAAACGGCGTGACGAGTGCATTGCCGATCGGATCTGCTTGTGTGAACCCGTGACTGCGCGCGAGCGGGCTCGCGAGGTTTTCCGCGCCGGGAAACGTTCCGAAGTACGAGTCGAACGAGCGGTTCTCTTGATACAGCAAGA
>JAFAXE010000130.1 GCA_019241305.1 Vulcanimicrobiota bacterium
TGGCGACGAAGGACTCCACGTGCACACGCACCTCCGGCAGCAGCTTGCCGCGCTCATCGCACAGAAGACGAGACACCGCGGTGCCTGCGGACCCGTCGCAGAAACTGAAGCGAATCTGGCACTGTTCGTCGACGATGACCAGCAACAAATGCGGGTTGCTTCGGCGACGCTCAACGCCTGCGTAGACGATTCCCTGGCCGGAATGACGGGTGACGCGAGTCGATGTCAACGATCGTGGCTCCGTTCGGGCGCGGACCGCGTGCGAAAAATGCGCCGAAAGAATAGCACAGTAGCGCGCCACAGGGAATAACTATTTCGGGGGGAAGCCTTCCTTCCAACGTAGCGCCTTTTGGCTACGGCGCCGCGCTGCAAACATTTTCCGTCGAGGAACACGTCAGCGCGGCGCTGTTCTAGTGACCTCGGGCTCCGGTAGTTGGGCGAGCGTCGCCGCATGCGGTGTGGCGTTGAGCTCCAGCAGCGTCCGATTGCCCACTTCGTACAAATCCTCGGCATCGTCACTGACCGGAATGGTGGCGACCGCTAGCAGATCGGGTGGCGTCATCGCAACGACCGTGCGCGCTGCGAAGCTCTGCTGAATTGCGTACACGCGACCATCATCGCCGCAGGCCGCATTCTGGCCGGAGACCTTACTCCTGATCGCTTTACCTCCGACGGGTTCCATGGCGACGAATCCCATGCGGTTCGTGTAGACCAGGTACGAGGTACCCGCCAAGCTGCATAGCTGCAGCCCCCGCACGCCGGCGTCCAGCGGTATCGGTCGCTGTACTTCGAGGGACGGCAAAAGAAGGGCGACCGCTGCGCGAGAGTCCCGCGCTCCCCATACCAATACGTATACCGTATTTCCGGACTCTTGCGTGACTCCAACTGCACGCGCCGGCATGGGAACGACGGCGAGCTTCCGCCCACCCAGGCCCCAGCTCTCAATGGCGCCGAAGTCACGATGACGCGAGACACCGCCCACGGAGACGAGAAGCGGGCCCTCCTCCGTTTCGGCGCTTATTCCGGTCGCCTCCCGTGTCACGCCAAACGACTTTTCGATGTTGCCACTCGTGTAGTCGATGATGGAGACCGTTTTCGCGTCGCTCGTCCCCGAGAGGATCGCCACGCGATGACGGCTGAGCGGCGTTGCTGCAATGGCACCCGCGGGAGCCGGTACAGCAGTTTGGTGCTTCGACGCGGAGCACGCTCCCAAAAGCGAGATGCCACTGAGCACGATGACGGTCGCGGCGCAGCGACTTCCAAGAAGAGGAGCGGATGCAATAACCATGTGACCTCGAAACAGACGTTAAAGCGGTGGACGCCTAAAAAGCGCGCGCCTCTATAACGCGTCGCACGTCGAACCCTACGAGCGCGTACGTCACTTTTCCTGGTAAAGGTCGTCGATTTTTAGGCATGCAATGGGTTACTTGTGGTTAAAACAGGCTACGGAACGCCCGGAGTCGCTCGGGTCGTACAAGAAACGTGACGGGGTCGTTCAAACGAACGCAAAGATCGTTATCGCGCCGGATAAGTTTAAAGAAAGCTTAACGGCCACCCAGGCGGCTGAAGCAATTCAGCGGGGCGTCCTGCGCGCCAAGCCGGATGCGCAATGCGTGTTGTGCCCGATGGCCGACGGTGGCGAGGGAACGGTCGATGTCTTTTTAGAGCGCGGCGCGCAGCGCAAGGTCGCGCGCGTGCATGGGCCGCTCGGCGCGCCGGTCGACGCGGCTTACGCGCGTATCGGCGACACGGCGATCCTGGAGATGTCGAGTGCCTCTGGACTCGAGTTGCTGGAGCCGTCCGAGTACGACCCACTTGCTGCCGACACGTTCGGCACAGGGGAGTTGATCCGCGCGGCGCTGGACGATGGAGTTCGGCACATCATCATCGGTCTTGGCGGAAGCGCGACGAACGACGCCGGCGCCGGCATGCTGCGCGCCCTTGGCGTGCGATTTCTCGATCGGGCCGGTCGAGAAATTGCCCACGGCGTGCTTTCCTACGAGCACCTTGCCTCCATCGACCTGCGCGCGCTCGACGGCCGCCTAGCGGCGACACGCATCGAAGCCGCCGTTGACGTCGATAATCCGCTCTGCGGCCCAGACGGCGCGGCGCACGCGTTCGCCGCACAGAAGGGCGCAACCCAGACGCAAATCGAGCAGCTCGATCTCGTCCTCGAACATGTCGCGGACGTCGCCGAACACACGCTCCATCGCGACTATCGCAACACCCCCGGAGCCGGTGCTGCCGGCGGTTTGGGCTTTGCACTGGTGGCATTTCTCGGCGCGGCCCTCGAACCGGGCGTACCGCTAATTGCGCGCGAATGTGGTTTGGATCGTTTGCTTGCCGGTGCAGCGTTGTGCCTCACGGGCGAAGGCAAGATCGATCTGCAAACGCTCCACGGCAAAACGGTCGACGGCGTCGCGAAGATCGCAAAGAAGCGCGGTGTACCGGTCGTTGCATTCGGTGGCCTAGTGGAAGAAGAAGCCGCCCAGAAACTGAGGCAGCTCGGCGTTGAAGTCGTGCCGATCGCACCAGCGGCGACGCCGCGCGCCGAATCGATGCGGTCGGCCGCGCATTTTTTGGAAGCCGCCGCGAGGGAAATCTCCGCACGGCTGCTTGCCGCGCCGTAACCTGATACGCCGCTGGGGACTGCAGGCTCAGCACTCGAAGGATTGGTCGTGCATCCCGAAGCTGAGCGCCTCATCGAAGAGCTCGGTCTCGAACCGCATCCCGAAGGCGGTTACTTCATCGAAACCTACCGCAGCGCAGTC
>JAFAXE010000036.1 GCA_019241305.1 Vulcanimicrobiota bacterium
TCCCGCAAGTCGACGTGGCATCGATCTACAAAACCGACCCCTACGCCCCGCACTAGTGTTTTCTATAACAGATCATGGCTTTGCACCGTGCCCATGCGCTACGTTTGCGCGATGACCCGCGCTTCGGCGCGGCGACATTCCATCTCGCAACCGCTCGTCGCTCCGCGAGACCCCGTGGATGGGGGCCTGTCGCACAGCGCAGGATGCGCGGCGGTGCGACCGTCCAGGCTCCGCTCCTGCTGCTCGGCCTCCTCTCTCCCGCCCTCCGTGGCTTCGTTCGTCGGTCCGAGCTTGCTCAATGAAACGTCACCCCGCCACTGCGGGTCATCGCAGTCGCGCGTGAGCACGAGACGCGTGAGGCGCGACGGTTTGCTGATGAACGTCGGACCGAGGTCCGGAACCACGGATGGTGAGAGGGCCGAGGCCGTCGAGCCAGGAGTGAGCCAGGATGGCGAACGACGAGCGGTTCGGAAGCGGACCGTCGCGCCGAAACGCGTGTCGTGCGAGCGTTAAGGAGTGACCGAAGAATGTTGATCGCATGCTAACAACGACGATTCAAGACGGCGTCGCCATTTTGAGCATCGACAATCCGCCGGTCAATGCGCTGTCGAGCGCGGTGTGCCAAGCGATGATCGACGCACTGGCTGGTGGGAACGACGACGCGAGCGTGAAGGGCTTCGTGATCACGGGCAACGGTCGCGGCATGTTCAGCGGCGGTGCCGACATCACGGAGTTCGCGACCATTTTACGCGAGCGGAAGGCGAACGTTCGCGATGCGGTCGACGCCGCGGAGCGCTCTGCGAAACCGATTGCCGCGGCGATCGACGGACGCGCGCTGGGCGGCGGACTCGAATTGGCGCTCGCGTGCGACCTGCGTTTTGCGACGCCGTTATCGCAGTTCGGCTTTCCCGAGATCAAGCTCGGCCTGATTCCCGGCGCGGGCGGGACGCAGCGCTTACCGCGCGTTCTGAAGGGCGGCTCGATGGAAGGCGTGATCGCCGCGCTCGAGTTGATCCTGAAGGGCGACCCCATCGATGCCGAGCGCGCAGAAGCGCTCGAACTGATCGACGGCGTCGGCGCCGATGCTGTCCCGCGCGCCGCGGAGGCAATTCGCCGCTTCACCGGTGCACGGCGGCGCGTCAGCGAACGGAGCGCGAGCGCGTATCCGCAAGTCTTTTCCGAGGGACACAAGCGCGTACCGCCGGAAGACCGAGGCGGCTTTGCCGCACATAAGGCGCTCGACGCGGTCGAAGCGGCAACGCAGTGGCCGTTCAACCATGGAATCGCGCGCGAGTTACGCTATTTTCTCGAGCTGTTGACCGGTTCCGAGTCGCGCGCCTACCAGCACATCTTTTTCGCGGAACGCGAGCTCGGCAAGATTCCCGGAATCCCGACGGATGGCGCGGTCCGGCCCATCAGGCGCGCGGCGGTCATCGGAGCCGGGACGATGGGAAGCGGGATTGCGATCACGTTCGCCAACGCAGGGGTCCCGGTCAGCGTGCTCGACGCTTCAAAAGAAGCGATCGAGCGGGGGCGCGCGACGATCGAACAATCGTACGCCGATCAAGTAAAGCGCCGCCGTCTCTCAGAAGAAGAAGCGAAGCGCCGGCACGGTCACGTGCACTTCATCGAGCGCTTCGAGGATGTGGCCGACGCCGACATCGTTATCGAGGCGGTCTTTGAGGACCTCGCCATCAAGAAGGAGGTGTTCGCAAAGCTAGACGCCGTTGCGAAACCGGACGCCGTCCTCGCCACGAACACCTCGACGCTCGATGTCGACGCGATTGCTTCGGCGACGTCACGCCCACAGCAAGTGATCGGGATGCACTTTTTCAGTCCGGCGTACATCATGAAGCTGCTGGAAATCGTCCGAGGCAAAGCCTCCTCTCCGCAGACGATCGGTGCCGCGATCGCGCTCGCGAAGAAACTCCGCAAGGTCGGTGTGCTCGTCGCAAACTGCGACGGCTTCGTCGGGAACCGGATGCTCGCACCCTATTTTCGCGAGGCGGCGCACCTGCTCGAGGAGGGCGCCCTCCCGCAGCAGATCGATGCCGCCATGACGGACTTTGGTTTCGCGATGGGCCCCTTCGCCGTTTCGGATCTCGCGGGCGTCGATGTCGGCGCAAGGATCCGGGCGGAACGCGAAAAGGCGGGGCGGCTTGGGGCCGGCCGGGTACCGCGTTTCGATGTGCTGTTGTTCGAACGCGGGCGTTTCGGTCAGAAGACCGGCGCAGGTTTCTATCGCTACGATACCGGCGAGCGAATCCCGAAGCCTGATCCCGAGGTGGAAGCGCTCATCGTCGCGGAGTCGCGCGAACTCGGAATCGAGCGGCGCTCCATTGGCAACGACGAGATCGTCAAGCGTTGCGTGTACGCGCTGATCAATGAGGGCGCGAACGTTTTGTACGATGGCATCGCGCTCCGTTCCAGCGACATCGACATCGTGTGGATTTACGGTTACGGATTTCCGCCATTCCGCGGCGGCCCCATGTACTATGCGGATACGCTCGGACTCAAGCGCGTACTCGCGGAAGTCGAGCGTTTTCACGGCGAGTTTGGCGTGCGTTGGAAGCCCTCGCCGCTGCTCGTCGAGTTGGCGACCACCGGAAAAACGTTTTCGAGTTATCGCCCTGCGCTGACGGAGGTGGCCCCATGAGCGACGCCGTGATCGTCTCGGCCGCGCGCACGCCTATCGGAAGGGCGTTCCGCGGCGCGTTCAATCAGACGCACGGCGTCACGATGGCCGGGCACGTCATCAAGCACGCCATCGAGCGTGCGAAGGTGGATCCGGCTGAAGTGGAAGACGTGGTTCTGGGTTGTGGGCTGCCCGAGGGCGCCACAGGACACAACATCGCGCGTAACGCGGCGCTCCGCGCAGGTTGCCCCGTCACGACGAGCGGGACAACTATCAACCGTTACTGCAGCTCGGGACTGCAGGCGATCAGCGTCGCGGCTCAACGCGTGCTCGTCGACCGCGTACCGATTGCCGTCGCGGGCGGCGTCGAGTCGATCAGCCTAGTGCAGAACACTCTCGACCTGCACCACTATACCGAGGAGTGGCTGCTGCGCCACAAGCCTTCACTCTGGGATACGATGATCATGACGGCCGATCACGTTGCCAAGAAGTACGACGTGGCCCGCGAGTTGCAAGACGAATACGCGCTGCAAAGCCAACAGCGCACCGACGCAGCACAAAAAGCCGGTCGTTTCGATGCGGAGATCGTCCCGCTCCCTTCCGTGAAGTATTCTGTCGATAAAGAGACGCAAGCCGTCAGCGAGGAGCCGGTGCGTCTGCGCAAGGACGAAGGAAACAGGCCCGATACGACGCTCGAAGGACTGGCCGCGCTCAAGCCGGTGCAGCCAAAAGGAACGGTCACGGCCGGCAACGCCAGCCAACTCTCCGATGGCGCAGCCGCAGTCGTCGTGATGGACGCGAAGCTGGCCGCGCAGCGCAATCTGGAACCGCTCGGTATCTATCGCGGCCTCGTCGTCACGGGATGCGAGCCCGATGAGATGGGAATCGCACCCATCTTCGCCGTTCCGAAACTGTTGGAACGCGTCGGTCTAACGATGGACGACATCGACCTGTGGGAACTCAACGAAGCCTTTGCGGTTCAAACGGTCTACTGCCGCGATCGTTTGGGGATCCCCAATGAGCGCTTCAACGTCGACGGTGGCGCCATCTCAATCGGGCACCCGTATGGCATGAGTGGCGCGCGAATGGCTATACATGCGCTGATCGAAGGGAAGCGGCGTGGCGCCAAATACGTCGTCGTGACGATGTGCGTCGGCGGCGGGATGGGCGCCGCAGGCCTGTTTGAGGTGGCATGAAATGAAAAGATTCTTTTTCGTTCGCGCGCTCGCAGCCGGAGCGACGCTCGCGGCTTGCTTTGGCTCGAACGCGCTTGCCGCACCACCTGCTGAAACGGCGTTTCGCGATGCGTGGAACGGCGTGAAAAGTTTTACCGCGACGATCCAGAGCCACGAGGTCAAAGGGAGCGCGACGCAGGACCGCACCTATCACTACGCCTACCTCAAGC
This sequence comes from Vulcanimicrobiota bacterium, assembly GCA_019241305.1. GTDB lineage: Bacteria > Vulcanimicrobiota > Vulcanimicrobiia > Vulcanimicrobiales > Vulcanimicrobiaceae > JAFAXE01. Next base: position 4,041 of record JAFAXE010000036.1, read on the forward strand.
CGCATTTCGCCCGCATCGACATCGTCGATGGACCCGGCAAGGGCGGCGGCGCCGTCTGGACCGGTGGCGATACCATCCGCGGACACCGTGGGGGCTTCTTGTCCGGTATCCAGTTGAACCGCCCAATCAACGATCCTGAAGCGGTCTCGCTGCGTGGTGACAACTTGCTGCGCGCGTCCTTTCAAAGCGTCGCCGATGATCTGAAGGCAGCGTCGAACGTGGCCGAAAGCGCCGGCACGTTAGACGGGCAAGCTGTGGATATTTTGAGCGCGCCGCTTGCCTCCGCCGATTCGAGCGGCGTGACGAAGCACGTCATCTACCTCTCGAAGGCGACGCACCTGCCCGTCCAGCGCAACACGTACGCCGGCGATCAGCTCGTCAAGACGGAGAAGTGGTCGAACGTGAACCCGAACGCGGGTTTGAAGGACAGCGACTTTTAACGATTCCTCAGACACTCGTGCGACCGTACGTCATCATGACGTTGCGGGGCACGAGGAAGGGAATCGCGGGACGGGCCGAAAACGGTCGGCGAAGCGCACGCCTTCGGACATGCGCGATGGTCGCGTTCTTTCGCAACGGGACCGACACACTACCAGTCGCTGAATCGCTGAATCCGGGACCAGAATCCCGGAGCGGGGGACCACCAGGGTGGGGTGAACGCGCCGGTCGGCGCGCGGACGATCTTTCCGTCCGAACCCGTCAGCTAACCTCGCAAGCGTTGAAAGAGGAATGAGTTGATCCGATCCCTCGCTATGACGCTCGCGGTTTTCCCGTTGTGCTTGGCGTCCGTCGGCGTGGCTGAGGCCCGCATGCACGTCGTCTCCAGCGGAGAAACGCTGCAAAGCATCGCTCGACAGGAACATGTCAGCGTCGCGGATATCGCGCGCTTCAACGACCTCCAAGGCCGAGTCGATGGTCCACTTGCCGCGGGTCGCATCCTGGTACTCGATGAGGAAAGTGCGACCGCACTTACGGTCGCCGCCTTGCCGCCAGCCAGTACGCCGCCGCTCGATGAGTCGGCGAACCCTTTGCTCCAACCCTCACCGGCAGATACGGTGACCCAGACTCCCCATCAACTGAGTGACTTTTGGCGTGCCTCGTCTCCAGCGCTGCGCGGCCCCGCTTCACCCGTGCGTCGCTTTGCGGGCCGCATCCTCACTCGCGCGTCTCGGCTCGCTCTGCGGCTGACGCGGAGCGCGATGCGCTTCATCGGCACGCCGTACGTCTTCGGCGGAACGGGAATCTACGGCTTCGACTGTTCAGGCTACGTGCAGCACGTTTTTGCGTTGCTGGGCATTCATCTGCCGCGTACTGCCGATTCCCAGTACTACGCCGGGCGGAGCACCGGCGGACGGATCCTCGCCGGCGATCTCGTCTTCTTTCAAACGTACGAGGCCGGTCCGTCACACGTTGGGATTTACCTCGGGAAAGGGAGATTCGTTCACGCGTCTTCGAGCCACGGCGTCGAGGTGAGCAACTTGCGCGAGGGGTATTGGGCCGCGCGTTACATCGGGGCGAAGAGATACGTCACGCCCTCGCGCACGTCCGCACTCGTCAAGACCGCAATCGCCATTAACTAACGACGAGGAGGCCGCAGAGCGGCCTCCCAAGTGAAACCTCGGCGTTGGTTTGCCGCTGGGGCGTAGCCAAGCGGTAAGGCAGGGGACTTTGAATCCTCCATGCGTTGGTTCGAATCCAGCCGCCCCAGCACGAAATTCGCTGGCCCTGCCACGGCTCGAGAAGGTGCCCGTGGCGCGGAGGCAGTGCGGCCGAGCGGCGCGAACCGCGACTCGAACCACCGCCCGAGGATAGGATGCCCCAAGACCTACTTTCGATCGACGTCCAACAGACGAAAGATGGCGCTGCGCAGCTGTTCACGCTCCGCGGAAGCATGGATATCGCTACCTCTCCCACCGTCCGCGATGCCCTGCTGGGTGCGGCGGCGCGCGGGCAGCACGAAATCATCGTCGATCTGACAAACGTCGACTTCCTCGATTCGACGGGGCTCGGTGCCTTGATCGGCGCGCACAAGCGCGCCAAAGAAGAGGGTGGTCAAGTCCGGCTGATCGTCCAGGAAGGTCAGATCCTCCGTCTGCTACGGATCACCGGCTTGCTCGGCGTTTTTGGCGTCTATCACGACGTGGAGAGCGCGCTCGCCGGGGAGACTCCGCTCGTCGGGCTCTAACGACGCCGGATTTTCCCGCCTTGCGCGAGCGGCGGCCGCAGAGTCGACCGAAATGCCTCGGCCTTGCGGCGATTGCTTGCCTCTGCAGAGCGTTTGAGCGACGTGGCGATCCTTTGCGGATCATCGCAGGTAACGACGCCTGCATCCAGGTCGAGTGCGTTGCTTTTCTTGGTCACCTTCGAGAAGGCTCCGCGACCGGTAATTCCGTATGCAGTCAAACGGTGTCCCGGGCGAGCGGCACGCGACCGCGCGCGCCGAACGGGACGTTGGAGGTATCGAGTGAACAGAAAAGACGTCATCATTAATCTCCTTACGCTCCCCGTCGCCGTCGGCGTCGTGGCGGGCGTTGCATCCGAGGCGGTCGCGGCTCCGACGATGGACAAGAAAGCCGCGCAATATCAGGACAAGCCCAAGAACGGCCAGCAGTGCAGCGGATGTTCGCTGTACGTGTCGGCGAAGAGCAACCCCATGAAGGACCGTGGGGGGTGTAAGCTCGTCAAAGGTTCGATCGCACCCCAGGGCTGGTGCAAATACTGGACCAAAAAAGCCTAACGACGCGACGTTCCGAATTCCAAAAAGAGAAGTCGCCAAACCGGCAACTTCTCTTTTCTTATGGCTAGAGCCGTTGCTCCAGCGCGCGAATCGCATCTCGCGGGCCCGCGGCGACGAGTTCATCGCCGGCTTCGAGCCGCGTCTCCACCGAGGGTCGGAAATGCATGGCATTCGCACGTTTGAGCGCGAGCACGATTGCCTCGTTGTCGGCTGCGAGTTCGCGTAACGCCTGACCGACCCAACGCGAGCCGCTTGGAATCTTGATATCCTCGAGGAGCAGTTCACTCGTCCCGGCGGAGAGCACCGTATCGACGAACTCTACCGACGTGGGACGCATCGCGAGGCTCGCCATCCGCCGGCCGCCGATTGTGTACGGCGAGATGATCCGATTCGCGCCCGCCAGTCGCAGCTTCGCCTCAGCATCAGGATGGTTGGCGCGCGCGACGATGAACAGGTTCGGCTGGAGCGTTCGCGCCGACAGCGTGACGTAGACGTTCACCGCATCATCGTCGACAGCGGTTACGAGACCACGCGCGTGCTCGATCCCCGCTTCACGCAGGACGGGGGCGTCGGCAGCGTTGCCGTTCACGACGGCGTATCCATCGGCCGCCGCGCGCGCCAGCGAGCTTTCCTTGATATCGACGATGACGAAGGGCATATGCTCCCGCGAAAACGCGTGCGCGATCTCGCCACCGACCCGTCCATATCCGCACAGCACGAAGTGGTCACGCATCCGCGCCACCGCGCGGCGCATCCGTTGTGCGCCTACCGCTTCGCCAAACTTCCCTTCCAAGATGTAGGCGAGCGCGCTGAGCAGCGTGTAGGTAAGGACGCCGAAGCCGACGATGATGACGGCAATCGTGAGCAGTCGACCCGCTGGCGAGAGCGGGCGCGGTTCGCCACCGCCCGTCGTGCTGACCGTAAGAATCGTCATGTAAAATGCGTCGTACCATGACCAGCCCTCGATCCAGACGTAGCCTGCCGTGGCCAACAGCAACACTGCAAGCAGCGCGAGCGCCCCGATCGCGACGCCACGCGGAACCGATGGCTGCACGCGCATCCTTGCCCCGTTCTACCCGGGGGGCGCTTTTCGGCCCTGCGCGGAACGTCGGCGCATGCGTAAGAAAGTCACGATCGTCGGCGCAGGCAACGTCGGCGCGACCACCGCACACTGGCTCGCGGCAAGCGAGTTAGCTGATATCGTGCTGGTCGACATCCTCGAAGGCGTACCCTCGGGAAAGTCGCTCGATTTGCTGCAGGCACTCTCCGTCGAAGGCAGCGACGTCTCCGTGATCGGCAGCAACGACTATGGTCCGACTGATGCGTCCGACATCGTCGTCATTACGGCGGGCCTGCCGCGCAAGCCGGGAATGAGCCGCGACGACCTGTTGCGCGTCAACGCCGAAATCGTGACGAAGGCGACGGAAGAAGCGATGCGGCGCTCTCCCGATGCAATCCTCATCATCGTGAGCAACCCGCTTGACGCGATGTGCGAGGTGGCACGCCGCGTCTCTCGGCTTCCACGCGAACGCATTATCGGCATGGCGGGGGTGCTCGATTCTGCGCGTTTTGCGACCTTCATCGCACGCGAGCTCGAGGTGAGCGTGGAAAATGTTACGGCGTTTGTGCTGGGCGGACATGGGGATCAAATGGTGCCGTTGCCGCGCTATTCCACGGTAGCGGGGATTCCGATTACCGAACTCCTCGACGCAGCGACGATCGAGCGGCTGACGAAGCGCACCGCTTCAGGCGGCGGCGAAATCGTGGCGCTGTTGAAGACCGGCAGCGCGTACTATGCCCCGGCGCGTTCGACGGCCGAAATGGTCGATGCGATCCTGAAGGATAAGAAGAAGATCCTGCCCTGCGCAGCCTACCTGCAAGGCGAATACGGCGTCGAGGGACTGTTCGTCGGCGTGCCGTGCAAGTTAGGGTCGCGCGGTCTCGAGCAAGTCCTCGAGGTCCGCCTGCGGCCGGAAGAACACGCGGCCCTTCAGCGCAGCGCGGCCGCTGTCCGCGAACTCGTCGAGGCCCTGCCTGGTACGGCCAGCGCCGCGCGCTAAACGGCAGGGACAGACCACCCGAAAGGGGCGATCTTCCGGGCCGCGCGAACATGCGGCGCGATGGTCCATGTGAGCGTCGGCTCGCCGGCCGGAACGTACAGCGTCGCGAGCGCCTCCTTCTTTCGTTACGTCGTGCGCTTGGCGGATACGGGTTTGCCGTTGCGAGCGGCCGATCGCGATGCCGTTGACGTGCTCGCCGCGATTCCGAACGCGTTCGTTGACGAGGACGAGATGTCTGGGCGCGGCTGGCGCGTGGTCCCAGCCGCCTCCGACGAGGACTGGCCCGTGCTGGAGGTGACGCCCCAGCGCCTCCGCGGCGCCTTGCAGACCGCACGCCGTATCCTTTGGGAGAATGCGGCTCCCGTCGGAATCAGCGCGCTCGAGATCGTCAGCGTCGACGAGGAGATCGATAAAGTTTTAGCCGTGCTGGCGCGCGCCGAAGCGGCGGGGTTCAGTGTCAACGTAAGTTACGTATCCTAAGGCGCGAGAAACGTGAGCCGCGTCACCCTATCTTTGGTCACAGACGAACGATAACCCGAGTATGGGCAGCCGGCCGATTCCGGCCCGCTTTGCATGCATGCTCGGAGACCTGTGATGAACCAACTGCTCCCCTACTCGCGGCTGCGCGCCGCAGGCGTAGCCCTTGCTGCCGCTCTGATGATTTCCGCATCGGCCGCACGCGCCGACGACGGGACGCCCCGAGGCGCAGCATCCCAACCGGCGGCCGGCTCCCAGTCCGCCACGACGCTTCAGACGCTGCAAGGACAAACGCCGGTAAAAGGACCCATCCTCGTCTTCCAGCTCGCGTCGACAGCGACGGACGTGATCCCGGCGCAGCAGGTGACACAGCTCGTCGTCGAGCGGCTGCGCATGATGTACGGCGATACCGTCGAGCTCGTTCCCGACATCGGCTCGGAGCCGATCTCGGCGATCGTTCGACGCATGCACGGTGCACTCTACGTCGGCGGGAGCATCGAGAAATCGAACAGCACCTATTTCGTCGATTTGCAGTCGCGCGACGGCGCCACCAACGCCATGCTGGGAGAGGAACGCTTTTCAACCGCGACGTTCGACGTACTTCCAAAGAGCGTCGCCCTCGTCTCGCTCATCGAAAGCGGTCCCCTGATCGCAAACGCGCACTACGTCCTCGTCCCGCTGAGTGAAGACGACGTCACGCCGGCGATGCAAGACAAGGACGCGTATCTGAAGGTGACGCAGGACGACCTCATCCGCGAACTCAGCGCGAAGGGAATTACGACGACGATCGTTTCGCGGATGGACCCCGTCGACGTGCGGATCGGTGCGCCGGATCTGTGCAAGGACAACGACGCGACCGCGGTTCTGGTGGGTCACACCTGGCACAAGCAAGACTACAAGCAAGGCGCCTTCAAGGGCGGGATGAAGGGCTTCGAAAAGGTGCTCGAAGTCGTCCCGATCGCGGGGCCGATTATGGCCGGTGTCGTCAATGCCACAGGAAATGCCGTCGCCAGCGTCGGCGGCTCAGACGATAAGTATCCGGCGCACGCCGAACTCGCGCTCACCCAACTCAACTGTGAAGGGAAACGCACCTGGAGCGGGACGAGTACCGGGGATACGGCGCACTTTAGCGACCACAACATCTCGGCGGGAGAAGTCGGAGCGATCGACATCGCGGTGAAAACCATCGTCGATAACCTCGTGGCCCACCGCTAAGGCGTCTCCTCCGGCAGAGTCGCGAAGCGCCGTAAGAAAAACTGCGGCGCGCACCCGCGCGTGTCATCCTGAGCCCTTCGACTTCGGCGTTGCACGCCTGCGCTCAGGACAAGCTCCGCTGGGCGCAGTCGAAGGGCGGGCCCAAGACCAGCGTCGCATGCTATACTCATGCGCGTCATGCGTACCGCTGTCATTCTCGCTTACGCCGCGATGCTCGCCGCCATCACGGCGCAGCAATCGCAGGCGCAGACGCCGCCTTCGCCGATTCAGCACGTCGTCATCATTCTTCAGGAAAACCGGACGTTCGAAAACATCTTCCACGGGTATCCCGGTGCAGCGACGGTGAACGCCGGAAAATCTTCAGCTGGCGGCATGGTGACGCTTCAGCCGGTGCATCTCATGACGCCGTGGGATCCCGCGCACCGCTTCACCACCTGGAACACCGAGTACAACGCCGGCATGATGGACGGCTTCGACCGCATCGGCCTCGACTTTGGGACCGGCGCTTCCGCGAACTTCGCGTACTCCTACGCGATGCAATCCGACGTCCAACCATACTGGGATATGGCCAAGGAAGGTACACTCGCCGACGCGTTCTTTGCCGACCATCGTTCGCAGAGCTTCGCCGGTCATCAATTTCCAATCGCCGGCGCGTCCGGCCCCGTCTCACCCACCCTACCGAACTATGACGCCTCGGAGAATCCGAGCGGCGGGCAAACCTGCACCGCTCCCGGCTCTGGTCTCGCCGTGAATCTCCAAACGGGCGCCGAGGACCAGCACTATTCGAGCTGCTTCGACTATCAAACGATCGCCGATTTGCTCGTCGCCAAAGGACGCACATGGCGTTTCTATATTGACGCGACCTCGGCGACGAGCAGCTACGTCTCCAGCTTCGCGGTGATCAAGCACATCCGCAACGACCCGGCGCAATGGGCCAACGTCATCTCGCCGGCCACCACCATCCTTTCGGATGCACAAAACGGCACGTTGCCGAACGTCTCGTACGTCGTTGGTTCGTTTGCCAACTCTGATCACGCCGGTCAAACCGTGCCGAGCAGCAATGGCCCGAGCTGGGTCACGTCGCTCGTAAACGGCATCGGAACGAGCCCATCCTGGGGCTCCACGGCGATTCTGCTGACCTACGACGATTGGGGCGGGTGGTACGATGAAGTATCACCGCCGGCGTCGTTCAACGCCTTTGAACCGGGCTTCCGCTTGCCGTTTCTGATCATCTCACCGTACGCGCGG
>JAFAXE010000044.1 GCA_019241305.1 Vulcanimicrobiota bacterium
CCTGCCGGTACGTCGGGAAACTTCTCGCTACACGTGGTCAATTCGAACGGTACAGACGATCGCAGAATCGTTGACGGCTCGACGACGTTGTCGTCGCCTTCATGGTCTGCCGATAGCCGGCAGATTGCCTACAGCTCCCGAAACGGACTGGACAATGAGATCGCCGTCGTCTCGGCAAGCGGCGGTTCTCCGCGTTGGCTCACCTTCACGAAAGGCGCTAGCCGCGCCGTGTTTGCCGGTAACCGCATGGTGCTCGAAGGAAGTGACGGCAGCATCCAGTCCGTTGAACCCGACGGCAGCGATTCTCGGACGCTCGTGAAGCAGAGCGCGGGAGAAGGCGCGATCTCAGCCGATCGCACTCACATAGCGTATCTCGCCACAGCGAACGGAAGTACGCAGGTGTTCGTTGCCAATGCGGATGGGTCGCACGCGCGCAATGTCTCACAACTCTCGGGCATGGACGCCGCGCATCCGGCCTGGGGTGTAAACGGACGCCTGTATTTTACGGCAAGTGGTCGGGCAGGCCCTGAACACACGTACGTCGGCCTCTCGCTCGCCGAAGCGGCAAATTTACTCGAGGCCGTGCTGCTCGCCGGCATCTTGCTGGTGGCAGTGCGACGATGGCGCGTCCCGTTCGGGACGTTTACCGTCGCGCTTACGCTGTTCGCTCTCGCAATGGCGACCCAAACCGATGCGTATTACGATGCAATCCCTGCGCTCATCACGGGCCTGCTGGCAGATGGAGCGCTCGCGCTGTGGGGCGACCGCCTGCGCAGCGGTATTGGCTTCTACGCCTTCGCGTTTGCACTGCCCGCAGTGTTTTTCAGCGGATATCTCAGCGCGACGGTCATCGCAACCGGTGGCGGCACGTCGTGGCCGCCCGACATGGTTCTTGGCTCACCATTGCTCGCCGGCATCGCCGGATTGCTCGTCGCATTCTGCTATGAGCCTCCCTTGCCGCCGGCGACCGACGCTTCAGCCTAAGAATGCAGTCTGCGAGCGTGCGCGAATAAACCGCGCGCCGTCGCGAATCTTGCGTAAACTTTTCCGCGCCAAGGAACCTCGGAGGACGTCCGCCTAGGCAAGCATGCTATAATAGGCCGGCACGCTCGATGAGCAGTCAGGCCGACCCAGACCACGTCACGACGCCGGAGTCTTCCGACGCCGAGCGCCGCGGTAATCTCCGCGCCTTCCTTTCCGCCTGCCGTTCGCGTTTGCAGCCGAAAGATGTGGATTTACCCCGGCATGGGCATCGCCGCGTGCCAGGGCTGCGGCGTGAAGAGGTCGCTGAGCTCGTCGGCGTTTCCAGCGATTGGTACCGGTGGTTTGAGAGCGGCCGCTCGATTCGCGTTTCTCCTCAATTCGTTGCACGGTTGGGTCGCGTTCTCCATTTGGACGCCTTCGAGTTGCGGACGTTGTATCAGCTCTCTCTTCCAGAACTCTACGACATCGACATCGCGTTGCAGCCCCCGCTCGCCGGGAGGCCGGTGCTCAGTCCGATTGCGTCGCCGGCGGAGATCGAGCCAGTCGCACGCGACGTCTTTAGCGCGCGCGAGCGCTTCCTCTCCGGCGTGGCGGTGCCGGCGCACATCAGACCGCGCATCGCCAACTCCTGGGTCCGCAGCCGCGCGATCGGCGCGGATCCGTTGCGGATGACCGTGCCGGCGATCACATTGAAGGACGAACTGGTCCGTTTTCGCTCTGCCAATACGGCGCTCTTATCGGCGGCCGCGCCGGTTCTCGCTGGGCTCGCGAGCCTAGCCCTTGATTCAGGCTTCGCCGTTGTCATGGCAGACGCCCGCGGCTGCATCATCGACATGCGCGGAGAACGAGACGTTTTGCGCAGGCTTTCTAGCATCGATTTCGAGCCGGGCGGCGATCTGAGCGAAGCAGCCTGCGGGACCAACGCGATCGGCACCACGATCACCGACGGCCGGCCGTTACAGCTCATGGGCGCAGAAAACTTCTGCGAAGGTGGTAGCAACTTGTCGTGTACGGCTGCGCCGATCCGGGATCCATCGACGCACGAGATCATCGGAGCGCTTGATGTCACGGCGGACTATCGCCGAATCCATCCGGATCTGGTGTCGCTCGTCGTGCAAAGCGCAGTCGAGATCGAAGAACGCCTGGCCGCTTCTCGGACGAGGGCGTAAGTCTCAGTCACTGGGTGACGACGCCGCTTGAGCGTACCGTAAAGGACGACCCTATGACGAACCTTATTTCGATCGGACCTTTCCTACGGGAGCATCGACGTTCCATCGATCCGGCCACGCGCGCGCTCGGGACGCAACGGCGACTCCCAGCGAGGCGGGGCCGCCGCGTTTCCCAGGAAGAGATCGCCGAAGCCGCCGGCATCAGTCGCGTGTGGTATGCGATGCTGGAGTCCGGGGCGGCGCCGCGCACGACGCCCCGCCTACTCGCTAAAATTGCCTCGATCCTGATGCTCTCCGCGAGCGAACGCCTAACATTGTTTCGTCTGGCGCTCCCAGAGCTCGCGCTCGCCGAGGAGTCGGAAGTCACGGGCGAAGAAACTGTTCCTGTTCGTTCTTGGGAACGCGGAGCGGTTTCGCCGTCTTGGGATCGCTGCTGAACCGCGCGAACGTCGCAGGATTCGCAGCGAAGTGCGACTTCAGACACTCGATGCGATGCGCATCGTTCGGATGATCCGAGAGGATCTCCGGCGGAGCCTTCAGTTGCGCATTGGAGAAATCCGAAAAGAGCCAGACGAGCCCCCAAGGGTTGTAACCGGCGGAGGCGCACGTGTCTGCGCCCGTTAGGTCCGCTGCCTCTTCCGCACCGCGAGAATAGTGGTTGGCATCCAATTGGCCGATGGCCTCGAGGGTCAAGATATGCGCGATCGAGGGGCCTAACAGGATGGTCGCGGCCAGCGCTCGTCTCCGGATTTCCTCGTTGTGCTTCATCACCGCCATCGAGTCGTGATGCAGTAAATGCGACGATTCGTGACAGAGCGTTCCTGCGAGCTCTTCGGTGTTCTTGACGAAGTATAACAACGAATCGACGACGTAGATGTTTCCGCCTGGAGCAGCGAACGCGTTCGGCTGATTTTCGTGGACGATATAAAAGTGAATCGGATACTCGTAGCGGGGTTGCACCGCTTTCGTAATGGCGGCGGCAATCGGGCGCAGCGTGTCGTACAGCGGCGACGACTTGACGATCTCGCCTTGCGACTTCAGTTGGGTGAAGAGCTGTGCCCCCATCTGAGCCTCCGTGGGCTCGTCCGCCTTCGCGATACCCGGCGCCAGCGCGAGCGAGCCCACCAAGGCGGTGCAACAGAGAACTCGGTTTGCAGTCATTCGACGGCCGCGCGCTTCGAAGCGATAGGCACGCTAAGCGCCTTGACCCGGACTCCGAATGCGATCAAAGCAATGCCGGCTAGAACGGCGTAGATACCGATCGTGTAGACGAGCGCGAAGAGCCCGAGATCCGGCCGCACAACCACGTAGAACCCAAAGGCCAGAGTGATGATCCCCAAGAGGACCCACCAGAATTCGTTCGTGAGGTAGATGCGCAGCGCGAATGCAGAAGTGATCTCGAGCGTTCCCGTGGTGATCATCCAGAGTGCGAAAATATAAGCTAGGGCCAAGGGGCCCGCACCCGGTTCGGTGATCATGATCACCCCGAGCGCCGCTTGAACCAATCCCATGATTACCAGCGCCCACCAATGACCGACGCCGGTAAACGAAAAACCGGTAAAGAGCGCCGCTACGCCACTGATCAGGAAATACGCAGCGAAAATGTAAACGAGCCCCGTCGCGGCGCCAGCTGGGTTCGTGAAGACGAACGCCGCTAGGGCGAGCGCTACGACGCCCCTGAGCAAGAACGTCCACCATTTGCTGGAGATTTGGCTGACGATGTCCTGTGTCACGGCTATGGTGCTCCTTTTTTAGGATGGGAGTTGAAAGCGACCGCGCGAGGAGAAAGCCGCGAGCCTTGCCTCGCGTGCGGCCGCACTCATGTGCACTTAGGCGAAGTACGGATCGTAGTCGTACGGGTAGAGGGAATCGGCGTAGAAGTCGCCGTCGAATGCGTCGCTATTGAGGTCGCCCTTCGAGCGGCGGAAGACTACACCGCCGAGGCGCGACATCGTCGTATCGATCGGCGTCGTCCAATCCTCGGAAACCTCCGCAACGACCGCAGACTGTCCCGGGCTCAGCACGAACCCAGACTCGTAGGCGGCCTGCTCGTGTTCGTCCGACTTGACGGCGTCGGCCGCGAGACCCACGACTCCCCCCGCCGCGGCGCCAATCCCGGCGGCGGTACCGGCCGCGACCGTCGCACCGGCCGCCGCTCCGATGGGACCTGCGAGCGCGCCGAGCAGGGCGCCGATGCCTACGCCGACCGCAGTGCGCAGCCCCGGGTTCGTTTGCTTCGTCGCGACTTGAATGGTGCCCAGCTGATCGCGATGGACGACGGCTGCACCGTGCACCGTGATGTCGCCCGAATCGTCGAGATTCCAAAGAGCGTGAAGGCCGCTGAAAGCCTCTTTATCGGTGTCGAAAACGATGGCGATGTAGTTGTCCATGCTACACCTTCGCCGTACGCCGCGAGGCGATCGCTTCGCTCAGCTTCTGGACGGCGTCGCGCGCCTTGCTCAGCATAGCCTGATTCGTCTCTTTGAGCTGCGTTTCACCTGCGCCGGCGACGTCGCGCGCGTGCTTTGCCGCCTCGTCGAGCCGCGCGGCGGCATCCTTGAGGTGCCGCTGCGCCTCGGCGTGTTGTCCTTCGCCGGCGGTGCGCAGCGCATCGGCGAGTTTTTGCGCCTGCATGCCCGCGTTTTGTACGTCGGTCCGAAGCGCCGCTTGGTTCTTCGCCGCACTCGCCTCGAGCTGCTTGTGCAGGTTTTGGACGTCGGTTCTTGCCTTTTCGATGGCGTCGTTGTTCGTGCTCACAATGTCCTCCGCTTAGTGTCGGGTGGCGCCATCGTAGCCCACAGCGGTAAGCAAAAACATAAACTGACGCTTTACCGACATCGTCGCCCGCGTGAGGTATCCTCGGCCTACTATGAAGGGTACGAGTCGACGATCTGGGAGCGGGCTCGGGACTACGGCCGCCGCTCCAACGGCATGCGTGCGCTCGTGCGGGAGCGCGCGTACTTGCTGAACCAATGAACGCGCTGCTGTTTATCCTGTCGGCCGGAATCGTCGGCGCAGTGGGACAGGCCCCGTCGACCGATTTGTTGCGGCGAGCCATGGATCCCAATCCAGGGCTGCACTCGTATGTGGCCTCGGCGACGCTGTCGGCTACCCTACACGCGCCGATACCCGTGCATCAAACCCTTCAGGGCAAAGCATACTACTTGAAGCCGAAGCACAAGGTCGTCTTCGAAAACCTGTCCGGGCCCTTGAGCAGGTTCAAGGAACTGACGTCGTCGACGCCGACCTACGACGAGGCGCGAGCGGAGTATGACATCACTCCGCTAACCGACGACGGGAAGCGATCGGAGTATCGATTCGTCCCCACAAAAGCGGGCCACCGGGTGAAGAGCTTGACGCTCGTGGTCGACGATGCGGCAACGCAGATCGTTCGCGCCAGCTGGACCTACAACGATGGTTCAGAATTGGCGATCGAGCCGAGCTACAAAAGCGTCGGCGGCTTCAGGTTGCCGGACCGGGAAGCCATTTCTGCCCACTTTCCCGGCTATCGCGCCGACGGCACGCTACAGTTGTCGAACTATCAACTCAACGTCCCGGTACCCCAATTGTCATCCTGACTCGAAACTGCTCACGTGCAGCTGTGTCACCCTGAGCGCAGCGAGCGGAGTCGAAGGGGACCGCATTTTCATGCGCTTCATGTCGTGAACCTATAGCCTAGGCACCTCGCAGCGAACTGCGCGCGCGGGTAGGCGGATACAACTTAAAGGGGCGCAACGCGGTCGCGCAGCAACGGTGAGGCGATGCGCCAGGCTCTCGCGCGCGGACTGCTGATGCTCGTCACCGTTTTCGTCATCGTCGTGTACTACATGCCGATCGGACACGTCGATTTCGCTGAGAACTGGGGCGAAGGCACATTTGGACTCACTCTGCCGGCCCGCGAGGTCACGGTTGTCGGCGTCGAAAAAGGTTCGCCGGCGGATCGCGCGGGCATACGCCCCGGCGACCGCCTTGTCGGTCGCAACCTCGAAATCTCGTCGCGCGTGCGCTCGGCGTATCCGGGCGAACGCGAAACGTTAAAGCTCGAACGCAACAGCCGTACGTACACAGCGATCGTAACGGGCGTTGCGAATCCCGAGTTCGCCCTTTGGCAGCGCGTGGGCGGCGTGCTGTCGTACCTTCCGCCAACGGTCTTCTTGATCGTGGCATTCTTGTTGGTCTTCTTGCGGCCGTCGGTTATGTCGTGGTCGCTCTATGTTTTTGCCGCCGGGTATTTCGGCACCAGCCCGGTCTTCATGTATTGGTCGCACGTGCTCTCTCCGGCGGCGTACGTTGTGCTCACGTTCGTGCTCACCACGATCTTGGGCCCCTGGAGCGTGCTGCCGCTCCTACCCTTTATCCTACGATTTCCGAACGGCGACGTGGATGGTTGGCGACGCAGGATCGACCCCTACATTTGGGCGTTTCTCGCGCTTTCGTATGGGCTGTACGTGGTCGAATGGCAGCTCTACTACAACGCGTCCGAATCGGTTCCCACATGGGACGT
>JAFAXE010000009.1 GCA_019241305.1 Vulcanimicrobiota bacterium
CATCGCACCCTCCGCGTCTGCACGGCGTGCATCCGGTCCCATCGCGTGAAGCGAGCGAGCTAAGCGTTCACGCCGCGCCGTTTGACCTGACTTCTGCCCCCGCCGCGGGTTAGCTCCTGAGGTGATCCCAGCCGCGCGCCTGCAGCGCTTCGGGCTGACCCCCCGGCTCCGCGACGAAGAGTCCCTCCGACGCCGTCAGGCGGCCAACGGCGTACAGGCGGCGGCCGAAGCGTGCGGCAAACCTACCGGCAAGATACGGAAAGGCCCGCGGCGCCACGGCCAGCGCCAGTTCGAAATCCTCGCCACCGGAAAGGGCCCATTCGCGCGGATCGGCAGAGGTTTCTGACGCCACCGCAACCGCAGCGGCGTGCACAGGAACCTCCTCGAGAACCGCTCCACAGCCGGAGGCGCGGGCGAGCCGCTGCACGTCCGTCGACAGCCCATCGCTAAGATCCATCATGGCATGCACGGCGCGCGAAGCCGCGAGCCAAGCTCCTTCACGGATGCGTGGGACGGGAGCGCAGAACGTCTGGAGCGCGTCGGCGAACCGTTCCCCTGCAAAGCGCTTGCCATTGCGAACGAGTTCGAGGCCGGCACGGCTTGCGCCGAGTGGACCCGTAACGGCGAGCGTATCGCCCGCGCGTCCGCCGTCTCGTCGCTTTAAGCGACCGGTCGAAACTTCTCCGACGACGGTCACAGAGAACACCGCGGCGGGGGCTCGTACGATGTCTCCGCCAACGATGCGGGTTCCGTATTCTGCGGCGAGCGTTGCCATTCCACGATACGCTTCGAGGATCCACGCTTCGGTGGTATTTGGCGCGACGCCAAGCGCCACCGTGGCCAGTACCGGACGCGCCCCCATCGCGGCGAGGTCACTCAGGTTCGCCGCCATCGCGCGATGCCCGATGCTGTGCGGCGGCATGTTGGAGAACAGAAAATGCACACCGTCGACGAGCATATCGGTCGCGATCACGGAGCGATGCGAGCGCGAAGGCTGCCACGCCGCTGCGTCGTCGCCGATTCCCAAGACGACGGCACGGGCGCGAGGCGGGCGGCGAATGTCGCGCTCGCACAGCGTGCGCAGTGCCGCGACGAGGTCGTCCTCGTTCAGGCGCTAGCTCACGCCGGCCCGCGCGGCGGGAAGCGACAAGTCGCGCAAGCGGCGCAACTCCGCGGCAGGATCAGCGGCGCCGAAAATGCTCGAACCCATGACGATGATGCGCGCCCCGGCCTCGACCACCCGTGCGATATTGGAGCGTCCCACGCCTCCGTCGACTTCGAGCTCGCACGACGGATTCGCAGCGTCGATCAGCGCGCGCGCCTCTTTGAGCTTCTTGAGCGCCACGGGCAAAAACGACTGCCCCGCAAAGCCGGGGTTGACGCTCATGATGAGGATGAGATCCACATCTTCGATCACATCCTCTAAGAGGCTGACCGGAGTCGATGGGTTCAACGACACGCCGGCCTTGGCTCCCAGCGAGCGAATGTACGCCAGCAAGCGCTGCGCGTGGATCGTTGCCTCGAGGTGAATCGTGATGATATCGGAGCCCGCCTTGCGGAAATCATCGACGTACCGTTCCGGCTCCACGATCATCAAATGCGTATCGAACGTGCGCTCTGAAAGTTTGCGAAGATCGCCGATGATTTTTGGGCCCCAGGTAATGTTCGGAACGAAGCGACCGTCCATCACATCGAGGTGCAGGTAGTCGGCGCCCGCGGCATCGACCATCGCGATTTGTTCCGCAATGCTACCAAAATCGGCCGACAACAGCGAGGGAGCGATCTTGATCACGGTGCTCTCTTCGGCTTGGGGCCACGTTGGTTCTGCTCGGGCGCCTCGACGCCGACCACGGTAGAACCTAGGAGCTCGTTGTTGACGTAGGTGTCCAGTTCAGACGTCCCGATGACCGTCAAGGTGAAGTCGAGTTTCTGCCGGCTTTGCGCATATGCATCGTAAACATTCCACGTCCCCGTTTCGTCGTGCACCGCGACGCGCACGAGTTGTGCGCCCTCGCCGCTGGGAACGGTCACGGTCGCGTGCACCTGACGGACGAGATAACCGGCCTCGCCGGGTCCCGCGCTGACCTGCAGCGACACCATCTGCGAAGGATCGATGTGCGCGCCGGCATCGGGACTTTGCCGAACGACGATACCGCGTGGCGGTCCATTGCGCCCAAACGGCGTCCACACGACCTGCCCCAGCCGAATGCTGCTGTCTTGCGCTTGGGAACGCGCCAGCTCGATTGGCAGATTGACGAAATCCGGTACGCGCACCGAAGATGGACCGGTCTTCGAAAGGACCAGATTCACCACAGTCCCAGCGCGTGCGCTCACCAGCGGCGGTGGCTCTTGGGCAATGACATGGCCGGATGGGACCTCGGCGCTGGCGGCAAAGCGCGTCTTTCCGAGGATGAGCTTGTCGTGCGAGAGATCGAGCGTTGCCTCGCGGAGCGTCTCGTACCGTAAGTCCGGCATCGGAAAGAGCTGCAAGCCGTCCGAGACGATCAACGAGATTTGCCTGCCGACGCGCACTTGCGCGCCGGGACGGGGCTCTTGACTCATCACGACGCCCTTGGGAAAACGATCGCTTGTCGCATGAGCGACGACGACGGCGCGCACGCGCACGCGATCGCCCTGCGCCATCGCGTCGCTCTCGGTTTGCCCAACGAACGTCGGCGTGGAGATCGTCTGCGTCGACGGGGTGAAGAAGTCGTAGATCGAACGTCCGAACCAAACGACGACGCCGACGAAGAACGCGAGGGCGACGGCAAAGATCCAATCCATCCGCGCCGCGCGCGTCCGGCGCCGGCGTACAGGGCTTGCTTCGGTCACATGAGCGCTTCCAGATGTTCTTCGTCGAGCTCGACGTTCGAATAGACACGCTGCACGTCTTCGTGTTCTTCCAACGCTTCGAGAAACGTCACGACGTCTCGCATGGTCGTGCCCGGCGGAGTGACGACGGTCTTCGGCTCGACGCCAAGCCACGCTGAGGTGATGCGAAAGCCTTGTTCGCTGAGGGCGCGGCTCACACTCGAAAGCGCGCCGGGTTCGGTGACGACTTCCGCAGAGCCGGGGCCGTCTTCGTCGAGGCGGACGTCGATCACGCCGTCCACGAGTGCGGACTCCATGAACTCCTCCTCGGTACGAGCGCCGGTATCGACCTCAAGAAGCCCCCGGGATTCGAACATCCAGGCGACGGAGCCCGTCTCGCCGAGCGTGCCTTCGTGGCGGCTGAAAAGGTAACGCAACTCCGCGGCGGTCCGATTGCGATTGTCGGTTGCGGCATCGACCACCACGGCGATGCCGTGGGGGCCGTAGCCCTCGTAGCGGATCTCATCGATGTCGCGGTCGTCGCCTTGGGCGCTGCCGCGGGCAATCGCGCGCCGGATGTTCTCCGTCGGCATATTGGCAGCGCGCGCCTTTTCCACGGCCATTTTGAGCCGCGAGTTGGCTTCCGGGTCCGGTGAACCCGCTTTCGCCGCCAGGATGATCTCCTTGCTGAGTTTGGTAAAAAGCGCGCCTCGCTCAGCGTCGGCTTTCCCTTTGCGCAGTTTGATGTTATGCCATTTGGAGTGTCCCGACATGCCTAGCGTTCCTCTTCCCTACTGCCCGGGGTGCGGGTTGATCCAGAGCTGACCCATCAGCCACGTCCACATGCGCGCGTTCCACGTGTTGTAACTCACGTGCGATCCGGCGAGGATTGGATACCAAAACACGAACGCAATGACGACCGCCACCACAAACGCGGCAACCGCCACTTTTGGCCACGCAAACCGTTCCGGTGACTCATCTCCCAGCCGCCAGACGCGCTGCAAGAGCACGGCGTCCGCCAAACAAATCATCGCAAGGTTCGGATAAAAGTGATACTCGAACGACACGCGCGGGGAGGCGATCCACGGAAGCCACTGCAGCAGGTACGCCGACACGATCAACAGATACGCCTTCATCCGCTCGCGCCAAGCAAGCCACGCCAGCAGCGGAATCGAGACGAGCCCCAACCACCATACCGCTGGATTCGGCAACGCCAGGATCTCTGCTACGCAACACGCCGTCGCGTTCGTGGCCGCCGCAGCCGGCCGAAAGTCCTTGTAGTAGTACGAAATCGGAATCTGCAGGAGCGGCCACTGCCACCACTTGGATGAATATGGATGCGTCGCGTGGAGATCATAGTGGTAGGAGAACATCGAGTTCTGCATCTCGATCAGCGCCGCCAAATTGTGGCCGAGCAAAAAGTATGGAATGTACGTCAAGACGTAGATCGTCGCACTGACGAACAGCACCGCCGCCAGCACGATATCGAAAGAAAACCCATACGGATTACCCAGTTGCGCGGGCCGCGGAACGACCCGCAGCCCCATCGCGCGAACCGCCGGAACCCACAACGCCTGGAGCGTGACGGCCGCGGTCAAACCGAAGACGACGACGAAGTCGAACAGACCGTTCCACTTGCTCGCCGCCAAAAGCCCGGCCGAAAAGGCTAAGAGCCACAGCCACAGCGTCGCATCCCGCGACGAGATGCGCGCGTCGGCCACGTCCATCGCGCCCTCGCGCGTAAACGTCGCGCGCCCCTCCGGCGTCGAGTACAGGGCCGAGGCGTCGCGCCGATAGTCGATTCGCAGTTCACCTGACGCGTACGCCAGCTGCCCTTTTTGCGAGCGGGTAACTTCGCCGGCTGCGGCACGGGCCTGCGATACTTCGCCCCCGTCGAACGTCGAAAGGACGCCATCACGGACTCGCGACCCTTCCGCAAACGACGCGACGAGCGGCCTCCGCAACAGCTTCGGGAGAAGCAGCCTGACCAGAAGATATGCGCCGGTCTCGAGGTAGAGAAACACCGCAGCGAAGGCGGCGCTGCCTTGTCCTCGCGTCCCGAGTGCCGCAACGAGCGCACCGATAACGGCGGCGCCGACGAGGATGACGCCCTCGCGGCGCGCCAAGGCGGCGTCCACGCTGCGTGCGAGCCGGACTTGCGATGCGAGCCAGTACCGGTAGAATGCGTAGAGCGTCGTGAGCGCAAAAAAGGCGACGGTGATTTCGGGAGTAGCGATGCGGGACTGCACGAAGTGAAAGCCGTCGAAGACGAGCATTCCCGCGCAGATCGTCGCGAAGGGCGTGGAGCGGAGCATCCGCTTCGCGAAGAGGTAAAGAACGAAGACCGTCAATGCCCCCACCACGACGTTACCGAGACGCCAGCCGTATGAATTATCTCCAAACAGCAGCGTCGACAGCGTGATCAGGAGCTTCGTGAGCGGCGGATGGGTGAATTCGAAGATCTCCTTGTGCGCCAAGTACTCCTCGGCGGCGCGCGCGTAGTAGATCTCATCGAAGTATTTTTCGGTGGGCAGCCAAAACTTCGCGTACGTCAGCGCGAACGAGAGGACCGTTAAGCCGGCGGCGATCGCGTAGTCGATCGGGAGCATGAACGCCGTTCCCTCGAGCGGCGAAAACCAGGTCCTCGCCCGCGCCGCGACGGTTTGCCGCGCTGCCTGCGGGAATGCGCCACGCGGGGCTGCCGACGGTATGTCCTCGGCACGGCTGCCGAGATACAGGTAACCGAGGTAGAAAAACAAGCCGACGTTGAGAAGCGCGCAGGGCCGGCTAATCCACGGCCAAAGGTTCGTCGCATCGACGTTCTGGACGTGCGTCTCCATAACGACGAGGTAGTGCAACGAGTACGCCAGATTCAGCAGCAGCGTGAGCGAGAGCAGCGCCGCGGCCCAGACATACCGGCGATTGACGAACATCAACGCTGGCGCGATCAAAAAGGCATCGAACACGTAGCGCTCGTGCATGCGCGTCGAGAGAACGAAGTAGCCCAACGACAAGAGCAGCGCCGCTTCAAGAAAGGCGGGAGCGTCGCGCCGCTGCAGGTAACGCGAGACGATCAGCGCGGCGGCAACCACGAGCAGCACGATCCCCCAAACGTATTGCGGCAGTCCGATCGTATACGGCCCCACGCTCAGATTCGGGATCGATTGTGAGTCAGGCTGCCAAAACGGCTGGCGAACGGCGTACAGGTTGAACGCGTTGACCGAGTTCTCCGGATAGACGCTCGAAGCATACTGGTAGCGGCCGTAGAGCCACGAGAACTGATCGACGGGATTCCAGCCGGGATGGAAGGCCAGCGCACAGAGATACGCGAGAACGAAGGCCGCGAGGATGCCCAGACCAGTCCCTGCGAGGCGCGCGAAGCGCACGGTACGCTCGCGCGGCACAAGGGCGAACGCAACAAACAACGGCACGAGAACGATTGCCGGCGGTTTGATCAAGATCGAGTAGGCGAGCATTAGCCACGCGCCGCACATCGCAGCGAGCGTGGCCCGCGGCTCCCACGACTCACTCGAGAGCATGAGCAAAATCGCGCCTAACACGAAACCTGCGGCGACGGAATCAACCTGTCCCCAATACGCCGAGATAAAGATCGCCGCCGGATTGAACGCGAAGAACGCCGCCGCGGCGAACGCCCACGGGAGCGCAGCATAGCGGCGCACGATGAGGAAGAGCAGCGTGGCGTCGACGAGATCCATGAGGATCGCCGGCAGCTTCACCGCAACCTTGAGCCACGCGTACGAGGGATCCGCGTGCACGAGGAGCTTGTACGTGTGCCCGACGATCCACAGCACGAAGAAATAACCCGGCGGATAGTCGGCAAAGCCGGCCTTCGCAAAAAACTCGCGCAGTGGGTGCGACGTGAGCGTCAGCGACCACGCCTCGAACGTCGACACGTCGTTCTTGAATCCGTCGGCGCCGATGAAAAGCAGCCGAAGGACGAACGCGACGACCAGCAGCCCGGCAAAAGTCAGAACGACGGCGTTTGGTGAGGCGCGCTCCACCGGCGCCGGGACTTCGCGGCTGCGGACGGCGCTACGCAACGCGGCGCGCTCCCTCGGCGAGGAA
>JAFAXE010000115.1 GCA_019241305.1 Vulcanimicrobiota bacterium
CCGTCAACGTCGACATGGCGACCTACAAAGCAGAGTTTCTGGCACATTACTACGCGCGCAGGCAGCGGCCGAGGGAGGCGTATGCGTTCGGCCTGATGCCGTGGTGGGCGCGACTGGCCGCGCTCGCACCTTCGGCGGCGAATGCCGCGGCACAAACGCCGGTGCTGCGCGACATCGGCAAGGCGCTGAGCGGAATGGCGCCACAGCGCGAAATACCGCTCTTTGCACCGCGCACGTTTCGGCAATGGTTCGCGTCACGCACAGGAAACGCGCCGCGCCGAGCAGGGACGCAGCGCGTGCTGCTGTGGCCCGATACCTGGAACAATCACTTCCACCCGACGACCGCACAGGCCGCAGTGCAGGTGCTCGAGGACGCCGGCTTCGACGTCGTCATCCCAAAGATTCAGCTCTGTTGTGGACGGCCGCTCTACGACTACGGGATGCTGGATCTTGCAAAGACGCTGCTGCGCGGGATTCTCGACGAATTGCGCGCTGAGATTCGGGCTGGCGTCCCCGTGGTGGGTCTCGAGCCGAGTTGTGTCTCGGTATTCCGCGATGAGATGAATGATCTCTTGGGGCCGGATGAGGACGCGCGCCGGCTCCAGCGGCAAACGTACCTGCTCACGGAGTTCCTTGCCGCCAAAGCGCCGGACTATCGTCCTCCGCCGCTTCGCCGTAAAGCGCTCGTCCATGCACATTGCCATCACAAGGCAATTCTCGACCGCTCCGCGGAAACGCGATTGTTCGACGCGCTGCACCTGGAGTACGACGCCCCGGAGACGGGATGTTGCGGGATGGCGGGCGCTTTCGGCTTCGAGCGCAAGCACTACGACGTCTCGCTCAAAGTTGGGGAGCGGGTCCTGCTGCCGAAGGTGCGCTCCGCCGATGACCGCACGCTCATCGTCGCGGATGGGTTCTCGTGTCGCGAACAAATTGCGCAGTGCACGCCGCGACAGGCGCTTCACCCCGCGCAGGTTCTCAAGATGGCGATCGACGATCGCAACGCCGAACATGGTCAAGCGCGCGAGGATTCGTTACCGGAACTTCGCTTCATGAGTGACGTCCGGCGGGAACGGGCGGCCGCGTCGTCGCGTGGAATCGCCGCCGTGGCGCTCCTTGCGGCCGCGTGCGGTACCGGCGCTTTCCTGGCGCTTCAACGCCGGTAGCGGAACGCATCGGCCGTGATCGCGCGAATTACCGGTTCCGGCGAACGGCTCGCCACGTACGAGATCTCCGACAACCAAATGGCGGCCGGGAGCACGCTCGGTTCTCCCAAAGCGATGCTCACGCTGAAAGCGACCGGAGCGATCGAGAAGTTCTACTCGATCGA
Source organism: Vulcanimicrobiota bacterium (assembly GCA_019241305.1). Taxonomy (GTDB): domain Bacteria; phylum Vulcanimicrobiota; class Vulcanimicrobiia; order Vulcanimicrobiales; family Vulcanimicrobiaceae; genus JAFAXE01. The sequence goes on from JAFAXE010000115.1 coordinate 1,331, forward strand.
GGTGGGCGAGACGCTCATCGGCACGGTCGTCTTGCATCATTGGGACGAAACGACCGGGATCCCGCTTCCGCCGCTGCCAGGCGAGTTCTTGATTCATCCCTCGCATCAAGAGCACGTCTTCGAGCTTTCGAACGGCGTCGAAGTTCGCGAGGATCTGTTTCTCTTGAGCACCGAGCCGCAGGGACACCGCGTGAGTCCACCGGCGGCCTATTACGTGGTCGAATTGCATAACCGAGGCGCGATCGAGGCGCGCATCAGCACCTTCGCGTCGGCGAAGCTGCGCGGAAGCACCAAACACGACGTCATGACGCGGTACGATACAAAACTGCGCGCCCTGCTGGCCTGGAACGCCTCGGCGCCCGAAGTCGTGCGCGCATTCGGCTGTTCCAAACAGCCGACCAGCTACGAAACGACGCTCGACAGCGGTAAGGCGAGTGCACCGCGCTTCCCGGGACGGCTTGCGAAATCGACGCTGAAATCGGCCAGCGAGCCGGTCGGCATTTTGCATCTGAGCCACCGCTTGAAGCCGGATGAGTGCATCCGCTTCTTCTTCTATCTTTCGTTCTCGCTGGAAGCACGACGCGGCATTGGGCGAACGGTTCGTGCGCTTCCGCCCGCCAATAAGGCACTCGCGGAGACCCAAGCGTACTACGACCGCGTACTCAATCGCGCAGTCGTGATGACGCCGGACCAGCACGTCAATCGCGGCGTGTTTTGGGCGAAGGCGAACATGCTGCGCGCGCAGTTGCTCTCGCCGACCGGCTGGTGCTTCGTCAACGATCCCACACGCTCCAATAACAGCGTCGCCCGCGACACCGCCTGGTTCGCTTTCGGCGCCGACTACACGACTCCGGAATTCGCCCGTGAATCGCTGCTGTGGTATGCCGACCATTTGGAGCGGCGCGGTTTGGTGGCGGAATACTACGACATTCGCACGGGCGAGAGCGAAGATTACGGACTCAACATCAACGACAACACGCCGCTGCTGATCTTGGCGCTGTGGCACCACTACACAACCACGGGGGACGAGGGGTTCCTGCGCCAGGTGTATCGCAAAGCCCTCAAGGCCGCGCGCTACATCCTCTCCCAGCGCAACGAACAGGGACTGGTTTGGTGTACGGGAGCCGGCAGCGCGGAGTGGGGGATCGTCGGCTGGCGCAACGTCATCGAAAACTACCGGCTCAGCGGCGCGACGACGGAGTTGAACTCAGAGTGCTACGCGGCGCTGGCGACGGTATCGCAAATGGCGCACGTCCTGCGCCGGCATGGCGAGGCGGCCGAATTTCGCGCCGCCGCAGAGTCCCTCAAGGATGCCATCAACACGCATTTGCTGAATCCGCGGAGCGGGCTCTATTACTTGACGATCGATCTCGAGGGTAACCCGCGGACCGACATCACGGTGGATCTCGTCTTTCCCGTCATGTTCGGCGTCGCCGACGACGTCATCGCGGCGCACATCATCGGGAGGCTGAGCGTCCCGGAATTTTGGTCTGAAGCCGGTATCCATACCGTGCCGCGCAACGATATTTCCTATGGACCGACGCACGGGTACGGGTTGCTCGGTGGGGTGTGGGTCGCCGTCACGTTCTGGTATGCGTTTGCCGCGGCACGCTTCAACCCGCAATTCATGGCGTATGCACTTTCCACGAGCTTCCGCCACTATTCACAAGATCCGCGGCGCAACAACACCGTCCCGGGACAATTTTCGGAGTGGCTGCACGGTGAGACGCTCACGAACCAAGGGATGATGCTTTCTCCGTGGTTCCCACCGCGCTACCTGTGGGCGGCGATTGAGGGCGCGGCGGGGCTCGAGTTGTCTGGACCTGCGCCTCGGGTACATCCGCGGTTGGCGCCCGACTGGCACTGGCTCGGCGTACGGAACGTTCCGCTCCGCGGACGGGATTTGACGTGGTTCGTGGTGCGCACGCCGGAGTTGCGGATGTACGCGAACTTTCAATCAGAGCAAGCGATGCCGATGCACGTCTACGATGAAGATGTAACGGACCTTCTCGGACTGAGCGGCGACTCGGCAGTGACGATCGGCCTGCGCAAAGGCGATTCCATGGTCGTCTTCATCGGCAACACCTCGGATCGCACCACGATGTCCGCGTGGCGGATGAAGGTAACGCCGGAGGCGAGGTATGCGGTGCGAACGTTCAACAGCCTGCGCGGCGCTTGGGTGGAAGGGAAACCCGTGCACGGACGAGCCCTCCAGCGCGGCGTCGCGGTGCAGCTGGACCGCCAGGGCTTTTGTGTTATGGAGCTGCGCGAAGAGTTGTGACGGAGGACGAGGTGCCCGCCGGCAGCGCGGTTTTCGGTGTCAGCGAGTTTACGACGTGGCCGTGGCCGTTTGAGCGCGACGTCGAGCGGTACGCCGCAAACGGGATCGCGGGTATCGAGATATGCGAGTTCAAGCTCAACAAAGCCGACTACAGTATGCAGCTCGCGCTGATTCCGCGTGCCAAGCTCGCGGTGACCTCGGTGCAGAGCACCGTTCATTCCATCTTCCCTGACAGCCTCGCGCCCCAGCCGTCCGCGCCGGAGGACCGGATTCGGCACATCCGCCAGGCGATCGAACGGATTGCGCCACATGTTCCCCTCGGCACGCCGTTCATCGTCATCACCGGCGCCGCGCCGGATCGCAATACGGCCATGGTGTACGAGCGCTGCCTCTCCGCATTTGACGAGCTGGCCACGTTCGGGCAGCGGCATGGCGTACGGATCGCGTTCGAGCCGCTCAATCCCGTGCTGTTCAACACCGACACGGCGCTGTGGGGACTGGGAAACGCGCGTCAACTCGTGGAGCGCGTCGGACATGAGGCGTTGGGCTTGTGCGTCGATACCTGGAACATCTTCGAAACGCCGAACCTTTACGACGAAATCCGCGGCTGCGGCGACCGGATATTCCTCGTCCAAGTGAGCCAGTGGCAACAGCCGCGTTCGGCGGCCGACCGCAGAAATCTCGGCGAAGGCGCCATCGACAACGCCGGGATCATCCGAACATTGCGCGACGCCGGTTACACCGGCTACTACGTGCTCGAAATTTTTTCGGGGGAATCGCTGCCGGATTCGCTCTGGCGAGCCGACTTGGACGCGGTGTTGCGCGTGAACCGGAACGTCTTCGGACTGATTTGGGAACAGAGCGCGCGGTGAGCGTGCCGCGGCGCATTTACGACCTCAGCCAGCCAGTTTTCAGTAACTGTCCGCAATATCCCGATACGAACCCGCGACCCGTCGAGGTCCAGTTGTTCTATATGCTCGCCGTTCAAGGCGTGAATAAAGAGGTCGCAACGCTCACCACGCACAGCGGTACCCACTGCGACGCGCCCTATCATTTCTTCGAGCAGGGTGCGACGATCGACGAGATTCCGCTGGAACGTTACGTCGGCTGGGCGGTGTTGCTCGACTTGCGGAAGATTCCGCCGGGAGCGGCGATCGAGGCTCACGACATCGCGCCGTTCCTCCAGCGAGTCAGAGCAGGCGACGTCGCATTGCTCAACACCGGCGGGGGTGCGCGACGCGCAAACAGTCCGGCTTTTCTCACGGAGTACGTGTGGCTGAGTGGAGAGGCGGCACGGTTGCTCGTCGAGCGGGGCGTGAAAGGCGTCGGCATCGATGCCGTGAGTTTAGGCGGCTACAACGATGCTGCCAAAGCCGGTCCTGCGCATCGGCACGTCCTCGGCAGTGGCGCCTTCGTTGCCGAGGACCTCTTTTTTCCGGACGAGGTCATGGATGGGCGGCGACGCCTGTTCGTTGCGGCGCCGGTCAAGATGCGGCGCTGCAGCGGCGCGTGGACGCGTGCGATGTTGTGGGAATACGACGATGAGGAAAACGTGGAGTTGAAAAAGTGACGGCTAGCGACTTCTTGCTCGAGCGCCTCGTAGAATGGGGCTTTTATCGCGTCTACGGCTATCCCGGCGACGGCATCAACGGAATCATGGCCGCATTTGAACGAATCGGCGATAAACTGCAATTCATTCAGGTGCGTCACGAAGAGATGGCCGCGTTCATGGCGTGCGCCCATGCGAAATATACCGGTGACGTGGGGCTTTGCCTGGCGACGTCGGGTCCAGGCGCAGTCCACCTCCTCAACGGTTTATACGACGCCAAGATGGACCACACGCCAGTCGTTGCGATCGTGGGACAAGCTGCGACGACCGCTATGGGCAGCTCGTACCAACAAGAAGTCGACCTACATGTGCTCTTTCAAGACGTTACCGAATACGTGTATACGGTTTCCAGCCCGGCGGCGATGCGACACATCGTCGACCGCGCGGTCCGGACGGCGAAGGCGTATCGAGCCGTCACCTGCGTCATCGTCCCCAAAGACGTGCAAGAAAAGAAAGCGGTCGCGCAACCGCCTCGCAAGCACAACTATGCACACTCGAGCGTCGGCTACGTACGTCCGGTCGTCATGCCTGCGGAACACGATCTCCGGCGCGCGGCTGACCTTCTCAACGACGGTGAACGCGTTGCGATTCTGGTTGGACAAGGCGCACTCGATGCGACGGAGGAGGTCCTCGCGGTCGCCGAACGTCTGCGTGGAGGAGTCGCCAAAGCGCTCTTGGGCAAGGCTGCGGTACCGGACGACGTTCCCTTCGTCACGGGGACGCTCGGATTACTCGGGACGGGCCCGAGTTCCGACATGATGAACGGTTGCGACACGCTGCTGATGGTCGGCACGTGCTATCCCTATTCAGAGTTTCTTCCAAAAGAGGGGCAAGCGAGAGGCGTTCAGATCGACATCGACGCCCGCAACGTCGGACTCCGTTACCCGACGGAGGTCAACCTCATTGGCGACAGCCGCGCGACGCTCACGGCGCTTCTCCCGCTGCTAGAACAAAAGAGCGACGGCGCGTGGCGAGAGCGCATCGAAAAACAGATGACGGACTGGCGTCGCGCCGAGGAGAAGCGTTGTCACGTCAGCGCGGACCCGATCAATCCGCAACTGGTCTTTTGGGAGTTGAACGAGCGGCTTCCGAGCGACGCCATCCTCTCCGGTGACGCCGGCACCGCTACCAACTGGTTTGCACGCAACATTCAAGTGCGGCGCGGCATGAAATGCTCGCTTTCCGGCGGCCTCGCGACGATGGGCTCCGCCGTTCCGTACGCCATCGCGGCCAAGTTCGCGTTTCCGCATCGTGCGGTCGTTGCCTGTACCGGTGACGGAGCGATGCAAATGAACGGCAACGCCGAGCTGTTGACTGTCGCGAAGTACTGGAGACGCTGGCATGACCCGCGGCTGGTGTTCCTCGTCCTCAATAACACGGATCTCAACCAAGTCTCATGGGAGATGCGCGTCGAGGGCGGTTATCCGAAATACGACCCCTCGCAGGTGCTCCCGCGGTTCAACTATGCGCAGTACGCCGAATCGGTGGGCCTGCATGGGATACGGATGGAACGGCCTGAGGATGTCGGGCCAGGATGGGACGCTGCCTTTGCCTCGGATCGTCCTGTGGTCGTCGACGCACTCGTCGATCCAAACATCTCGCAACTTCCACCGCACATCTCGTTCGAGCAAGCGCACAATCTGTTTTCGGCGCTCGCGAAAGGCGATCCCGACGAAAGCGGCGTGATCGCGGAATCGATCAAAAGCCTACTGGCCTCGTTCACGCCGTACGCCGGCCGTCATTAACCTGAGCACGTCGACCCGCATCGAAAACGTCGCGGTTTGCTCCTATACGATTCCCACGGCGACGCCCGAATCGGACGGGACGCTGGAGTGGAATGCGACCACGCTGGTGTACGTGGAAGTCCGCGCGGGCGGCACGATTGGGATTGGGTTCACCTATGCCGATCGCGCCACCGCGCTGCTGATCGATTCCGTGCTACGGCCTGCGATCGAAGGCTGCAGCGCCGACGAGATTGCCGCACGCTGGAACGACATGTACGCGATCGCGCGGAATCTCGGCCGCGACGGGATTGTCTCCATGGCGGTCTCTGCCGTCGACGTCGCGCTCTGGGACCTCAAGGGCAAACGGTTGGGTGTTCCGGTCTGCACGCTTCTCGGTGCGGCACGCGCGAGCGTGCCCGTGTACGGCAGCGGCGGCTTCACCTCGTATACGGAGCGTGAGCTTTGCCAACAACTCGGGGGATGGGTGGAGAACGGCATCCCGCGCGTCAAGATGAAAGTGGGGCGGGACGCCGCTGCGGATGTGCACCGCGTTGCGGCGGCGCGCCGGACGATTGGCGCGGCCGAGCTTTTCGTTGACGCAAACGGCGCCTACGGCGTGCAGCAGGCAATCGCGCAAGCCGGACGGTTTGTGGAGAACGGTGTGACGTGGTTCGAGGAGCCCGTGTTCCGAGAAGATTACGCGGGTACACGCTCCGTGCGAGAGCACGCGCCGCCCGGAATGGAGATCTCTGACGGTGAGTATGGCTACGGCCTTTATCAGTTCGCGCGCATGATCGATGGCGGCATCCTCGACGTCTTGCAAGCTGACGCGACACGCTGCGGCGGCTTCACGGGCCTACTGGCGGTCGATGGCCTGTGTGAAACCACGATGACGCCGCTCTCGACGCACTGCGCGCCACACCTGCATCTCCACGCTGCTATGGCCTGTAAGCGCCTACGACATATAGAATACTTTTTCGACCACGTCCGCATCGAACGAATGCTGTTCGACGGCACGATGGAACCGCACGATGGCGCGCTCCACGCCGACCTTTCACGGCCAGGAATCGGTCTCGAGCTCAAACGAGCCGACGCCGAACGCTTCGCCGACACCTAACGCGTCCTTCAACGAGTATCGCTGCTGGACGACGAAGGTGGCGCCGCGGTGTGCGGACGGTTTAATTTGGCGCGGTCGACCGCTTGACGTACAGCACGCCAGGCGTATGATGGAGGCGTCACCTCCGCCCTCACTTCTCGGCGGCGGCGCGTTATCGTCACGACGGACAAGGCACGTCATGGCAGACCAGAGCCGCATCGTGACGCCGCCCTCAAGTCAAGGGCCCTTACAAAAAGGGGCTGCCATGATACTTCGCCGAGTCCGCGCCTCAGCGGCTTCTCACAACGGCCGCATCTGCACGAGCGTTGCCGCCGCCTTCATGGTAAGTGCCGCGGTGCCGGTCCTTGCCGGCGGAGCGGTTCAGGCTCCGCTGCATCAACAAACGATCTACCGGGGCGAGCTGTCCCCAAATCCGGCGCTGGCGCGGCGCGGTGCTAGGAAGAGCTATGGGATTCGACGTTGGCGCGGAGTAAAACGCATGCTTACGTATTACTCGCAAATCCAACACGTCGTCGTGATCGACATGGAGAACCGATCGCTCGACAACCTCTTCGCGGCGTACTATGGGCACCCGTGGCGAAACACCACCGAACAATGGCAGGACATGATGAACATTGCGAATCCGGCTGGGCCGCCCGCTCTAACGCCGAATCCGCTTTCGACAGACAAAGCGCATTCGTTCGATCCACACCATGGTCACGACAGCGGTTGGAACGTCGAGACGGTAGGAGGCTGGGGTGCCGAGAAGTTCGGCTGCGGACAACTACCCTGTCCCCCCAATGCCACCGCGTACTCGTACGTTCCTATACCAGGAGCCG
>JAFAXE010000198.1 GCA_019241305.1 Vulcanimicrobiota bacterium
GTGCCGCTCGGCCGATGCACGGTCGTCGTCGTCGCAGGACGATGAACCGTGACATTCCCACCTGAGCGCTTCACCGTGGTGGTCGTCGCGGGACGATGCACAGTGATGGTGCCGCTCGCCCGATGCACGGTCGTCGTCGTTGCGGGACGATGAACCGTGACGTTGCCGCCCGAGCGCTTCACCGTTGTGGTCGTCGCGGGACGATGCACCGTCATGGTGTTGTTGGTGTGCCGCATCGCATTAAAGCGCTGCCATGCCGGCGTGGCCGGCTTGCCGACCACCGTCGCTTTGGGTGCATGCGCGGTTTGCGTTTGCACTTTGTGCACGAACTCGGCAGGCGGTTTCGGCGCATTCAGCGTGCGATGCGCGATGACGGGTCCCGGCATCGTCGGATGCGCTGAATACAGCTTCTGCGTCGTCGCGACGACCTTGTTACGGACGGCGACGAACGGCGCGGGTTGGAACTTCGGTGCACGGAACCGAGCGAAGAGCTGCGTCTTCGGTGCGATCGCGGCGATGCGCGTCGGGCCAGGTTGAGTGGTGTACCGGAGGTGTGCCTGGGTCGGCGCAACCGGCACGACGTTACGGAAGACCGCGACGTTCGTGAAGTGCGTTTGCGCGAGACTTTGCGCGCGGATCGCTCTCCATTGTCCATTTTGGAAAGCGCTTCCGCTCACCACCATCACGCCGTGCGGCGCGCGGGTGTTGCGATAGATCTTATAGATTTTGGTGATGTTGTACGTGTTATACGAGTTCGTGACCGAAGGCTGCGTCGAGCCCTGAACGTAGATGGGCTGCTGACCGTAGCCATACGTTTGATAATTCGGATAACCGGATGACGGATAGCCGTACCACGCTGCCTGTTGCGGTCCCCACCATGGATACATCGGTTCACCCGGTGCAAGTGGCGACCACCCGAGAGACGTCGAGGCAAGTCCGTTCATCAGCGCCGAGCCGAGCGGTTGCCCCGTGAGCAATCCGAGGAACGTGACGAGCGCTGGTTGCCAGAGCATCGCCGACGTGTTCGGACTACCATATGAGTACGGATAGCCGTACTGGTACGGGTAGCCGTTTGCATACGGCGGGTAGCCATATCCGTAGCCAGGATAGCCGGCGCCGTACGGTGAGGCGTAACCGTATGGCGAGCCGCCATACGCGTACTGGCCTACGTAGGGATACTGGCCTGAGGGATACATCGGTCCTGCGTTCGGATACCACGTCCACGCGGTGTTGTTGTACATCCAGGTACCGTAGTGGTACGGAGCCCAACCCCACGGTTCGTTCCCGACCCAGGTATAGCCGTAATACGGCTGCCAAGCCCACTGACCGTTTTGATACGGCGACCAGTTAGAGCCGACGTTCGAAGGAGTCCAGCCGTAGCCGTACTGCGAGTTATCCTGCCAGCTGCCGTACTGCGAAAGGTCTTGAACGCCTGTGATTCCGTTGTTGGCGTATTGGTAACCGGAATCGTTCCCGTCGAACGCGTCACGCGCTTGATTCCACGAGTCGAAGCTATCGTACGCGAGCATCGGAACCGATTGGAACTGCGGGTTCGAAGCGCTGCCGTTTACGACGACGGTTTGACCGCTCGAAACCGTTTGACCGGTGTTGCCGCCGGCGAGCGAGACACTCCCCGAACGAACTGAGACGAGCGTGCTGCCGTCAGGATTCACGGTAACGCGGTATTGGCCGACACCGTTGGGCCGAACCGCGACCGATGGCGTATCGATCTCGGGGCGCGCGCCGGTGTCGTGTAAGATGCTGAGCTCGACCGTACCGGCCGCGAGCTGAGCAACGTGGCTCGACGGATCGAGCTGCGAAAGGCGCATCTGCACGTTCGTGCCGAGGCGCAAGAAGTTGCCGTAGTCGAACTGGATCTCGGCGCGCGAAGCGCCGCTCCCAGTGGAGACGTAGTCGCTCGCCATGAGGGGAGCGTTGTCCGCGGCTGCGTAGGTGGCGTTGGAGTCACCTCGTCGAATCGCGACGTCGCCGTTGATTGCGGTGAGTCGCGCTACGCCGGGTTCGTCCGCCGAGGCCGGTTGCATCGCGGCCACGAGGGCAACGAGCAAGGCGCCGGCCGCCGCCCCAGCCAGCCTTCCGAACAGTTTGGATGAGTGCATGGTTCTTGTGTCCTTTTTGGGTCCGCCCGTCGGCGCTTCTCGTTCGCGGAAGACGCTCGCGATGGCAAGGCCGGGCAGAATATGCGGTACCCATGTAACGAGCCCAAGGCGCCGACGCCCGCTTAGTGCGAGATGAGAAACCAAGGAAACCGAGCATGCGCAGCCGCGGGTTAGAGTGAGCATGGAAACGCTTGGAAAGGTCGTCGGAAAGCCGTATGTGACGCGCGAACCTGAAGCAAGCGGAATCGAAGCGATCACGCTCGCGCGCCCCGAAAAGCGCAACGCGCTTTCGCTCGAGCTCATGGAAGCGCTTCTCGGCGTGCTGGAGGAGATCGGTAACGACCGCTCCGTCCGCGTCGTGATTCTACGGGCGCTTGGACCAGCGTTCAGCGCCGGTCACGACCTACGGGAATTGTTGCGGGGCGACGTGGCGAGTTACCGCGAGACGTTCGACGTTTGTACCCGGCTCATGACCGCCATGCAGAGTATTCCCCAACCCGTCATCGCGGAGGTCGATGGGGTTGCCACCGCCGCCGGTTGTCAACTGGTCGCCAGTTGCGATCTCGCTGTCGCGTCGAACCTTGCGCGGTTTGCGACGCCGGGCGTCAAGATCGGACTGTTTTGCACGACGCCGATGGTGGCACTCACCCGCGCGATCGGCCGAAAGCGCGCGATGGAGATGCTCTTGACGGGCGAATTCATCGACGCCGAGACGGCGGCTGCGTGGGGTTTGGTGAACCGCGTCGTGGAGCCTGAACGCCTCCGTGAAGCGGTTGTCGAGCTTGCGCGAAGCGTAGCGAACGCGAGCGCGTTCGTCGTCGGTTTGGGGAAGGCGGCGTTTTATGCGCAGATCGATCTCGATCAGCCCAAAGCGTATGCCTACGCCAAAGAAGTGATGAGTATGAACGCCCTGGCAGAGGATGCGCACGAGGGGATGGCGGCCTTCGTCGAGCGTCGCACGCCTGCGTGGAAGCAGTAGGTCTCCACGCCGGCCTGTTCGGCGGCGTTCGCGCGACTCTCGAACTCCTCTGGGACAGCCTCTTCGGGCTCATCTTCGGTTTTCTGATATCCGCAGTCGCGCAAGTGACGTTCAACCGGGTCGCGCTTGCCAAAGTCTTCGGCACGGGATTGTATGGCGTGATTCGAGGGGCAGCGTTTGGAATCGTCGCGTCGGCCTGCTCGTACGGCGCGGTTGCGGCAGCGCGCGGTCTTTATGCAAAAGGCGCCGACCTGCGCGCGGTGCTGTCGTTTCTGATTTCGTCGACGAATATGAACGTCGCGATCCTGATTCTGTTTTGGGCGCTGCTCGGGTGGAAGTTCGCGCTCGCCGAGTTCGTGGGAGGCCTCATCATCATCGCCATCGTTACCGGTGGTTTCACGCTGCTTTTCCGCGAGTGGAGGGCGATGCGTCACGAATCCATTGGTGAACCGGCGCTGGTGGAGCAATGCTTGCAGTGCGGTATGGAGGGAGAGCGCGACCACGCCGTCGCCTACGAGCGGACGACGTATCTGTTTTGCGGGAGCGCGCATGAACGCGCGTTTCGCATCGATCCGGCCGCAGTGCTCGGGAACGAAGGCAGAACGCTCGACGTTCGAGAGAGCTTCGCGGCGCTCCGCCGCAGCACGGTGTGGCGGCGCATCCTGACGACGGCGTGGGGAGATGTGCTGATGTTGCGCTGGGAGCTCACGATCGGCTTCGTGGTGGCCGGCTTCGCCGCAGCCCTCGTGCCGGCGCGCTGGCTTTCTGGGGCGCTCCATGCGGTCGGCGCCGTGCCGTTCGTCGGTTACGTCCTCCTCTTATTGGTAGGATTGCTGCTCGCGGTGCTCACGTTCGTGTGCTCCATGGGAAACGTGCCGATCGCGCGTTACCTCGCTATGGCCGGAATCCCGCTCGGCGCAAACACGACGTTCATCTACGGCGATTTGCTCGTTCCGCCGCTCATCGCGATCTATCGCAAGACGTTTCCACCGGCGGTCGTATGGGCGTTCCTCGGCTTGTTCGTCTTGGGCGCGCTGGTCGCCGGTGCGGCGATGGACGCACTCATCGGCGGCGTTCTCGGCGGCGTTGCGATGGGGTCGATGGTCCTGAGCGATCGCGTCACACTGATCAGCAACGTTGTTGCGATCGTCGCGCTTGGCGCGGTAACCGTGTATGCCTACGCGGGCACGAAACGCAGCCTTCCCCAGGCGGAATCGATCACGGCCGAATAGCGCCTCACACATCGGAAGGGCAGTGAAGCCAGCGCGCTGCACCGAAGACGCTTGTCGTGCGACAAGCGCGAATGACGGCGCTGCCTTCGGGCGGCGTTCTGCATGAGATGGGGCGACTGCGAACGACGCGCGGGACGCTCATGCTCATTTTGGGGATTGCGTTGCTGGCGGCGCTCTACGTGGCGCTGTATCGCGCGCACGTGGAGTCGCAGACGCGGCGCGTCGAGCTGGTGATGGATTATCCCGACTTTTCGGCACTCGCGCGGTCGTACGGGTACAACGAACTGCAGTTTTTGATCGCGCTGCGCCGGGCCGGGCTCACGTCGCTCGCGGTGCCCGAAGAGTTGGGGAGCGGAATCAATAGCGGCAATGGTGCGGTGCTGTTGCCGGGGCAAACGCTCATCGACACGGCACGCCTCGGACCCGTTTCGGACCCCCTGCTCTCGTCACTCGCGCGCGCCGGGAAACTGTCACCGGACGAACTGTATCTCGTCGTCTACACCGCCCCCGATTTGGCGCGGTACCGCGCGACGATTGCCTTGCATCTCGGCGGGCACGCCGTCCGCGTTTTGCGCCAAACTTTGCCGGCGATTTTGGCGATCCGTTCGCAAGTCGATTTCTTCAGCTCGCTGGGATTTGGGATCCCCGCTGCTCAGCTCGCGCTCGCGCACGATGCCAATCTGTTGCTCGTTCCTCGCTTCCAAAACGATGAACGCTTCGGCGCGCCCGAGATCGCTGGACTCATCGGCTCGGTTCGCGCCCACGAACGGATCTCGACGGCGGTGTTTTTTGGCTTGCGCAATCAAGTGCTGGGATATCCGGATCACCTCGACGACACCGCTACGGCGCTCCAGGGATTTGGAATCAACTATGGGTCGATCGAGACGTACGATCAAAACCAAATCCAACACGGCAACGAGGGGTTGGCGCAGCGGCTTCCATCGCTCACGGTGCGCGTCCAAGCCATTTCGAAGACTGAGCAGGACAAGCTCGACTTTCGAACCATCGTCGCGCGCTATTTGCTCGGTGTGCGAGAGCGCAACATTCGCGTCGTTTACCTGCGGCCATTCCTGCACGCCGAAGGCGACCTGACGCCGGAGGCGGCGAACGTCGAGATGGTACGCCAGATTGCCGACGGCTTGCACTCGAGCGGCTTTCGCTTAGGCCGTGCGACTCCGTTCCGGCCCTTCGGTGCAAACATCTTCTGGATCGTCGTCGTCTCGCTGGCGGTCCCCGCCGTCATCCTTCTCATGCTCGAGGATTTCGGGATATCGAGCCGGCGGTGGTGGCTCGTTGCCTTCGCGCTCGATCTGCTCATCGTCGTGGCCGGATACGCGCTTCACCACGATCTGCTCGCGCGCAAACTCATCGCCCTCATCGGTGCGCTGGCGTTTCCGGTGGCGGCGTTCGTCGCGGTCGCGCCACAGTTCGTGTTGCCGCCGAAGGCGTCGGCGGCAGCGGCGCTGCGCGATGGTCTGCGCACCATCGGCATCGCGGGTGGGATCGCGCTGTGTGGCGCGCTGGTCGTCGTCGGATTGTTGAGCGTTCCGTTGACGATGCTCGAAATCGAGCGCTTCACCGGCGTGAAGGCGGTGCTGGTCCTGCCGCCGGTGATCGTCCTCTGCTTGTATCTGTACACGTCGCGTTTCGGCGCCGCGCCGCTGGGGTTTGCGCGCAGCCTCATCGAGCCGGTGCGGATGTACCAATTGGCCGCCGCGATCGTGCTTTTGGCCGCGGCGCTGCTCTATGTCACGCGCAGCGGCAACCAGGCTGACATCGCGCCTTCCTCGTTCGAGTTATCCTTGCGCAGCGGGCTGACCGCGGTGCTCGGCGTCCGGCCGCGCTTCAAGGAGTTCGTGATCGGGTTTCCGCTCATGATGCTCTTGCCCGCGCTGACGCTCGCCCACCGGCGCGCGATTGGCTGGCTCCTGGCGCTGGGGATAGCGGTCGGGACCTCGGATATCGTCGATACGTTTTCGCATCTGCATTCGCCGCTCGCCGTATCGCTGATTCGCGTCCTCAACGGTGCGATTGCCGGTGCAATCATCGGCGCGATCGTGGTGCTGGTCTACCGGCGCGTTTTGCGGTTGCGGGCTATCCGTTCGCGTGCGCCGGGCAGCGCGGCGCCGGCGTGACGTGCGCATTCTGCTCAGCGGATATTACGGTTTCGGGAATCTCGGCGACGAGGCGCTGCTCAGTGTCATCGTTTCCGAGCTGCGTACGCGATATCCGTACGTCGAAATCGAGGTGCTCAGCGCGCGGCCCCAACTCACGGCCCAAACGACCGGGACTCACGCGACGCCGCGTGGAGACGTTCGCGCCGTGCTGCGTGCGATTCGCCGCGCCGACATCGTCCTTTCGGGCGGAGGCGGACTGTTCCAAACGGCGACGAGCCTGCGTAGCCTTCTGTATTACGCCAGCATCGTGCGGCGCGCGGCCGCAGCCGGAAAGACGACGTTGATTTTTGCGCAGTCGATCGGGCCCTTGGATTTTCTGGGACGTCAGGTGGTGCGAGAATCGGTACGCGGTGTCGCCGCGGCGACGCTGCGCGACGAACGGTCCTGCACGCTCCTGCGTTCCCTTGCCCCGTCGCTGCAAATTCAGCGCACCGCGGATCCCGTTTTTCTTCTCGACGCTGCGGATGACGATGACGACCTCTCCGCCCTCGGGCTCGGCGCGGAAAGCGATCCTCTGGTTCTCGTGAGCGTGCGACCGTGGCGGAATTCCACTCAAGCACGCGAACGCGTGACCGCTGCCGTCGACCGGCTTGCGGCCAAAGGCGCCCACGTCGGATTCGTCCCGCTTGGTGGACCGGCGGACGCCGAAGCCTGCACCATCGTCATGCGCGAGTGCCGTTCGCGCCCAACGCTCTTGCCGCTCGACGACGTGGCCTCAGCCGCGCGGGTTTTCCGGCGTGCGCAACTGGTCATCGGCATGCGGCTCCATGCGCTCATTTTTGCGGTGAGGTTCGGCGTGCCGTTTCTCGCGCTGGCATACGATCCGAAGGTGTCGGCGCTGTGCGACGATATCGCGTATCCGCTCGCACCGCTGTGGACCGCGGGCGAGCGTGCCGATGCGCCTGCAGAAGATGTGGCGGACGAGGTCTGGGCGCGGCGGCAAGAACTGGCCGGACTCGTCGCTCGTGCGCGCGATGGCATGCAGGCGTTGGCACGAAAGAATTTTGCGACGCTCGACGAGGTGCTCGCCGAGCGACAGAGGCCGGACTCGAAGCGGCACGAAGGCATCGCCTCCTCATGAGCGCCGAGTTCCAGGTTACCCGCGATGAGTGAGTCGATCGCGACGGATTATCGTTCCACGCTGAACCTTCCGCGAACCGGCTTTCCGATGAAGGCCGATTTGTCGCGCCGTGAACCGGACCGCGTTGCGTGGTGGCAGCATGAGCGCGTGTACGAGCGGCGTCTTGCCAGGAACGCCGGCGGCACGCCGTGGATTTTGCATGACGGGCCGCCATACGCGAACGGCGAGGTGCACATGGGACACTTCCTCAACCGCGTGTTGAAGGACGTGTTCGTCAAAGTACACTTGCTCGACGGGCGCTATGCCAAGTTCGTTCCCGGTTGGGACATGCATGGGTTGCCGATCGAGTACGAAGCGCTCAAACACCTCGGCCTCGACTTTCGTGAAGTGGACCCCGTGGAGTTGCGCGCGCGCTGTCGCGACCGGGCACTGTACTGGCTCGGCATTCAACGCGACACCTTTCTGCGAACGGGTCAGTTTGGTGAGTTCTCGCATCCCTACATGACGATTGCCAAAGAGTTCGAGGCGACGATCGTCCAGGCATTGGGCGATTTGGCAGCGGTCAATCAACTGTACAAGGGGCTGCGCTCCACGTTGTGGTGTGTTCACGACGAGACGGCGCTCGCTGAAGCGGAGATCGAGTACAAGGACCGTGAGTCGCCTTCGATCTACGTGCGGTTTCCTGCTACGCCAGCACAGAAGCGCGAGATCCTGGCAAAAACCGGGGCGCCCCCGAGCGTGCCGTTCGCGCTTTCGGTGCTCATCTGGACGACGACACCCTGGACGCTTCCGGGCAACGCGGCGATCGCGCTCAAACCGGATGCGGAATACGGCGTGTACCGGCGCAACGAGGAACTGCTCGTCGTGGCCGACGTGCTTGCCGATCAGGTCTTTGCGCTCGTCCCCGGTTCCGCGCCGGAGCGGATCGGCGGTGCGCAAGGGAGCGCGCTCGTCGGTGCGGCGGTACGCCATCCGTTGTTCGAGCGCGACTCGCTGATCGTCAGCGCGGACTACGTCGACTTGGAGACGGGAACCGGGGCAGTGCACACCGCGCCCGGACACGGTGCTGACGACTTCGATACCGGCGTGCGTTTCGGTTTGCCGACAGTCGTGCCGGTCGACGGGTCCGGCCATTTCACCAGTGAGGCGGGCCGCTACGCTGGACGCAACATCTTCGAAGCGAACCGGGATATCGTCGCCGACTTAGCGGCCTCCGGTGCGCTGTACACGCATGGCAGCATCGTGCACTCGTATCCGCACTGCTGGCGTTGCCGTAATCCCGTCATCTTTCGGGCCACGTCACAGTGGTTCATCGCCCTCGATGTCAACCGTTTGCGCAAGCGCGCCGACGAGTTGCTGCCGACGGTCGCGTGGATGCCAAAATGGGGCCAAGAACGCCTGCATCAGATGATCGAAAATCACCCGGAGTGGTGCGTTTCTCGCCAACGCACCTGGGGTACGCCGATTCCCGCGCTGCGCTGCCTCGACTGCGACGCCTCGGTATTGGACCCTGAAGTTGCGCGCGTGGTCGCTTCACGCTTTCGCGCGGACGGCGCCGACGTCTGGTGGACGGAAGACGTCGCGACGTTCTTGCCGCCGGGCTTCGTGTGTCCTCAGTGCGGCAGCACGCGGTTGCAAAAAGAATCCGATATCGTCGATATTTGGTTCGAATCCGGCGTATCGAACTTGGCCGTGTTGGGACACGACGGAATGCCGTGGCCGGCCGACCTCTATTTAGAAGGCAACGATCAGTATCGCGGGTGGTTTCGCAGCTCGCTGCTCCTCGCCGTTGCGCTGAAGGGCGCGCCTCCCTATAAAGAATTGGTTTCGGCCGGGATGGTCGTGGACGCGGAAGGACACGCGATGCACAAATCCACGGGGAACTACCTCGGCGCGCTGGAGACGATGAACCGGTACGGCGCCGACGTTCTTCGGCTGTGGTGCGCCTCAGTCGAGTTTACGGCCGATGTGCGCGTCAGCGACGCGCTCCTTACGGCGGTGAGCGGCGTCTATCGTAACCTGCGCTACCGTCTGCGCTACTTGCTTGGCATCATCGATGATCTCGGCCCCGGCGACATCGTTCCGGACGAGGCGTTGGAGCCGCTCGACCGTTTGGCGCTGGCGGCGCTCGACGACGTCGCGCGGCGCGTGATGGCCTCCTACCGCGGATACCGGTTGCACGACGTGTACCTAGCGCTGCTTGCCTTCGATGCCGAAGATCTTTCGCGGTTTTATCTCGACGCGCTGAAAGATCGCGTCTATTCGAGTGCGCGCGAAGCGCCGCGGCGGCGCAGCGGTCAAACGGCGGCGTACCGCGTCCTGCGCGCGCTGCTTGCGCTCTCTGCGCCGATCCTTTCGTTCACCGCGGAAGAAGCATGGCAAGCCGTTCCCGCCGCTTTGCGGGGCGATGCAGGGAGCGTCTTCGATCTCGAGATGCCTCGATCACACCCGCACGGGGCGCGCGACGATTCGTCGCTCGAAACGTGGGAGATGCTCAAGCGGCTGCGTGGCACTGTAGCGGCAAGCGAAGGGTTCCGTGACTTTCAACTTCAGGCGCACTTGCGTGCGCGTCCCGCCGACGCGGAGCGTCTGACGGCGCTCGGAGACAACCTGCGAGAGGCGCTCATCGTATCGGCGCTCGACGTCACTGCCGACGAAGCGTGCCAAGAGCCCGAGCTCACACTGTCTGCGGCGAGCGGCGAAAAATGCGCCCGCTGTTGGAAATACCTGCCGCTGCGGTCGGATCCGCTACACCCAACGCTGTGCGCGCCGTGCGCCGAGATCGTCCGCGCCTTCGACGCCTAGAAGAGCAGCGCGCGGACGAGGACCACGACGCCAAGCGCCATCGCCAGCGCCGTAAAGACAAACTCCAGCGGGACGGCGATGCGCTGGTTCGCTCCAGGCTCGAAATCCGGCTCGTCGCGGTGCAGGGGTTCGCCGTTTAACACGGGCGTCGTTTCTCCCAAAGAAAAACTACGATAATTTCGAAGTCTGGTGAGGGTTAGGCGCTTGCCGGGTTGCCCCCTGCCGCCTGGGCTGCCACTTCCGCAAGCGAACGAAACCCCGCTCGCGTCGGGGCGTACCTGAGGCGTGCGTAACCGAGACGCCCGAGTCGCCGGCTTCCTGTACCTGATCGGTGTTCTGCTCGGATTTTTTGCTTTGATGTACCTGCCGGACCGGTTCATCAAGCCTGGGGACGCGGTGGCGACCGCACACGCGATTGCGGCAAACGAGTTCCTCTTTCGCGTAGCGATCGTCACCGACGTCGTTGCCGGAATCGTTTGGCTGCTCATCGTGCTCGCGCTCTATCAATTGCTGAGGGACGTCGATTCAGTTCAAGCGGCCTTGATGGTGCTCTTCGGCGCCCTCTTGCAGGTGCCGTTCTATTTCGCCAACGCACTGAATTACGTCGCGGCCTTGCTGTTCGTCGGCCCGACCGGTTTCTTGTCGGCGTTTTCAGAGACGCAACGCGATGCGCTCGCAATGCTCTTCCTAAGATTGCACCACTACGAATTGTTTCTGAGCTTCGTCTTTGCCGGACTGTGGCTCTTCCCGTTTGGGATTCTGGTGTACAAGTCGGGATTTCTGCCTCGGCTGTTGGGTATCTGGCTCGTCGTCGACGGGTTCGGATGGCTCGCGATGTTTTTGAGCGCGTTCTTATGGCCAGACTCGCTCGACGCCGTCCTCAGGATCACGTCGCCGATACGCTTTGCCGAGATCGCGATCATGCTGTGGCTCCTCATCGTGGGTGCTCGGACGCTCGGCGCTCCTGGTGCCGCTAGAATGTAGACGCGCGCGCCTCACGCAGGAACTGCGCGAAGCGGCCAGCCGCGATCGCGTTGCGCGCATCGGCGGTGAGCTCGAGCAGCTCGGCCAGATTGTGGTAGGAAAGCAGGCGCGGTCCAAGCATCTCGTTCGCGCGAAAGAGGTGCGCCAGATAGGCGCGGGTGAACCGCGCGCAGACGGCACAGCCGCACGCCTCATCGAGCGGCCTGAAATCGTTCGTGAAGGCGGCGTTGCGAATGTTGAGCTCGCCGGTGCGCGTCATCGCGCGTCCGTTTCGGCCGCAGCGGGTGGGATAGACGCAGTCGAAGAGATCGATCCCCGACTCGATCGCGGCAAGCAAATCTTCGATCGTGCCGACGCCCATCAAGTAGCGCGGGCGGTCGCGCGGTAACAGGTCTGCCGTGAAGCGAGTCATTCGCTGGCATTCGTCGCGCGATTCGCCGACCGAGAGTCCGCCGATTGCGTAGCCTGGAAAGTCGAGGGCGGCGAGCCCCTCCGCGCTTTCGGCGCGCAGCGCTTCATCCAACCCCCCTTGCACGATTCCGAAAAGCACGGTCTCCGACCGCGAGCGCGCTTCGGCGGCGCGCTCCGCCCAGACCGTCGTGCGTCGTACGGCTTCTTTGAGGACCGCGGGGTCCGCCGGGAGTTTGGTGCAGACGTCGAGCGCCATCGCCACGTCGACGCCGATTTGCTCCTGAAATGCCACGACGTTCTCGGGCGTGAAGAGGTGTTCGCTGCCGTCGAGATGGGAACGAAAGCGAACGCCGTCATCGGTGACGACGCGGCGTGACTCGAGGCTGAAGACCTGGAAGCCTCCGCTGTCCGTCAGCAGCGGGCGATTCCACCCCATGAACGGATGGAGCCCTCCCGCGGCTTCGAGGACCGCGAGACCGGGTCGTAACCAGAGGTGATAGGTATTGGCGAGGACGATCTGGGCGTCGAGCTCTTCCAGGTCCCGCGGCGCGAGCGCCTTGACCGTTCCAGCCGTACCGACCGGCATGAACGCCGGCGTATCGACCGTCCCGTGCGCAAGTTTCAAGGTACCGCGCCGTGCTGCACCGTCGCACGCCAGCAGCGTGAAGCGATGACGCGGCATGGTCACGTGCGCAGCGCGTCGCGCGCCTGTTGGTAGCCGGATGGCGGCGGCGTTTCAAATTCGAGCGATTCGCCGGTGCGTGGATGCCGCAAGCGCAGTCGCCACGCATGCAATGCCTGGCCGGTGAGCGCAAGGCGCGAATCGCGGCGACCGTACACCGTGTCGCCGAGGATCGGATAGCCGAAGGCGGCCATGTGGACGCGAATCTGATGCGTCCGGCCCGTCTCGAGACGAAAGACCAGTTCGCTCGCGCGCACCAAACGTTCCCGTATGGCATACTGCGTCACGGCGGGCTTGCCGTCGCTGCGGACCGCAAAGCGGAGTGGGTGTTGCGGATCTCGCCCGATGGGCCCCTCGATCGTGCCCTGGTCGGGTTCCGGGATACCTGCTACCAAGCCGAGGTATTCGCGCGCGATGGCGCGGCGCTGCATCGCCTTGCCGAGCATACTGAGAGCGTGCGGCGTTTTTGCCACGACGATCAGGCCCGACGTATCGCGGTCGAGCCGATGAATCAGTCCGGGACGGACGCCGGCGGGCTCCGGCTCGCCGTCGTCTCGCTTGGGCTGAGCCGGCAAAGCGCCGACATGCGCGAGGAGCGCGTTGACGAGCGTGCCGTCGCGCGAGCCGTGAGCGGGGTGCGTGACCATTCCGGCCGGCTTGTCGACGACGATCAGGTCGGCGTCTTCATACACGATGTCGAGCGGAATCGCTTGCGCGCGTAGCTCGAGCGGTGCGGGTAGCGAGACGGAAAACGCGATTTCATCGCCTGCCGCGACGGGCGTACTCGGTTTCACGGTCCGTCCGTTGACCAAGACGCGCGCTTCGGTGAAGGCTTTCGTGACCGCCGACCGCGACGCGTGTGCACGGCGCGCAACGACGACGTCGGCGCGCTCGCCGGCCTCGTCGGCCGTTACGACGTGGGTCCCGGTGATGACTTGGCGCGCGCGACCGCGCGTTCGCGCAAGAGCGTGGTGAGGACGAGAAGGCACACGCCGATCGTGATGCAGGAGTCGGCAACGTTGAAGACCGGCCACCAGCGGAGGTCGATGAAGTCGATGACGTACTGGTAGTGAAAGCGATCCAGGATGTTGCCGACGGCGCCGCCGACGATTGCGCCGAAGGCGATGCGGACGAGGCGTGACTGCAGCGCGCTTTCTCTGAACGAGAGCCAGAAGACGGCGAGCACGACCAGCGCCATCGCGATCAGAAGCCAGGGGCGCGAACCGAACAAGCCAAACGCGCCGTGCACGTTTTGCACGTACGTCAGCCAGAGGGCGTGCCGGACGACGATTCGGCTCTCGCCCGGTAAAAAGTCGGTCGAAACGACGTGCTTGGTGTACTGATCCGCGACGACTACCAAGACAGCCGTGAGCCAAAACGAGAGGGAACGCAGCATGCCGTCTAGAGGCTCGGCGGCTTGACGTACTGGTAGAAAAAGCCGGCGATTCGGGTGAACGAGCCCGTCACCAGCACGATCCCGGTCGCGACCAAGATCGCTCCGGAGGTCGCCTCGATCGCGGGGAGATAGCGCTTTATCCGGTTGAGCACGTTCAGCGACTGCGTGATTGCCGCGGCGGTGATGAGAAACGGGATCGCAAGCCCGAGCGAATAGAGCAGCAGCATCCCAGTCGCGAGTGCAACGCGTTCCTGCGAAGCGAGCAGGATGATGGCCGAAAGAATGGGGCCGATGCAGGGTGACCAGCCTGCAGCGAAGCCGATCCCGACGAGAAATGAAACGATTGGCGACTGGCGGCCGGGCCGCAGATGAAAGCGCTTATCCATCGCCAGCAGCGGGATCTTGAACAGCCCCAGCATGTTGAGGCCGAGGATGATGATGATCGCGCCGCCGACGCGCGCGATTCCATCTTTATAGGTTGCGAAGAGTCCGCCGATCGCGCTGGCCGAGAGCCCGATCAGCACGAAGATGACCGTGAATCCGCACACGAAGGCGAAGGCGTGGCCGAGGACGCGTGCCCGCTCTTGGGCCGCGTTCTGCGTCTTGAGGTCTTCCAGCGTCGTCCCCGTCAGAAACGAGAGATACGACGGGACGAGCGGCAGCACGCACGGCGACACGAACGAGACGAGACCGGCGAGGAACGCCGTTAGAGCGTTGAGTTGCGGATGCATGGGGCGGTCGCTTCTACGACGGAGCCTCCTTCATGGCCCGCGCCGGCGTCACGCCCGGGCAAAAAGGGGAGCCTGTGCTGGGAGAAGCATGGTCGTCCAGCGTGCAGCACTGGTTCACATACCCGAACATCGATCCGGTGGCTTTCCATCTGGGTCCCATCGCCATCCGTTATTATGGGCTTTCGTATCTCGCCGGTTTCATCTGCGTCGGACTCTGGATGAACCGGGCGGCAGGCCGACGGCGCCTCGGGCTCACAGGTGACCAAATCCTCGACTTCCTCGTCTACGCGCTGGCGGGGGTGTTGATCGGGGGACGTTCCTTTTTCGTGGTCGCCGATATCGTCTCGCACCACAACGCCGACTTCTATTTCGGCTCACCCCGCGCGCTCATCAATCTCATCGCGGTGTGGAACGGTGGGATGGGTTTCTTTGGGGGGCTCATCGGGGTGATCGTAGCCATCGCGCTGTTTCTGCGGCGACATCCGGGCTTGCGTTTCAACGTGCTGGCGGATGAAGTGGTGGTGTTACTGCCGGTCGGCATCGCGCTAACCCGGCTCGTGAACTTCATCAACGACGAGTTGGTCGGCAACGTCTGTGTCCCGGATCACCCGTGGTGCATGCAATTCCCGCGCTACGACGGCTATCGCTACCCCTCACAGATCTTCGAGGCACTGATGGATATTGCGGTGCTGCCGATTCTGCTGATCGTCTACCGCCGGCGGCCGCCCGACGGCGTGGTGGCGTGGACCTGGTTTACGCTCTACGGCGTCACGCGTTCCGTTGCGGAACTGTGGCGGCAAACCGACGTTGCCGTGGGCCCGTTTACGGGTGGGCAACTGCTTGCGCTGCCGATGATCGTCATCGGGATAGCGCTCATCGTCCTTTCATACCGCCGTAACGTCCATACCGAAGCGTCAGCAGCGGCATAGGGAATCGCGCCGCACAACCTGAACGGTTGCAGTCCATGAAGGCCGACGTCGGAGCCGGGACGGCCGAGGCTCCGCACTCGCTCATGGATCGCATTGCCGACGTGCGGGAACAGCTCGCCGCAACTTGCCGCAGCGTCGGACGCGATCCATCATCGGTTCGACTGATCGGCGTGACGAAGGCGCAGCCACGCGACGACGTGGTTGCCGCCGTCGAGGCCGGTTTGGGGGACATTGCCGAAAACTACGTGCAGGAAGCGCGCAGCAAATATGCGGGGATCGCCGGTGCGCGCAAACACTTCATCGGCCACGTGCAAACGAACAAAGCCAAGGCGATCGTCGAGCTGTTCGACGTCGTGCAATCGATCGATCGGATCGACGCGGGACGCGCCATTGCACGGGTTTCACGCAGACTCGGAAGGTCGCCGAAGACGCTCGTTCAGGTCAACATCTCGCCGACCGAGCGCTACGGCATCGCTCCGGACGAAGCGCACGGCTTCGCAACACAGCTGCGCGACGATGGCCTCGACGTCGATGGCGTCATGGCGATCGGCCCGGTTACGCAGGACCGCCGTGCGATCGTCGCCGCATTCCAGGCCGCCGCGCGAGCGTTCGAACGCGTCGGAGGGACGACGCTTTCACTGGGCATGTCGGACGACTGGCGTGAAGCGATCGCGTGTGGCTCGACCATGGTGAGGCTCGGCACGGCGTTGTTCGGGGCACGGCCACCGATTTCTGGGGGAGGGGAAGTACCGTGAGCGTACTGCAACGGATCGGAGCGTTTTTCTCGCTCCAAGACGAGGACGAAGAATATTTAGAGGCTCCGGAGCCCGAGACACCGGCGCCGAGGCGCAACGTCGTCGCCTTCGCCGCGCGCGACGGCCGGCGGAATGCCACCGAAGTGAGCGTGTTCGTGCCGCACAGCTTTGCAGACGTCACGGAAGTGGCCGATGCACTGAGGGCGCGTCAGGTGGTGATCGTGAACCTGCAGGGCGCCGACCGCGGTCTCTTGCAGCGGGTCGTCGATTTCACGTCGGGCGTCGCCTACACGCTGGACGGCCGCATTCAAAAGCTTGCCGAAGCGATGTATCTGGTCGTGCCGCCGGGCGTGAGCGTCAACGCGCAGGGGATTCGGGAGAGTTTGGGGTCCGACTCGATGTTGGACTTCATGAACGCCCGAAACGGCTAGCGGCGGAGGGCGAGCATGCAAAAAATCAGCATCGTCGACATCCAGCACAAGACGTTCAAGAAGGCGCTGCAGGGCTACGACCGCGCCGAAGTCGACCAGTTTCTCGACGACATCATCGAGTCGCTAGAGGACGAGGCCCACGCTCGGGCGGCACTGGAAGCCGAGATTGCGGATCTGCGTGACCGGGTGAGCCACTTCAAGTCGATGGAGGAGTCGCTCCAGAACACCCTCATCCTGGCGCAGCGGACCGCCGACGAAACGAAAGCCTCGGCACATAAGGAAGCCGACCTCATCAAGGCGGAAGCCCGCATCGCGATCGAACGCGAAATCACCTCGTACGCGGACCGCGCAGAGGATGCGCGCCGCGAGATGCAGCGTGCGGTCGAGATGGCGGAGAAAGCCAAGAGCGAATTGCGCAGTTTACTAATGACGCACATGTCGCTGATCGAGCGGCCGTCGAATGCGGTAACGGAAAACGGTGCCACCACCGATGCGCATCCGGTGTTGACGACCGAACCGGCATAGCGTTGGGTAGAGCGCAGGCTGCGCCGCTGCTCGAGCGGCGCGCGCTTCCGGCAGACCGCGCGGTCGCGCTATACGGTGTGGTTCCCGCCGCGCTTGCGGGCCGACGGCTCGTTGTGGACGGCCATCGCGCGATGGTGCTGCGCCTCGGCCGGCTCGGCCTGATCACCGCCGCCGTCGATCCCAGCGAGTTCTCTTCGCACGGGATAGAACAGCGGCGCACGGACCGGAAGTGGCTGCGCCAACAGGCGCGGCATCACGAACGCGTCCTCGAACGGATGCGGGCCGACGGCAACCTGTGGCCGGCGCCATTTTTGACGATCTATGAAGGGCTCGACGCGTTCGATGCCGCGGCGCAAGGCAACTATACGCGCTGGAGCCGGGCGCTCTCGCGGCTTTCCGGCAAGGTGGAATACGGCGTGCACGCCTTCATTGGGCCGCATGCGCTCCCGTCGGCGGATCCGTATTTGCTGCGCGTAGGACGGCGCTCGCGCGGACGCGTCACGGCGCGGATTCGGGCAGCCGCGACGCCGCTCGATGCGCACGCGCGTGACCTGTGGGAAGCGATGCGTAACGCTGCGGCGGCGATGCGCCGGTTCGACGCGCGGGGCGTGCGAGGTTTCGTGTTGGGTGCGACGCTGCTGGTCGATGAAAGCGGCGAGCTGATGTTGCGCGCGGCGCTCTCGGCGCTCGCGCCGGCCGGTCACGAGCTGGGCGTCAGCGTCTATTTGGAAGGGCCGCTGCCGCCGTTTTCTTTCGCCTGAGCGACATCGCGACGTAAAGCCCGCGTAACGCGCCGGCAAGATGAGCCGGCTAGGGTCGCGACATGGATGGAATTGAGCTCATGGCAACGGCCATGCACGCGATGCAAGGTCGCGTCGACGTTGCGGCCGGCAATTTGGCGAACGCGTCGACGGACGGTTTCCGGCGTCACGTCGCAGAGCTCCGCCTGCGGCACGGCGGCGTTTCGCTCGCATCACACGTCGCGAGCGAACGCGGTGCACTGCGCCATACCGGCCGAACCCTCGACGTTGCCGTAACGGGAGGCTCGGGAGGGTTTCTCGTACGCGACGCCGCGGGACGCGTCGCCGTTATCGGCTCCGCATCGTTTCAGCGGACCGCAAAGGGCGAATGGCTCGATCCGAATGGACGCGTGTTGCTCGCAGAGCGCGGCACGCTCCGTGCGCCCGCCGATGCGACGGTCGATGAACGCGGAACGGTCACCGATCCGTCAGGCGGCGTCGTTGGCAGAATCCGCGTGCAAGGCGATGCAACCGTGCAAAGCGGCTTCATCGAGGCTTCCAACGTCGATGCAGTTCATGAAATGGTCGACATCCTGGCCGCGCAACGTGCGTTCGAGACGGCACAGAAGACCATGTCCGCGATCGACGACGTTCGGGCGAAGGCCGCCGGTGACGTCCCGAGGCTGCGCTCGTGAACCGCGCGCTCTATGCGGCTGCGAGCGGCATGGCGGCGCAGCAACAAAACCTCGACGTGATTGCCGGCAACCTTGCGAACGCCGACGTCCCCGGTTTCAAAGCAGCAACCGCGGTATTTTCTGTGATTGGACGAGACGTGCCACTTGGCACATCGTCCGCGGGAACGCATTGTATCTTTTCGCAGGGCAAGCTGATGAAGAGCGGCGGCCCTTTTGATGTTGCTCTCGACGGCCGTGGATTTTTCGTCGTCGAACGCGGCCGTGAGCGAGCCTACACTCGCGCAGGATCGTTTTCTCGCGCGGCCGACGGAGCGCTCGAAAATAACGAGGGCTGGCGGCTTGCCGGTGTGCGTATTCCGAATGACGCGACCGACGTGCGCGTCGACGGCGACGGTCACGTGAAGGTGACGCGGACCGGCAACCGCGCCAATGCCGCGGGCCAGATACGCATCGCGGCTTTCGATGCGCCCGAAGCGCTGCGCACGATTGGCTCGAGCTTGTTTTCTGCTACCTCGGCCTCCGGGCCGCCACGCTCGCTGCACGTCGGTACACTCCATGGGACGAAGGTCGTCTTCGGGATGTTGGAGCGTTCCAACGTTTCTATCGTCGAGGCGATGATGCAGATCCTCACCGCACAGCGAGCCTATGAGGCGAACGCAAAGGGGGTGCAGGCGGCCGATGAGATGCTGCGCATCGCCAACAATCTCCACCGCTGAAGCGACACTCTTGCCACTCGTAAGCCGCAAAGCGCATCCCGACGCCGAGCGCGATGGCGCTGTCGCTTTCACTGCGCTGCTAACGAGTATCGCACTGCGGCCGCTCGCAAAACCGCTCGGCTTTTACGGCGACATCGTCATCGATGCGTGCGCGCTTGGGATGGCCCGTGCGATGCCGCAAAAGGCGCTACCAGGTTTCGAGCCATGACGACGGAGCCACGCGAGGAAACGATTCGGCGAATGGTTCCGCTTGTGCGGTTGACCGCGCGAAGAGTCGGAAGGATGGTGCCTGCCGCCGACATCGATGACCTCGTCGGTGACGGATTCGTCGGGCTGATTCGGGCCGTCGACACGTTCGATGCGGAGCGCGGTGCGACGCTCGACACCTATGCTCGGCGCCTCATCGTCGGTGCGATGCTGAACGGGCTCCGCCGTCTCGACCCGGTCTCGGAACGCGCTCGGCGAAAACTTCGGGCCGCGGAACGCGCGCAATTGGCGCTCGCCCAGACGCGCGGCTCGATGCCTTCCATGTCGGAAATGGAACGACGCACCACGGGCTTGCATCGGGCACGCACGGCAGCGTTTCGGCTCGCGCCGCTCTCGCTCGATGCCTTCCCGGGAACAGATGGTGCGCCGGATTTCAGCGCAGATCCCGCGCGCATCGCGCTAGAAAGCGGCGAACGCCGAGAGGTCATCGAGGCGATCGCGCTCTTGCCGCAACGACAGCGGCGGATCGTCGCCCTGCACTACTACAACCGTCTCTCGCTCCATTCGATTGGCCGGCGGATGAACGTTTCACCGCAACGCGTTTCGCAGTTGCATTTGACGGCGCTCGCTCGGCTTCGCAGCGTGCTCGGAGCACGATGAGCGGACGCGTCGATCCCGAGATCGCGGCGGCTGCAACCTCGACGGCTGCGCCACCCGCGCTGCCGCCCGCCCCACCACTTGCGGTGTCGCTCGACTCCGACGTCGAGATTGCGAATCAACTGCCCCCTGATCATCCCGCGTGGGCCAAGGATACGCTATCGTTGTCGCTGCGCGCTCGGGCTCTTGTCGCTCGGCTGCGTCCCATCGTCATTCGGGTCTTGACGTTTTGGGATCATCAGGTGCGCTCGATCTTCGTCGGAGGCCAGAAACTTTCAGTCGACGCCAGCGGCTCGTACCGTTTGGAGTAGCATCCCAGGACTGTCGGCCGAGGCGCTGACGAAAGCACGGACAGACCGTGGCATCGAGGCGTTCTCGGGCCTTCGCTTCGATCTGCCTCGGTCATTACCGTTCACGAAGCACGCCTACCGTCGCGGCGCGAGGCGTGGCATTACCCACGATGACGCCATGAACGTCTTGAATAACCCGCCAAGACAGTACCAGGACATGGAGGGTGCGTCAATTTTTGGGGCAACACACTTGATGGAAGGAGGATACGGGTAACGATTAATTCCCGGAGAAGCGTTATCGTAATTGTTTGCCAATGCGGAGGGAGGTCGTCGTGCTTGAAGCCACCAGAGTAGATGTCGATCTCGAGGTCCACGCTGCGTACGTCACCTATCGGGATGGCAAATCCGTTGAGACTCGCGACATCCTTGACGATGGGACGGTGGCTTACGACGTCGATGACCACGGAGACATCATTGGCATTGAGATACTGGGGATCGACACACCCGAGTACCTTGAAGCGGCACGCACCTTTGCCGCGAAGCACGAGCTCGCGTTCCCTCGTGACTTGCGCGGAAACCTCGCGGCGTAGGCTACGATGGTGATCGCGGCAAGCGCGATGTTTGCCGATGCGTCGGCATCCGCGCCACGGACGCTTGCGGGCGTGACTCTGGGAGCACCACTCGCGCGCGACGTCGTCCAGCGCTTTGGAGCGGAAAAACATCCGGGAACCGGCGCAAACGCTGCGACATGGACGTGGAAGAGAGCCGGAGGCGGCGTCGTAACGGTTTCTACGGATAACGCCGGCGTGGTGCAGCGGATCGACTTCACCGCCAAACAAGGCGAGAGCGACGCAATCGATTTGCCGTGCGCTGGTTCCTTCGAGATTCAGCAGTCGCATCTGAACCTCGATTTCGCGGCGGAAAAAAGCGCTTGCGTGTCGACGGGCGACGCCGGATCCTATACGCTGCCGGACGGTTCCGTCTTCGAGGCTCGCTTCGAGGGCCCGGGCGACGGACAACTGCTGGAAGCGATCTGGTACCGTCCGGCCGCACGAGTTTAAAGCTGTAGGCGTGATACGGTCGGCTTACGTTTGCGCTGTCGCGCTTTTCACGTGCGCTGGTCTCGCGGCAACGAGCGCGGTACCCGCGCAACCTTCGGCGCCAGCGTCATCGCCTACCGCCGAGGCGGTGTGGATTCATGTGTCACCCGGGGACCCGGCGGCGGATGTCCGCGAACGGCTTGGAGACCCCGTCGTGGCGCGAGTCTCTAAGGACGGAAAAGTCACGTACGATTTCGTGCTCCATGCGATGACGCTCTTTGCGGGCATGCCGATCGAGTCTGGGCGCGTTGGGTTGCTACAGATAAGAAAGATCCATTCCCAAAGCGGCCCTTCGGTAACGGATCCGTCGCACGTATCGATCGGCGACACGGAATCCGACGTTGTTGCGAAACGCGGAACCCCGTGGCTGCGAACGACGCTCCACAACCACGTAGCACTCCTTTACGACAACAACGAAGATACGACGAGCGCGTACGAGTTCGTCGACGGGAAAGTCGACACCATCATCTTGGGCGCGAAGCCGGCGTACCTCAATTCCTTGCCGCCTGCACCTATGCCGACGCTTCCGGATGGCACGTCTGTAGACCGTGCCATCATCGATGGGCAGTCAACGGACAAGTCCGCCGTCGATTGGGAATACCTGTATCTCGCTGCGAACCCATGCAATGGCGATTCCCGCTGGAAGCTTCGCAAACAGTCGCTCACGCACAACGGCGCGCGTGTCTACGATATGCTCGACGTCGTTTGTCCGGCAACTGGGGCGACCCGCACTTTCGTGTTCGATATAACGGCAGGCTTCGGAAAGTAGCCCCTTTCTCACTGGGCGGTTATTTTTTGCGTCGCTCTGGAGGGTGCGTCGCGGTGAGGACAGGGCCGCCGACGAGCGCGCCCTTTGCCGCAAGATCGCGGCGCAGCGCGGCGACGCGTTCGTGGTTCATCGCAATCTGCGGGAAATCGAGATGATGGTCGTTGGCGTACGCAGCGGCGGCACCGGCGGCTTCGCCTTCCTCGATCGTCGTTGGGATGATGCGCGCGCTGCCGGCGGCTTCATGCGTCGCGGAGATCGCTGGACCGGCGAGGATAACGTTGTCGATACCCTGCGGTACCAGCGCACCGAACGGAATGCCGTAAACGTGGCGCGTTGACGCGAAGGCAGGCTGATCGCTGACGTCGACGGGATGCACGTCGATGGGATACGAGGCGAGACCGACGCTGTCGGATGGAATCTTGCCATTCCACACATCGCTGGAGGTGAGGCGCTCCAGTCCATCGATGTGTCGCGTCTCGCGGACGTACACCGATGAAGCGAACCTGCCGACCCGCGCATCCGCAAATCCCGCAAGATGGCTGCGTAAAAACTCGACGAGATGCGGCGCCTCGACTGTCGTATTCCGTTTCGCCTGCTCCACCTGTTGCGGATCGAGGCCATCGATCCCAACGATGTCGATGGCATTGACGGAGACCGAGCCGTCCGCCATTCGGCCGAAGTTCAGGTCACGCACGACCGCGTTTTGCAGCACAGGTTTGTAGTCGCGCATCAGCTTGGCGTAACCCCAAGCAGTACGGTTGGTCGCCCCGCCCGGACCGAACTTTGCTGCGTCATACCCGCTCACGACGTCGTCCCAACGCACGCCCTCGAGCGTGAACATTTCCGTCACGGCCTGCATCCGTTCATCGATTCCGGTATCTTGTCTGCCCAGGTCGTAACGGGCGCCGGCCATGGCGGCGATATTTCCGGAATCGGTCGCATCGACGACGAGCGGGGAGCGAATCACGACCATCGTGTTGCTCGATACGTTTTTGACCATGACCGTGTCGATGTGACGACCGTCGGGCCACTCGCTCGGCGCGACTCCCGCGGCGACCTCGCCGTAGCGCACCGCGACGTTGGCTTCGTTCGCCACCATGTCGGCGAAAACGTCCGAGGCTGCGGCCGGCGCGAACGCGTCGCCGAGCTTGCCGTAAATTTCAGCAAAGAGGCCGCGTTGCACCGGGGTGCCGGCGCTCGTCACGTTGAGGTCCCACTGGTTCATCAAGCCGTCCGTGAGGATACCGCCCAGGTCTTCGCCCGCGACGACCAGCGTCACGCGTTGGTGGCGACGCGCCGCCGCGACCGCTGCTGCAACGCCGGCGGGCGTTCCCCCAACGACGAGCACGTCGGGGCGCGTTGAATCGAAGCGGCTTTGGGCCGCCGCCGCAGTCGATACGCTAAGCACCGCGGTGGCCAGACTCGTGGCGAGCGCGATGAGATGACGTGCTTTCACGGTTGTTCAGGTGGTGTACCGCGTGTTCTTCCATTCGTAACAACGCTTGGCCGCCTTAAAGCGCCGTGAAGGTTGCGTGAGAGCCGCGTTCCACACCGCCCTTTGCGCGGCTTAGGGCGCAAAGAGCGGCGAGCCGATGTAGCGCTCGCCCGTGTCCGCAAAAATCGCAACGATGAGTTTGGCTTCGTTCTCCGGGCGATGTGCGGCCGCCATCGCGGCAAAAATTGCCGCACCGGATGAAACGCCGGCAAGGATTCCTTCTTCGCGTGCGAGGCGCCGCGCGCAGACGAACGCGTCCTCATCGCTAACCGCGACCACGTCGTCGATGATATTCCGGTTGAGCAGCGGGGGAATGAAGCCGACCCCGATCCCAGGCATCGCATGCTGGCCTGCGCGGCCGCCGGAGAGGACCGCGGCGCCGGCAGGTTCGACGGCGACGACGCGAATTGAAGGCTTCAGGCCTTTGAGTACTTCACCGACACCGGTGATCGTGCCACCCGTTCCGACGGCGCTGACGAACACATCGACGTTGCCTTCGGTTTGCTCCCAAATCTCGACCGCGGTCGTGCGGCGGTGCATTTCTACGTTTGCCGGGTTGTTGAATTGATCCATCAGGTATGAACCCGGAGTCTGCTGCGCCAACTCGCCGGCCCGCTGCACGGCTTCGTTCATCAGGATCCCTGGTGTCAGCGTGACCTCGGCACCGAACTGACGTAACAACGCGACGCGCTCCGCTGACATGGACTCCGGCATCGTGAGCACGAGGCGATAGCCTTTGATCGCGGCCGCGAAGGCGAGTCCGATCCCCGTGTTGCCACCAGTCGCTTCGACAAGCGTCATTCCGGGTTGCAGCTTGCCGCGCCGCTCCGCATCTTCGATCAGTGCAACGCCCAGACGGTCTTTGACGCTGCCGCAGGGATTGCGCATCTCGAGTTTCGCGGCAATGCGTCCTGGTAAACCTTTGGCGATTCGGTCCAGTGCAACAACCGGCGTGTCGCCCACCGTCTTCGTTGCATCAGAAAAGATCATAGCTACCGTCCTTCGACTCCGCTCCACTGAACTCGCTACGCTCGTCAGTGTCGCTTCGCTCAGGATGACACTTCTGGGTCGTGCGGTGCGGCATTTTTATGCCGAACGACACTTCGGGGTCCTGCGATGTGGCATTTTTATGCCAAGGATGAGACGGTGGGTGCTGTTTGTGCTAAGCGGGGCGAACTTAGAGGGTGGCGATGAGGCGCTCGACCACGTCAGCGAGGCGTTGTGCACCGGCGCGGCCGGTACCGAGCACGTCGGCGTGCCGTACGTGCGCGTCAGGACCAATCGCGTTCGCGATCAACGAAAAGCCGACGACCTGAAGCCCAAGTGCCCTCGCGGCGAGCGTTTCGAGCACCGTCGACATACCGACGGCATCGGCACCGAGCGTTCGGAGCGCGCGCGCTTCCGCGGGAGTTTCGTAATACGGTCCACGGACGCCGGCAAAGATGCCATCGCGAACCGATGGTTCCAGCTCGTGCACGCGCGCACGCAGCCGCGCATCGTACGCCTCCACCATATCGACGAACGGCTCCGCAGAGAGGCTCACCATCGGAGCCATCCCGGTGAGGTTGATTTGGTCCTCGATGAGCATGAGGTCGCCCACGGCCAGCGCCGGGTTCAAACCGCCGGCGGCGTTCGTAGCGATGAGCGTTTGCGCGCCGGCGGCCGCTGCCAACTGCACGAAATACGAAACCTCATTGGGCGAGAAACCCTGATAGAGGTGAACGCGTCCGGAGAAAAGCGCGACGCGTTTCCCCGCCCAGGAACCGCCGAGCGCACGGCCGGGATGCCCTTGCAACGTCGCGTGCGGCGATGCGGGCAGCCGTTCGTACGGAAGGGAACGCAGCGATGTCCTTTCTGCAAAAGCTTCGGACAAACCACTGCCGACGATCACGGCAACGTCGATGATCCCGCCCGCAAGTCCGGCGAGACGCTCTGCGGCCTTGGCAAGCCGCTGTTCCGCTTTATCGAGCCGCAACGGTATCGTGTGCCTGTACCACCAGGTTTGTTCCCGTCATCGCACTCGGAACGGGTAACCCAAG
>JAFAXE010000197.1 GCA_019241305.1 Vulcanimicrobiota bacterium
CTTCGCCGAGCGCTCGAGCCGATTGCTCCCCGCTACGACTACGTCTTCATCGATTGTCCACCGTCGCTTGGACTGCTCACCTTAAACGCGCTGGCGGCCGCAGACGAGGTGATCATTCCGGTCCAAGCCGAGTACTACGCGCTCGAAGGGCTGTCGCAGCTCACCACCGTCGTCGACCGGGTCCGTGCGGCCCTGAATCCGGCGCTTCGCCTTGGCGGTGTCCTGATCACGATGTTCGATGGGCGGACAAAGCTGGCGTCCGAGGTGTTAGAAGAAGTCAACGCGCACTTCCCGAGCCAGGTGTTCCGCACCCAAATCCCCCGCAACATCCGGCTTTCCGAGGCCCCCTCGTTTGGCAAGCCGGCCGTGCTTTTCGATGCTCGCAGCCGGGGAGCACAAGCCTACCTTGCCTTGGCTCGCGAGGTTGCTGGTACGCCGTGAGCCGGCCTCAACGTGGTCTTGGGCGTGGGCTAGGAGCCTTGCTGGGAGAGCAGACGGCAACGAACGCTCCCGGTCTCCTTCAGATCGCGACCGACGCAATCAGGCCGAATCCTCGGCAGCCGCGTCAAGCGTTTCCACCCCAGTCGCTGGCGGAGCTCGAGCAATCGATTCGCGAATTGGGCGTTCTCGTTCCGATTATCGTGCGGCCTGCTCTCGAGAGCGGTGTGTACGAACTCGTTGCGGGCGAGCGGCGCTGGCGTGCCGCCACAGCCGCGGGCTTGAGAACGATCCCCGCCATCGTGCGAACGGTCGATGACGGCGCGAGCCTCGA
This sequence comes from Vulcanimicrobiota bacterium, assembly GCA_019241305.1. Classification (GTDB taxonomy): domain Bacteria; phylum Vulcanimicrobiota; class Vulcanimicrobiia; order Vulcanimicrobiales; family Vulcanimicrobiaceae; genus JAFAXE01. Next base: position 773 of record JAFAXE010000197.1, read on the forward strand.
AGTGGCGATCGTCGAAAATCTTCAGCGCGAGGATCTCGACCCGCTCGAAGAAGCGATGGGACTCGCGCACCTGATCGACGAGTACGGTTACACGCAAGAGCGTCTTGCCGACCGCCTTGGCCGGAGCCGTCCCGCGGTCGCCAATGCGCTTCGGCTTCTCGGTCTCAGCGACAGCATCAAGGCCCACGTCCGTGCCGGCGAACTTTCTCCCGGACATGCTCGCGCGATCCTAAGCGCGCCGGAGACCCAGCGCGAACCGCTCGCGGAGCGTGCCGTTCGCGAAGGGCTCACCGTGCGTGAGGTCGAGCAGATCGCCTCAGGTCCGAAGAGGCCGCGCGAGCTGAGCGCACCACCGCCCGAACGTGATCCCCATATCGAAGGAGCGGAGGGACGACTTCGCTACCGGCTCGGTGCGCGCGTCGCGATCATCCCGGGTGGCCGCGGCGGCCGCATCGAGATTCGCTACGCAGACGAAGCCGATCTCATGCGGATCGTCGATGCCATGCTCAACGAAGGTCCGTGAGCCGCCCGCTCGCCGCGTTTGCCTTGACGCTGCTGATCGTTTGCGGGGCGGCGAACGGCGCAACGCACGAGAACACCTCAGCCAAGACAACGGTGAGCGATTACGTCTCGGCGCTTTCGCACGAACGGTACGACGCTGCGTACCGTCTGCTCGTGCCTTCGGAACGGAGCTATTTTCGCAACGCGAGCAATTTCGCGTCCATCTTTACCGCCGATGGTGTGCAGATTCATCGTTTTCGGATTGTCGGCTCACGAGATGCCGGTTCGCTCGGCAGCGTGTGGGTCGTCTCAGAAGCGATCACCTTTCTCGATCATGCGCATCAAGCCAGCGCGAGCGCCACGGCAAAGGTGCCCTACGGCGCGGTTCCTAGTGGAGGGACATATCGGATCAAGGATCCGTTCCACCCTTGGAAGGCCTTTCGTGTTACGGATGATCAAGCCACCGTAAATCTGTTACGTGTTACGCTGCGCAAGGTGTCATTTTTTGCGGGCCGCATCGAGGTGCTGGTGACGTTCGCGAACCTCAGCGATCGGTTCGTAACGCTGCTTCCCTATGGACGCTCGGTGCTGCGCGACGACCTCGATCGCGCCCTTCATCCGCTCGCCACAAAAGCGCTCGGCCTTACCGACAAGACGTTGTATCTCGGCCTGCGGCTCGCCTCAAGCGCCCAATATACCGGAGCGCTCAACTTCGCAACCGCGTCGAAACGCGTGCCGCGGCGCTTGCAGTTGACGCTGGCGCCAATGCTGCAAGATGGTGCCGACGCCCCGTTTGAGGTGGCTCTCCCGGCGATCGACGTGCCGGGGTAGGAAGACCTGCTACCGGAAGCAAAGCGGCGGCTCGACATGCTCCGTCACGCTGGTTTATGCTTTGCCGCTGCAACGCTGTGCTCGCTGCTCACCGCATGCGCAGGCGGCGGCTACGGCTTTGGCGGCAACAACGGGTCCACGCAAGTCGACCATATTGCCCTCACGAACGGCTCGGGTCAGGCGAACACGTTTATCGTAGCACCGCCGGCTCCGCTCGGCGGTGGCGTCCCACCCCCGAATGCTATCTTTGTCAATCGTAATGGGCAGCCGGCGACGGCGCTTCCCATCGTGCAGGTGAACGCCGTCGGAACGAGTGGTCCGTCGAACGTCGTCGTGCCGGGCGCTGTTTTTACCTGGACCGCGTTTTTGACGACCACCGACCTGGCGACGTACAGCTCGGGCCAAAACGGCGTGCAGAAACCGTGCTTCCCTGCGGCGTCGGTTACGGGAGGAACCGTCTTACCTGACGTGAGCCCGTTTAGTACCACGCCCGTCATTTGGATTCAGCAAAACGGCGTGTATCAGCCGCTCGCGCCGAATCAACTTTCGAGCACCGTCTACGTTTCGCCGGCGCCGTTGAATCTCGTCACGTATGCGATCAGCAGAACGAATTATTGTATTACATTGACCGCCGTTGGAAACGGCGCGCAGGCGCAAACGCAAGTGGCCGTCACGAGTACGCCTTAGCGCTTCAGCTCGCAACGGCGCGCCGGCTGTGGCGCGCGTGAATACGAAACTACGCGGTATTTACGCGCTCGTGGACCCCGCGCTGTGCGACGATCCTGAGCGGACGGCGGCGGCGCTTCTGCGCGGCGGAATTCGCCTCGTACAATACCGCTCGAAGCAAAGCTGTGAGCGGGCATTCGTGCGGCGGCTCCATGCAATGACAAGCCGTAGCGACGCCCTGTTGATCGTGAACGACGACGTCGAAGCCGCCCAGGACGCCGACGGCGTACACCTCGGGCAAGAGGACATCGCGCTCATCCCAGGTGATTTGCGTCGGCGGCTTGGAGGGCGGCTGCTTGGGATCTCGTGCGGCGTTCCGGCAGAAGCCGAGGCCGCATTGCGCCTCGGCGCAGATTATCTGGGAGTTGGACCCTTCGCCATCACCTCGAGCAAAGTCGACGCCGGCCCGGCGATCGGCTCAGCGGGGATCGCTTCGGTCGTCGCGGCGGCAGGGGGGCTGCCCGTTGCAGCGATCGGCGGCATCGAACTCGACGCATTGGAAGAGGTCTATGCGAGCGGTGCGTCCATGGCGGCGGTATTGTCTGCGCTGGTTCGGGTCGCAGATCCCGAGGCTGCGGCAATCTCCTTCGTGACGCGCTGGGAGCGGATCGCACGGTGACGCGTCCCATCGTGTGTTCCATCGGAACGACGGATCCGTGGAACGCTGCTGGCCTCGGACTCGATCAGCGCACGCTGTGGGAATGCGGCGCGCGACCGGTCAGCGTCGTGACGTCGGTTTCCGCACAGGACAAGCGCGGACTTCACGCCGTTGCTGCTGTGGACCCAGACCTGATTTTCGCCCAGTGGCAATCGCTGCGGGAAGCGCCGGTCGCCGCGGTTCGCATCGGTGCGCTTACCGGCGCCGTTACGGTCGAGGCGATTGCGGCGATCGTCTCGCGCGTAACGGTCCCCGTGGTGTACGACCCCGTCTTACGGCCCACTGCCGGAGGTTCGTTCGCGGACGATGCAACGATCGACGCGATCCGCACGCGTTTGCTCGAAAAGGTTTCGATCTGCACGCCCAACCTCGAAGAGGCCGAGCGGCTTACCGGGATCCGCGTGAACTCAACCGATCAGATGGAAAGCGCCGGGCGTTCGCTGCTTTCCACCGGCGTTCGCGCAGTGCTCGTCACTGGCGGACATCGCGTCGGCGACCCCGTCGACGTGCTGGTCGATGGGGCGAACGTTACGACATTTTCCGCGCCGCGAATCGGCTTGACGATGCGGGGCAGCGGCTGCGTGCTGGCTGCAGCGCTTGCCGCATTCCTCGCGCGGCAGCGTCCGTTACGCGACGCGATCGAGCAAGCGAGAGCCTACGTGCGCGACAAAATCGGTTCGGCACAAAGCCTTGGAGATATGTACCTTGCGAGGTAACCTAAGGGCGTCTAGCGATACGCCGAGCGCTGGCGCGCGTAGCAATCGCGGCAATATACCGGCTTGTCGCCACGCGGTTGGAACGGGACCTCCGCCGTCTGGCCGCACTCGCTGCAGGTGACGCTGTACATTTCCCGCGCACCGTAACTACGCGTCGATGATGAGCCGCTCGAACCACGCTGCGCCTTGCGCGCCGCGCGGCAATCGGGGCAGCGATTCGGCTTGTTTTGAAAGCCCTTGCTCGCGAAGAACTCTTGTTCTCCAGCGGTGAAGACAAACTCGGCTCCGCAATCGGTGCAGGTCAGGCGTTCATCGGTATACAAGCGAGTCTCCTCCGGTCACACAATACGGGGATGGTTTCGACTCGCTACGTACAAGGAATGCCGATGCAGCGCGCGGATTCGAAGCCCTATGATGCGAGGATAGTAGCATAGCCCAAGTGGCGGTGCAAGACGGGCGTCGGCTGCGCATCATGTCCGGGATGCGTCCTACGGGCAGACTCCACTTAGGCCACCTCGTGGGTGCGCTGACACAATGGGTCGCATTTTCGCGCGAGTACGATGCGTTCTTCGAGATTGCCGACCTTCACGCGCTCACCACGGCGTACGAACATCCCGAAGCGGTAGGGCCTGCGCGCGACGAGATGGTGATCGACTGGATCGCGGCGGGCGTCGACCCGGCGCAGACGACCATCTTTCAACAGTCGCTCGTCCCCCAGATCAGCGAGTTGCTCGTGCTACTCTCGATGATCGTCCCCGTTTCATGGCTGCAGCGCGTACCGACCTATAAGGATCAAATCGCTGCGCTTGGACCGCACGTCGCAACCTACGGATTTTTCGGTTACCCGCTGCTGCAACTCTGCGACATCGCCGTCTTTCGCGCCGACACCGTCCCAGTCGGCCGCGACCAAGTGTCGCATCTCGAGTTCGGGCGTGAGGTCGTGAGACGCTTCAATCATCTCTATGGTCCGACGCTCGTCGAAGCGCAACCAACGCTGTCCGAATTTCCCGAGGTCCCTGGAATCGACGGACGCAAAATGTCGAAGTCGTACAATAACGCGATCGATATCGCCGACGACGAAGCGGCGACCACGAAGAAAGTCCGTTCGATGATCACCGATCCGCAGAAGATTCACCGTGGCGATCCGGGGCGTCCGGAAATCTGCCCAGTGTTCGCCCTGCACCATTTAGCGAACGCCGAGCGCTTACCGGAAATCGAGCGGGGTTGCAAGAGCGGCGCCCTAGGCTGCGTCCCATGTAAGATGGAACTCGCCGACGGATTGAACCGCATGCTCCGTCCGGTTCGTGACCGGCGAGCCGAGATCGACCCGGCGAGCGTCGCCGCGGTCGTCGAAGAAGGGAGCGCGCGTGCCCGCGGTATCGCCGAGGCAACCGTCCGCGATGTGAAGCGCGCGCTGAAACTCTGAAATTTAGGCTGCGGACCGAAAGCGTGGGAGCGCTGATGCGATGCGGCGCAGCGCCAAATCGATATGTCCCAGGGAGGTCGCGTAGGAGAAGCGGACGTAGCCTCGGCCCGCGGCGCCGAAACAAGAACCGCCGAGCGACCCGACATGGGCCTCTTCGAGGAAGAACGATGCGAGGGCGCGGTCGTTCTGTGTGATCGCGCTGACGTTGGCGAAGGCGTAAAACGCGCCTTCGGGCTTCGTGCACGACAAGCCCGAAATGGCGTTGAGACCCGCGACGATCGCGTCGCGGCGCTTACGGAATTCCTCCACCATCGCCTCGACCGGCTCATCGGCGCCCCTCAGCGCTGCCAATCCGGCGCGCTGCACGAACGTCGCAGTGCACGAAAAGGTGTTGTTGTTGAACAGCGTCACGGTTCGCGCGAGGGCAGGATCCATGATCGCGTAGCCGAGCCGCCAGCCCGTCATCGCGTAGGCTTTCGAGAATCCATCGATGATGATCGTCCGCTCACGCATCCCAGGCAAGGTGGAGATCGAGAGGAACTCGGCGTCGTAAATGTTGCGAGAATAGATCTCGTCGGAAATCACGATCAAGTCGTGGCGGTCTGCCAAATCCGCGATGACGGTGAGATCGTCGCGCGTGAGGACGCCGCCCGTCGGATTATGCGGTGAATTGATGACGAGGACTTTCGTGTGCGGGGTCACCTTGGCGGCGAGCTCGTCGAGATCGAGGCGGAAGTTCTTGCTTTCGAGCAATGTCACCGGGACGGGCTTTGCTCCCAGATAACTCGCGCACGACTCGTATGCCGGATAGGCCGGGTCGGCGTACAGCATTTCGTCCCCGGGGTCCAGCAGCGCGGAAAGCAGATTCCAAATGATCGGCTTCGCGCCCGGTCCCACGACGATGTTGGAACGATCGTAAGGTTCGATGCCGCGAAAGCGGCTCGCATACTCCGCGATTGCATCGCGCAGCTCTGGGATGCCGGCGGACGGCGAGTAATGCGAGTAGTCCTCAGCGATCGCCGTCTCGCCTGCGGTTTTGATGTGCTCCGGCGTGTTGAAATCGGGCTCGCCGATCTCCATGTGCACGACCTCATGTCCCAGCGCCTCGAGCTCGCGCGCGCGTGCGAGGACGTCGAATGCGCTTTCCGTCCCGAGCCGCGAGCTGGCCTGTGAGGTGCGAATGCGAGATGCGAGCATGCCGTCGTTTCCTTTTGAGCTGCAAGTTTTGCTGGTGCTGTTCTGCGCCGCGCTAGCGCCCGCACCCTGGTCGGTCATGCTCCTCGTAGCTATGGTGCCGGTGTTGGTTTCGGTGTCGGTGCCAAATATGCGGAGATGATATCGCGTGCGACCGGCGCGGCGACGCTTGCGCCGTAGCCACCGGTTCGTTCCATGAACACCGCCATGGCGATTTTCGGGTGCGCGGCGGGGGCGTAGGCGACAAACCACGTCGTGTTCGGGCCTGCGCCGCCATCCGTTTCAACGGTGCCGGTCTTACCTCCATACGGAACGCCGGGAACGTCCATACCGTAAGCCGTGCCGCCGGGACTTGTCACCTGATCCATCCCGGCCCGGACTTCGCGCAACGACTCTTGGGTGACGGGAACGCGTCGAATTGCCTGGGGCGGAAAACGTCGTAGGAGGCGGCCCGCCGCATCGCGGATTTCCCCCACGAGATGCGGACGGAATAACGTACCACCGTTCACCACGCTCGAGACGACCGCTGCCATCTGCAGCGGCGTCGCTTGCATCGCGCCCTGTCCGATCGCCAGCTGGCAGACGTCGCTCGGCTCCAGCGGCAATCCGTAGACCTTCATCGACCAGGCGTTCGTCGGCCAGTTGCCGGGATATTCGCCCGGCAGATCGATACCGAGCCGGCTATTCAATCCGTACTGAAGGGCGTAATACCGAAGTCGTTGGTGTCCCAACCGATAGCCGAGTTGATAAAAGTAGCCGTCACTCGAAGCCGCGATCGCGCGCACGAAATCCGTCGTCCCGAGTCCGCCTGCGGCGATGTCGACGAACACATGGCCATGACAGTTCCAGGCACCGCTGTCGTAGAGCAGTTGATTCGGTTTGATGACGCCCGACGAGATGGCGGCGCTTCCCGTCACCATCTTGAAGGTCGAACCCGTTGCCGTAGCGGCGCCGATCGCGCGGTCGTACAGCGGCTGGAGTTGATCGCGGACGTAGTGCGCGTACTTCTTCGGACTGATACCGAGCGCAAAGTCGTTGGGATCAAACGTCGGTGACGATGCAAGTGCGAGCACACCGCCGGTGTACGGATCCAAGATGACGACAGCACCGCTCAACCGTCGACCGACGAGTTTGGCACGGTCCGCCAACTCCGTTCGCAGTGCGCTTTCTGCAATTTGTTGCAGCGGCCAATCGAGCGTCAGAAACAGGCTGTCGCCGGGCTCCGGCGTCACGGGGCCTAGGCGCCGCACCAATTGACCCTGCGCGTCCACTTCGATCCGTTCGCCTCCCGGCGTGCCGCGCAACACGGCGTCGTACGACGCCTCTAACCCATCTTTGCCGATGACATCGTTGGGCGTGTAGCCCGCGTTCTTTCGTGCGCGATACTCGTCTTCGGTGATTTGTCCGACGTAACCGAAAATGTGCGCGCCGAGGCTGCGGTACGGATAGTTGCGTACGGGCTGAGCTTCGATGTCGACGCCCGGCAAATCGCTCTGGGCTTCGGCGAGCCGCGCAAGCTTGGCCGTCGAAAGGTCGGCGGCAAGAATGACAGGCCCGTACGGCTCGTTCACGGCGACGTCGTCGAAGGTTTGGTAGTTGACCCCGTGGTGATGCAACAACCGGTTCCATAACGTCGCTTCGGCGATGCCGAGAATGCCGGAAAGCTCATGGAGCGTCGCCTGCGGGTCACGCACCTCGGAGGGCACGAGCGCGCACACGAACGAGGGCCGGCTACGAACGAGCACCGTGCCGTGACGATCGAACATGCGGCCGCGCGGCGCGGCGACGGGGATGCTGCGGACTTGGTTCGCGCGCGCCGCTTCCGCGTAGGCTGCGCCCTCGACGAGTTGCAACTGCGTCAGACGCTGGACGACGAACCCTATCGCGACGAGCAGTGCGACGCTGAAAGCGAGGACCTTCCACGCGCGCCGCGGCGCCGGCCGTGGAGGTCGCGTATTAACGAGGGCCCACACGAAGCGGCCGAAGCCTCGAGAAGAACGCCATCACGACGAGCGCAACTGCGCCCATCGCGGCGGCCGACAACAGGGCCATGCGCAAGTCGGGCGTGGGTGCTGTGTTACCGCTGGCGCCGAAGGCGCGCAACACGATCCAAAACGCCACGGTGCGAACGAACGACGCGACGAAGGCGACGAGGCCGAGAAAGGCCGGATGGTCCCAGCCTGTCGCGGAAACCAGTTCACCGGCAAGCGCGGCGGCAAGTGGCGTCGCGATGGTCCACGCGGCACCGCTCGCGCCGGAAAAGCCGTCCTCGCATGCGCCGGCGACGAGGCCAAAGAATGCCGCGCGCAGCCCGCCGGCCGAAACGGCGTACCAGAGCACGACCAGGAACGCAAAGCTTACCGTAACGCCGCGGACTTGCACGTCGTGCAACACCGTGGCCTGGAAAAACAGTGCGATCGCAAAGATTGCGAATGTTCGCCACCAAGGCGGAACCGCGACGAAGCGGAGACCTGGTGTGGCTACCGCGTTACTGGAACGCATCGGTCCGCGAAACGACGAGGACCCGGTCGAGTGCGCCGAGCCGAGCCGTCGGTGTTAGCGAAGCCGTCTGATACAGCGCACCGTGAGACGCTGAAACGGAGGCGATCGTCCCAATAGGAATGCCGGCATGGAACGACCGTCCTTCACCGGTGACGACGAGATCGCCGGCGCGCATCTTCGCATCCTGTGAAACGTATTCCAAAACCACGCCACCGGTTTGCGGAGAGCCCGTCGCAATGCCCCACCATCGCCCGCGTTGAACGACGGCTGGTATTTTGCTTGTTGCATCGGTGATGAGGAGGACCGTCGCGGCGAAGGGCGTGACCGCGAGCACTCGGCCCACGGCGCCGTCGTCGGTAAGGACACCAGCTTCGCGGCGAACGCCGGCTCGGGAACCGCGGTCAATCGTGACGGTGTGGGAAACCTTTTCAGGATCGTAGCCCACAACGCGCGCCGCGACTCCCGTCGGGTAGGCGAATTGGCCACGCAGCAGCGCGCCGGCATCGGGATCCTCTGCGAGCGTCTCGGAGAGATGACGATTCTCGCGTTTGAGCGCATGCACTTGCGTGCGCAAGTCGGCATTCTCACGAGCCAGGCGTGGGAGCGAAACGATTCCCGCTGCGGTCGACCGCGCGCCGCTTTCCACTGACGCGACTGAACTCTCGAGCCAAACGGCGACCGATTGGACCGCGACGGTAAATACGCTGGGACGTCCATTTCGCGCGGCTTGGAGCTGGACGAGGGCAATCGACGCGGCGATGATAACCGCGCCGACTACGGCGAATAGCTTTCTCTCATCCCGATACGTAATGATTGATACCACCTCGTCAGCCGGTCGGCCGACGGCCGCAGCCGCTCCGATAACGTCGGTGACGCGAGCACCTCGCCGGCGCCACGTGCCGCGCATAAAAGCGGATCCGCGGCAACCGACGTGGGGACGTTTGTGCGCGTTGAAAGTTCTCGAGCAAGACCGGGAATGAGCGCGCCTCCTCCAGTCAGAGTGATTCCCGTATCGCACAAATCCGCGGTGACCTCCGGCGGCGTCGATTCTAGGACGGCGCACACCGCGCGAATGATGAATTCAACCCCCTCTCTCATCGCCTCGCCGACGGTCGCCTCCGGCACTTCACGGATTCTCGGCGCAGCAGCCGTCGCGTCGATTCCGCTCACGCGTGCGGGCGGTCGGCCGGGCGGCGGCCCCGCATACCCGAGAGCGATCTTCAGTTCCTCAGCCGTGAGCGGACCGATCGAGAAACGTTCCGCCGCTAAGCGGTGGATGATCGCTCGATCGAATTGTTCGCCGCCCACCTGGACCGAGCGCAAGCGCACGATGCCGTACAGCGATAACACGGCGATTTCGGTCGTCCCGCCGCCGATGTCGACGATCATTTGTGCGCGACTGGAGGCAACGTCGAGGCCGGCGCCTACTGCGGATGCTACCGCTTGCGGTAAGAACATCACCGACCGTGCTCCAGCTTCGCGGACGGCGTGTTCCACCGCTTTGCATTCGATATCGGTTGCGCAGCCGGGTACCGATGTGACCAAGCGCGGAATCAAGCGCGGTCGCGCGGCAAGGACGCGATCGACGAGCGTTGCCACGAGCGCACGTGCCGCGCGAAAGTCAGAAATGGTGCCGCGGCGAAGCGGCCGCACGACACGGACGCGGCCGTTCACGCGGCCATCCATCTCTTTTGCAGGACGTCCGATCGCGATCACCTCGTCGTTATGTCCGCGATACGCGACGACGGAAGGTTCGCTGACAATGACGCCGGCCCCGCGCTCGTACACGACGCTATTTGCCGTGCCGAGGTCGAGGCCAATGTCCGGACTGATGCTCGCACGGAGCGAGCCGAGAAGCGTCACGAGCGTGCGGTTCCGCGCAGGTCCGCCACGGCCTCCGCGCCGCTCTGCAACCGTAGACCAAGTTTCGGCAGCGAACGGACAAAGAGGCCGAGCGGGAACCCCATGACGGTATAAAAATCGCCGTCAATTCGTTGGACCAGCGCAGAACCGCGGCCTTGAATGCCGTACGCTCCGGCTTTGTCGAGTGCCTCACCGGTGGCTACGTACGCATCGATATCGTCATCGGAGAGCGGCACGAACCATACACGCGTCGTCGAGACGTTGCTGAGACGCGCACGGCTCGTCGCGTCCGTCGCGACGAACGCGGTGTGGACGAGATGTTCGCGACCCGAAAGGACGCGCAGCATCGCTGCCGCTTCGGCGACGCTGCGGGGCTTTCCGAGGTCGCGTCCGTCAACATCGACGACGGTGTCGGCGGAAATCACCAGGTTCGACGCGACCCGAGCGATCGCGGCCTGCATCTTCATCTCGGCGTGCAAGACGGCGACGTCACGCGGGGCGACGCCGGGACGTGGGCTTTCGTCGACGCCGGTCGGCATCACCAAGACCCGAAGGCCAAGCGACGCAAGCAACTCCCTGCGGCGAGGGGAGGCGCTCGCAAGCACGACGGTGCGGAGTTCGCGCACGCGCTCTCTTTAGAAGTAGAGGCGCCCGTTGACGCGCACGTATCCTGGCACGTGCCGTCCCCGCGGGTCATGGTGCGTATAGTGAATCAGCCCACCGCGTGGATCGTAAATGTATTCTCCGCGCACCACCACGTCGTCGCCGTCCTTCAACGTGAGCGGGCCGGTGATATCGATGTTGTCTTCAACCCTCACCGTCAGACCGTGCCCATCGGCGCCGCGGAGATGCACGAGGAAGCCCTCATGGTCTCCACTGGGTCCTTGTCGTTGACCGAGAACGCGCGCCACCGAGCCGGAGGCCGTGACTTCGATGTGCGAGCGACCCGCTCGCCAGGCATCGTACACGACGGCATTTGACCCTGCGTCGGTCGCACCGCCGCCACACGCGACCAGCGACAGCGACGTCATGAGCCCCAGGATGGAAGCGAACGGAGCGCGCCGTTTACCGATCATCCCGATACCAGCCTCGCTCCTCGATGTAGCGCCACACGACTTCCGGTACGATGTAGCGCACGGTCTCTCCGCGTGCCAGACGCTCACGCACGAGCGTAGCGGACTCCATGAGCGCCGGCAGTTCCAGTACGCGCAGTTTGTCGGCGCGATCTGCGCGTAAGCCGTTTCGCAGAGCCGTGAGCTTGGCGAGCGACTCGCCGCCGCGAGGCGCAATCGCAAACGCATCGAGCCCGTCCAGGACGTCGTCGAAGCGCTGCCACGGTGCGCGCACGAGCGAGTCAGCGCCAACGATAAAGGTCAAGTGCGCGCCGGGATAGCGCCGGCGCAACGCCGGGATGAGATCGGCAGTGCGGCCGGTGGCCTCGGGCTGCAAATCGGTTTCATCGAGCGCAAAGGCGGGATTGCTCGCAATCGCGGCGCGCACCATCGCGACGCGCTCGGCGGCGGGAGCGAGCGGCGCACCATCGCGGTACTGACCGCCTTTGGCCGGTAAGAACACGACGCGCTCCAGCTCGAGCAAAACGCGAGCGCTTTCGGCAACGAACAGATGCGCGTTGTGGACAGGATCGAACGTTCCGCCGAAGAGCCCGAGCCTCACGGCCGGACGACGGTCGCATGCGTACGCGGCGCGGCTCGGCCCGCGTGATATCCGGCGATGTAGGCCAGCATGATCAGGGCAACGACGATGACGGCCCCGATGGCCGCCGGAAGGAAGCGCCGTACGCCGGCCCCACTTGAGTACTCCATCACGAGTAGTCGAATTCGACTTCCGCGATGCGAACCGTGTCGCCGTCACGCGCACCAAGCTCACGCAGCCGCTTATCGACACCCATTCGGGCGAGCGCGGCTTCAAAACGGCCTAACGCCTCATCGTTATCGAAATCCGTCATCGCAGCGAGCCGTTCCACACGCTCTCCGCGCACGACATAGACGCCGTTTTCGATGGCGATCTCAAAAGGTTCGTTTGTCCCGAGGACGATGCGCGGAAGCCGTGCCGCTTCGACGACCGGGACGGGAGCGGTTTTCGCGATCGTCTGATAGGCTGCAAAGAGGAGTTCGCGCACACCCTCGCCGGTGGCGGCAGAGATTCCCCTCAACGCTGGCATTTCAGCGCGCAGTTCTGCGAAGCGAGCCCGAGCCTCCGGCAGATCCAGTTTGTTTAAAACCATCAGCGTTGGCCGCTGCGCGAGAACGCGATTCCAAGAAGTAAGTTCCGCCGCAATGACGTCGCGGTCGCGCAAGATCTCCGGCGTGGGCCGAGCGCCGTCCATGAGGTGCACCAGCACGCGCGTCCGCTCGATGTGCCGGAGAAAACGGTCGCCAAGCCCCGCCCCGTGATGCGCTCCCTCGATGAGGCCCGGGACGTCAACCATCACGAACGATTCCTCGGGGCCAAGCCGGACGACACCAAGCTGTGGCTCGAGGGTCGTGAACGGATAATCCGCGATCTTCGGACGCGCCGCAGAGGCCGCGGCGAGCAACGTCGATTTGCCGGCATTCGGCAGCCCCACGATGCCGCAGTCGGCGAGAAGCTTGAGTTCGAGGCGAAGGGTGTGAGCCTCCGCCGGCTCGCCGCGTTCCGCAAAGCGCGGTGCTTGACGAGTGCTCGTCGCGAAATGCTGATTGCCCAAACCACCGCGGCCGCCTTTGGCCACGCGCGCAAGCGCCCCCGGCTCGCTCAAATCGGCAACGAGATGTTCACCGGCGTCTGTCTCGACCCGAAAGACGAGGGTTCCGACTGGGACGGAAACGACGAGGTCGTCTCCTTGCCGTCCCGATTTATTTGAAGAACCACCGGGCCGGCCGGACTCCGCCGCAAAATGCTTCTTGTAACGGAAGTCGATTAGGGTACCGAGATCGGCTCTGGCCTGAAGGACGACGCTCCCTCCGCGCCCGCCGTCGCCACCGGCCGGTCCGCCCTTGGGAACATATTTCTCGCGCCGCCAGGCTACCGCGCCGTCGCCACCGCGACCGCCTTCGACCGTTATCGTGGCTTCGTCGACGAACTGCAAGCGCGCGAGAAGGCACCGGCGACAAGTCCCGGCGCCGGTAGAGACGTGGAAAAGGCGCTAAGCGTCCGCTCGGACGTGGACGTGCTTGCGGTTGCGGCGCTCGGCGAAGTGCACCCGGCCGTCCATCAGCGCGAAAAGCGTGTGGTCGGTGCCCATGCCCACGCCATCACCGGGATAGAAGCGCGTCCCGCGTTGTCGCACGATGATGTTTCCGGCCACCACGAACTCGCCGCCGAACCGTTTCACGCCGAGGCGCTGAGCGTTGGAATCGCGGCCGTTCCTCGTCGAGCCGCCGCCCTTCTTCGAGGCGAACAGCTGCAGGTCGAAAATGAACATGAGGACCCGAGTATAGCAGACGGCTCAAACCGCCGTCCACGAGTGGGCGCGTCCCGGCCCGTTCCGCCCCGCCTCGGCGCGACGCGTCCGACTGATTGCTCGACCCCTATGACGGAGATGGAAAGTCGGCACGCCGAGCGTAGTGTGGCGCGGTTTGAGCACACAAAGGGAGAACTTGAGGAGGCGGGTGGTCGTGACGGGACTCGGTGCCGTTACGCCGCTTGGTAACTCGCGGGACGACTACTGGCAAGCCCTGGTCGCCGGCAAGAGCGGCGTCGGACCGGTCACGAGGTTCGATCCGAAAGACCTCTCGACCAAAATCGTTGCCGAGGTGAAAGGGTTCGAAGGCGAGGCGTTGATCGGAAAGCGCGATGCGCGCCGGATGGACCGTTACGCTCAG
>JAFAXE010000026.1 GCA_019241305.1 Vulcanimicrobiota bacterium
GCCCTAGCCGCTCGTCCGCTTTTTGTGCGAAGTCGCGCCGTTCGCGTTCCAGCGATTCGTTCCGGCGCCGTAGGCTTTCTTGAAGGGTTGCGGCGTGGCGGCGCTCTTCGCTCAGGGCATCGCGTTCCGCTGCCGCCGATGACCGTATCTCTGCAAGCTCGGCAAGCGCGCGGTCGTAGTCGCGCGCACTCTGAGACAGAAGAGCCTCAGCTCGGCGCACGATCGCGGGATCGAGCCGGAGCGTGCGTGCCAACGCAAAAGCGAGCGACTGACCGGGCGTCCCTACGTCGAGTTGGTAGGTCGGTGCGTACGTTTGTGGGTGGAAGCGAAGGCTTGCGTTTACGAGACCTGGCGTGGCATGCGCAACGAGTTTCAACTCCGTCGAGTGTGTCGTCACGATACCGAGCGCACCGCTCGACAACAGATGCTCGAGCACAGCAGTCGCAAGCGCTGCGCCGGAGGCAGGCTCCGTTCCGCTCGCGATTTCATCAATGAGCACGAGGGCGTGCTCCCCGGCATCACCGACGATTTGACGCAGCCGTCGCAAGTGCGCTGAGAACGTCGATGTGTTCTCGGCGATCGATTGTTCGTCGCCGATGTCGGCCCACACGCGAGTAAAGGAACCGATCGTCGTTCCCTCGACAGCCGGAAGGTGCATGCCGCAGCCCGTCATCGCGACGAACAATCCAACGAGCTTTAACGTGACGGTCTTACCGCCCATGTTTGGACCGCTGATCACGATAAAACGCGTTTCGTGATCGAGTACGAGCGACTGCGCCACGGCACGCTCGCCTAACAACGGGTGGCGTCCCCCACGGATATCGACCTTCGCGTCCGTCACGATGATGGGCGCGACGGCGTGCATGCGGTCGGCCAGTCGTGCACGCGCCAGCACCAGGTCAAGGACGGCGAGGATTTCGAGATTGACGAGGAGAGCGGACGCGACGGCGCCTACCGCGCGCGACAGCTCTGCTAGGATGCGCGCAACCTCCCGTTCTTCTTCGATCAAGAGCGTGCGCACGCGGTTGTTCACCTCGAGCGCGCCGAGAGGCTCCACAAACACGGTTTGACCGCTGGCGCTCGTATCGTGGACGACGCCCGGGACGGAGCCCGCAAAGTCCGCCTTGATCGGTACGACTAAGCGGCCCGCTCGCGACGTAACGATCTGGTCCTGAACCGCCTTGGCAAATGCCGGGGAGCGAAGGATCGCCTGCGTCCGGTCTCTCGCCTCATCTTGCGCGCGGATGATGTTCCGCCGAATGCGGGCTAGCGCACCGGATGCGCGGTCGAGGACGTCGCCGCGCGGGCCAACCGCATGCTCGATGCGTCCGATGACGTCGCCCTGCGACGCTGCACCGAGGCAGCGCTCGTGCAGAATCGGTGCGTCCGCTGCGCGCACGCGCCGCACCGCCGCATCGGCAGCCGCGAGTGCGACCGCAACGTCCCGCAAATCTTCTGCCGATAGGCTCGAGCCTCGACGCGCCCGCTCGATCGCGTCCCGCGTCTCGACAACGCGCGGAAGGGCGAAACCGTCCGCAGCAACGATGGCGCGCATTTCGGACGTTGCCATCACCTCGTCCCGAACGCGATCGCTATCGCTGCTCGGAAGCAGCGTCCGCGCGGCCGCCGTGCCGGCGTCGCTCATCGTCTCGCGGGCAAGCGACGCACGAATCTCATCGAAATCGAGAACGTCGAGAGTTCGGACGTCTGCGAACCCGGGCGCCGTGGAAGCGCTATCGCCCAAGATGCTCCTTCAACAAGCCTTCTACGAGCACCGGATCCGCTTTCCCACGGCTTTCCTTCATCACTTGGCCAACCAGAAACTTGAGCGCGTTGTCCTTGCCTGCACGGTAGTCTGCGGCGGATTTCTCGTTCGCTGCGATGACGTTACGGACGAACTGCTCGATCGCGCCGCGATCGCTGACCTGAGCGAGGCCTTCACGCTCAACGATCTCCTCTGGTGAGGCGTCCGTTCCCCATACCCGTTCCAACAACGTCTTTTGCGTCTTCGAGTTGATGCGGCCACGCTGGGCCAACAGAATCAGCTCTGCGGCGGCGCTCTCCGTCAGTGACTCGTAGATGGTACGGCCAGTCTCGTTGGCGAGTCGCGCAGGATCGCTCAAGATGAATGCGGCGCTGGGCCCCGGAGCGTTTGTGCGGACCGCCACCGCAGCATAGTAGGCCGACAAGCGAACGTCATCCACAATTTGCTCGGCGCGCTTCACCGCAATCGCGTCGTGCTCGATCAAGCGAGCCAGTTGAAGTTGCGGAAGTTCATCGGCGCGCGGCTGCAGCCGCTCGATCTCGTCGGACGAAAATTGCATCGGGACGAGGTCCGGGTCCGGAAAGTAGCGATAGTCGTGCGCCTCTTCTTTGCTGCGCATGGAATGCGTCGCCCCCGTGAGCTCGTCCCAGCCCAGCGTTTCTTGCACGATCCT
>JAFAXE010000139.1 GCA_019241305.1 Vulcanimicrobiota bacterium
AAAGCAGCGGTCGGCGAACTCGTTCTTTCGCTCGTCCCACGTTCCGCTTTTTAGGTGATACGGCGCATACTGCACGAACATCGACATGAGATGTTTGCCCGGCGGGGCGACGGTGGGGTCCACCGATGAGGGAATCGTGCATTCGACGATCGGCTCGCGCGACGGCTCGCCATATTTGGCGTCGTCGAAGCCACGCTCGATGTAGTCTTGATCGGGACACAGGTGAATCGTACCGTGGTGCTGGGGACCCGGCTCACCGCCGGGACAGGCAGTGAAGTTCGGCAGCGCCTCGAGTGCGACGTTGATCTTCATGGACGCGCTGGAGTAATCGATGCGGTCCACCGCGGCGACGAAGGCGCGAGGGAGTGCGGCGGGATCGAGCAGTTGCGTGAAGGTGACGTGACAATCGACGTTGCTTGCAACTGCCGGCGCTTCATACTGGTTGCCGTTCTCGAGGACGACGCCGGTGACGGCACCATCGCGATGAAGGACGCGCTTCACTTCCGCGTTCGTGCGAACGTCGGCACCGAGTGAGGTTGCGGAGCGCGCCAACGCTTGCGTCAAACCGCCCATCCCGCCGCGGACGTAACTCCAGACGCCGCGCTTTCCGTTCGTTTCTCCCATCACGTGGTGAAACAGTACATACGCCGTGCCGGGCATCGAGGGAGCCGCAAACGCACCGATGATCGCGTCGGTCGCGAGCGTACCCTTCACCCGTTCCGATTCGAACCAGCGGTCCAGTATCGGTCGCGCCGCTCCTGTAAGGACTTCGATCGCCTCGCCCAGCCCCGGTCCCAGCTTTTGCAGCGAGCGGCCCATTTTGAGCGCCGAAACGAATGCGCCGGGACCCGGGCGCAGCACGTTCGGTGGCGTTTGCACCAGCGTGGGTTCCACGACGCTCGCGACGCGCTCGAGCATGCGCTCGTATCGTGGGTAATTTTCCGCGTCTTTCGCGCTGAACTTTCCGATCTCGCGCACGTTCATGCCCGGCTCTGGTCCCAACATGAGATATCGCCCATCATCGAAGGGTGAGAACGACGATGGGTTACGTTCGATGACTTCGAATCCGAAGTCGCGTAACCGCAGATCTCGGATGATTTCCGGACGGAACAGGCTGTTGACGTAAGCGGCGGTGGAGACTTTGAATCCGTGGAAAATCGTCTCTTCCGTGACGCAGGCGCCACCCACGATAGGCCGCCGCTCGAGTACCAGCACTTTCCATTTTGCTCGGGCGAGATAGGCAGCAGTCACGAGACCATTGTGTCCGCCGCCGATGATGATTGCGTCGTATGCGGTGGCCATGGCGCCGCGTCCTACGCAGCGAGCCGCCGCACCTCCCACTCGCCGGTGCGCAGGCGAAAACGCGTGACGATGACGCGAACGCTCCACGCGAGGATCCATGCCAGCGGCACCGACCACAATCCCAGGTGCAGCACTGCGAGCCCGAGCGCGATACCGCCAAGCCCAATGGAACCGGTAATGAGCCCGAGCCACATCGAAAAACGCGTATCGCCCGAGGCGCGAATCGGTGCGAGACTCGTCATGCCGTAACCCTTGAGTGGCGCGGTCATCATGTGAAGGGCAAGCGGACCAGCCGCGATCGCGGCCAGCGTCGCGTTTAACGTAAAGAGCTGAGCGAGAGGCTTCGCCGCGATCGCAACGACGACGCCGACGATCGTACACGTGACCAATCCGATCCGCTGTGCGTCGGCCGCGAAGAACCGAGCACCCGCCACGTCGTGCGCACCCAGTCGCTGACCGACGACGATTTGCGTCGTCTCACCGAGTGAGCCGGGAAACGCCCACATGATGTCGTTCACGATGCTGAGCGCACGATAGGCCGCAACCATCGTCACGCCGAGCGGAGCCAGCAGCGCGATGGTGATGGGATCCGGCACGACCATGAGAATGAGAAACACGAACTCGGGCAAGCCGAGAAAGAAGGTCGCGCGCGCGACGCGCATGTCTACGTCTGCGCTGGCAAGAATGCGCAGCTCGGGACGGCGGCGCATTTGCACCGTGCAATAGACCGCGCCGGCAATTTCGGACAGCAACGACGAGATTCCGGCGCCCACAATGCCGAGCGGGTGGTGCGTTCCAACGCCAAGCGCAAGAATCACGAGAAGAGGAATGTGGACGGCGTTGATCACGACGAGGGCGCGCAGCGAAAGCGCCGTATCGCCGGCCGCCCCGAACGCGGCGATGGCCGTCCCGCTGACGATAATCGGCAGTAACGACAGCGCGCGCAAGATGACATAGGTCGCTGCTTCCCCTGCGTGCGGCGCGCCGGCGAGAATCCACCCCATCAGAGGGCGTGCGCCGAAGAGCGTCGCGACGATCAACAGCGCTGCGATCGCGAGCGGCACAACCGCCGAAGCGCGCACCACGCGGCCGAAGCGAACCATGTCGCCTGCGCCGACCGCCTGCGCGCCCATAATGCGTGGACCGGCATTGAACGCGAAGAGCGGAATCAAGAGCGCGAGAAACACGCTGGCACCTGCAGTGATGGCAGCGAGCGCCGGCGCGCCGAACACGCCGATGACCATCGTGTCCGCAATGCCCAGCAGTTGATCCGCCGCCAGCGACAACGCTCCCGGCAACGCCAGGCGGCGCAGCGCCAGAGCCGCGTTGCGATGATCGACGGGCGCAACGGTGTGCGTCGTCATCCAAGCCTTCGCGGCGTTCCGAAACGGTCCATCACGATGTTGCGGTGCGTGCGACCAATCCCCCACGCCGTGCCATCACGGCGGCTCCGATTGCCCCCGCATCGTTCCCGAGTGCGGCGGTGACGATGCGCGTTGTGCCGCGCGGCACCATGGTGGTCAATACCTCGACCTTCGGCCTCACGGCGTTGAGCATGAAGTCGCCTGCGCTGCTGACCCCACCGCCTAGCGCGATCACTTCTGGATTGACGAACGCAATCACGTTGGCAAGCCCGCGCGCGAGATCGTCGATATAGCGTGCCCAGGCCGCGAGCGCGTGCGGATCACCCGCTTCGGCGGCGCGCCGGACGGCTTTGGAGCCAAGTTTCGACCGCTTTCCTTCGATGAGGGCGCTGCGCGGGAAGGAGGGGCTCACCGCCCAGACGTGCCGCAGTAAGCCTTGACCGGACGCCTGTGCTTCGAAACATCCTGTTTTCCCGCAGCCGCACACGAATCCGTCGGTTGCGCGAATTTGGTGGTGTCCAAATTCGCCGGCGCCGAACGCATTTCCGAGGACCAGCGTCCCGTCGGCGACGATACCGCCCCCGATCCCCGTCCCCAGAGTGAGCATCGCAAAGTTTGTGGTGCCTTTTCCGCTTCCGAAAGCATGTTCGCCGAGCGTCGCGCAGCGCGCGTCGTTACCAACGAGGACGGGCACGCCGAGGCGCTTCTCGACCTCGGCTCCGAGCGGAACGTCATGCCATTCGAAGTTGGGTGAATAGCGAACGGCACCGCTCGTCGGATCGATGTTGCCCGGCGATCCGATGCCGATGGGCGGAAGACGCGGCTCGCCCGCCGCCTCCGCGGCAGCACGCACATCCTTGGCGATCGTCTCCACGACGAAATCGAAGCCGTGCTCGGAGATATCGGTCTCTTGACGATAGAGAATCGTCCCCTGCTCGTCTACCACGGCGGCCATCACATGCGAACCGCCTAGATCTACGCCGATCGTCCTCATGGGGCGCCGGATTCGCTGCCGTGTGCGGCAAAGTCTGCGGGATGCAGCAGACCATCGACCTCATCACGCACGCCGCGATCCGTGAACTCCGCGCCTTTACACGACGGACAGGTCAACCGACCCATGTCGACCTCATGGACCTGGAGCCGCTGCGCCAAATCAATGAGATCGAGATCACGGAAGAGCACATCACGGTCACCTACAATCAGAACATCGAGCATCATTACAACGCGAACACGATCACGCAAAAGGAATGGTCGTACAAGTACAACGATGACGCGGAGTTCGTGCAGGCAATCGCGCGTGTGATCGAACTGGCGCGCAAGCACGTGCGCGATCTTCCCGACAACGTCGCCTGCCCACCAGGGTGTGCGGAATGCTGCTCCGGCTACGAGCCATTCGTGAGCCGCGAAGACGTTCAGCGCATCGCCGAGCACCTGGGCCTCACGTACCGCGAGACGCTGGACCGCTACGTCGTTCAGCGAACGTCGGCGGACGGATACGTGGTCGGATACTTGCGTAAAGTTACCGACGACGTGGCGGATCAATGCGTCTTCTTAAAGGGCCGCGGATCGGGGAGCTATTACTGCGGAATTTATCCGGCGCGTCCCCACGACTGCGCCGCCTTCACGCCGATCGGGTGTGAAGATGTTGATACGAACCTCTCGAGAAGCGGTTCGTACAAGGTCGGGCCACCCTTCCGCCCGCGTCACCCGAAGGGAGCGCTCTCACAGCGCCGGCGCGGGCGCCGATGAAACCGTCCCCGCGCCGCTACGACGCCGTCGTCATCGGTGCTGGTCACAACGGTTTGGTCTGCGCTGCGTATCTCGCTCGGGCCGGCATCGACACGCTTGTGGTCGAGCGCAGCGAACAGCTGGGCGGCGCGACCATCAGCGAGACGGTCTGGCCCGGTTGGACCGTCTCAGCCGCTTCTTACGTCGTGAGTCTCTTGCATCCGCGCATCGTTCGCGAGCTCGACCTGCGTACGCATGGTTACGACGGCTACCTAAAAGCGCACGCGTCCTTTACGCCGCTGCTCGACGGCCGCTCGCTCTTACTCGGCCGTGACGACGCAGAAAACGCTGACGAGGTGGCGCGGTTCGATCCCGAGGATGTGCGCGGCTTTGTTGCGTTCGAGGCGGAAAGGGCGAGGCTCGGCTCCGCACTCGCCGATGCCTTCGAAATTGCCGATGCGCACAGCGTGCACTTCGATGATGCAACCTGGGCCACGTTAAGCGGTTCCGCGGCCGAACTCGTCGAGCGTTATGTCCGCACGCCGGTGCTGCAAGCGGAACTCGTCAACGATGGATTGATCGGCACGTACGCCGGCCCGCGCGATGCGGGAACGGCGATGGTGCTGGCTTATCACAACGCCGGACGGACACACGGCATTCAGGGCGCCTGGGGATTCGTGCGCGGGGGAATGGGTGCGATTGCAAAGGCTGCGGCGCAGGCGGCAATGGCGTTCGGTGCCGAGATCGTCCCGGCGTCGCCGGTGACGCAGATCCTGACGCGCAATGGTCGCGTCGCGGGTGTCGTGCTCGAAAACGGTGACGAAATCGAGGGCGAAACGGTCATTTCCAACGCCGATCCCGTACGGACGTTCGCGCAGATGGGCGCCGACGTGAAGGAACTTTGCGCGATGCGCGAGCGCCTGAAGCACTGGCGGATCGAGGGTGCCGCTCTGAAGGTGAATCTCGCGCTCGGCGAACTGCCGAACTTTACCGCGCGTCCGGGCTCGACCCCGCAGCCACACCACCAGGCGACCATCCACGTGGCGCCAAGCATCGATTATTTGCAACGTGCGCACGATGATGCCCGCGCCGGCGGCGTTTCCGAGTCACCGCTCGTCGAATGTTTCCTGCAGACGCCGACGGAACCGGAACTGGCGCCGCCCGGAAAGCACTTGCTCTCGGTCTTTGCGCAGTACTTTCCATATCACCGCAGCGACGGACCGTGGACCAGCGAGGCTCGGGAACGTGCCGCCGACCGCATCGTGGAGATCCTCGGCTACTACGCGCCGAATCTCGCCGGCGCCGTGCTCGACAGGCAAATTCTCGCGGCGCCGGACCTCGAAGCGAAGATCGGCCTCACCGGCGGCCACATCTTCCATGGAGAATTGCTACCGGATCAAATGTTCGCTAAGCGCTTTGGGGCCAGAACCTCGTTGCCCGGTCTGTATCTCTGCGGCTCGGGGGCGCATCCGGGTGGCTGCGTGAGCGGCATCCCGGGGATGCACGCCGCCAATGCGGTGCGGGAAGACCTCGCACTGCGCCGCACCGTTCCGGCGTGAAACCGATATCGCGGTTCGGCGAACCGGCGGAAACCGATTTGCCGCCCGACATCCGGGAAGTCTACGAAACGAATCGTTCCAAGATCGGTTTCGTTCCGAACGTCTTCCGCGCATACGCGGCTCGTCCGGAACACTTTCGAGCATTCATGCAGTACCACGACGTCCTCATGCGTGGGCAGAGTGGACTGTCACGCGCGGAACGTGAGGCGATCGTCGTCGCGGTCTCCGCGGAAAACCGCTGTCTGTACTGCACGATCGCCCACGGCGCCGCGCTACGCGTGCTCGGAAAAGATGCCATCCTCGCAGACCAAATCGCCGCAAACTGGCGAACCGCCGATCTGACGCCGCGCCTTCGTACCATGCTCTCCTTCGCATCGCGCGTCAACGAGCCGGGGTTCGCAGCGAGTGACGAGGAGATCGCCAAAATGCGCGAGGCTGGATTCTCCGCCGGCGACATCTGGGACATCGCCGCGATTGCAGGGTTTTTTGGGTTCTCCAACCGCATGGCGGGCCTTATGGACATGCGTCCGAACCGCGAATTTTATACGATGGGCCGCTGACGTTGTCGCACATGGGCCAGAGAAAATGGGGCCTCCCGTGGCTGCTCGTCGCGCTGGCGCTGACGGCGATGACCGCTGTGGCGTGCACGCGCGTGGAAAGTGGCGGGGCAACAGCCGGCGCGCGGCACTCTTGGACGATCCCCGATACGCTGCGCGTCGCGCTTCCGGGAAGCCCGAATACGCTGAACCCGATTCTTTCGACGCAGCAAACCGAGACGGTGATTGAGACCTTTGCCTTCGATCCGCTAATCGCGACGGACCCGGATGGTAAGGACGTACCCGTGCTTGCGGCAATCGTTCCGACCCTTGAGAACGGCGGCATCAGCAAGGACGGGCTCACGATCACGTATCACCTGCGGCGCGGTGTCGTCTGGCACGACGGTGCGCCCTTCACGAGTCGCGACGTCAAGTTCACCTTCGATGCCATCATGAACCCCAACACGGCGGTCACGACACGGCATGGCTACGACGTCGTGAACCGCGTCGAGACCCCGGATGCGTATACCGTCGTGTTTCGTTTGAAGCGGCCCTTCGCTCCGGCCGTGCACACATTTTTCGCCCATAGCGATGCACCCTACATGATTCTCCCGGCCCACCTTCTGTCGGAGTACCATGACCTCAACCGCATCCCGTTCAATGGCGCGCCGATCGGCACGGGTCCCTTTAAATTTGTGCGCTGGCTACGCGGAGATCGCATCGAATACGAGCGAAACGACCGCTACTTTTTGGGCCGCCCGAAGCTGCGGAGCGTCGTCATACATTTCATCGCCGACGAGAATACGATTGTCAATGAGATGCGCGCGCACGAGCTGGACTGGTTCTTTCAAGCGACGCCTCGTTCGTACGCGCAACTTCGCGGCGTCCCCGGCGTCATCAATCATTTGGTGCCGTTCAACGGTGTCGACTACATCATCTTCAATACGCGGCGGCCGCCCTTTGACGATCCCCGAATGCGGCGGGCGGTGGGATCGGCACTCGATAAGCGGCGCATCGTCGATGACATCACGTTTGGGACAGCAATCCCGGCGACCGAGGACATTCCTTCCTTCATGTGGGCGTACGATCCGACGGCCGGCACGAGCGCGAGAAATCTTCCGCAAGCGAAGGCGTTGTTCGATGCCGCGGGCTGGCGTGTCGGGCCGGACGGGATCCGGACGCGCAACGGCAACCGCTTGGCGATGCAACTCGCATACCGCATCGAAAGCGTCACCGATCGTGGTCGCGGCGTACTCATCGCGCAAATGCTGCGCGAGGCCGGAATCGACGTGCAACTGAAAGGCTACACGACCGCGTTGCTGTATGGCCCCGTCGGTACAGGAATTCTCGCCAGCGGCCGCTACCAAGCCGGCTTACTCACGTGGTACGCCGGCGTCGACCCCGACGACTCGTCGCAATTGATCTGCTCCGAACAGCCGCCGCACGGCTACGACTGGGCACGGTACTGCAACCCTGCGATGGATGCCGCACAGCACATTGCGCTCACCCACTACGACCGGCCCGCGCGCAAGCGCGCGTATTCCGTCATTCAGCACCTCTTGGCACAGGATGCACCGCTCGTCTACCTTTGGTGGCCACGGCAAATCGAATCGGTGAGCGAAGACCTGCGCGGGTTTCGCCCCAACGGCATCGTCGAGAGCTGGAACTCGTGGCAATGGTCGATCTAAGGTCGAAAGGGCGAAGACGGGCCAACGTTTGACGGCCTAAACGCGTCTCTCTAACGAGATGAATCGCGACGACGGCAACGTGCGATGGCCCTGAAGATCGAACCGCCACTCGTGGAGGCCGCACGGCGCGGTGGACCACCACTGGAAGAACTCATTCGGGCGGTGTGGCCGGAGGCATACCGGATAGCCTTCGCCATTCTTCGTGATCGAGGGCTTGCGGAAGATGCCGCGCAGGACGCGTGCGCCGCGATCGCGGGGTCGGTTCGAACGCTTCGTCACGAAAACTTCTTCGCGACTTGGAGCTATCGCATCATCACCAATGCGGCGATTTCGCTGGTACGGAGAAGGCAAGCCAACCAAAACGCCGACACCGCAATTTGCTATCGGGAACCGTTCGATTACAGCGGGTCACTCGATCTGCAGATCGCTTTGGACCGGCTTTCACCGGTCCAGCGCGCCCTCATTCTCTTGCACTATTATGCGGGTCTCGCGAGCGGTGACCTCGCCGCCGCAACGGGCCTCGCCTCATCGACCGTTCGCTTTCATCTCATGCAAGCGCGGCGTGCACTCCGTAAAGCCCTCGAGGTTCGCAATCCCACCGCACCGCGCACCAAGAAGGAATCCGCCTCACATGTTTCCTGATGCAGTGCTTCCACAACGGCTCGAGGCGATGCTGGACGGCATCGTCGCGCCCCCAGCGCCTCTCGACGCCATCCGATCGAAGATGCTGTTCGCGCGCAGCGAGCAGCGCCAACGGGCCCGCTCGCTCCGCGTCGCCCTCGTTGCGGCATCGGTGATTGCGGTACTCGCCTGCGTCGCGATGCCGATGAGATCCGTCGGCCTGGTCCAAGCGATTGAAGCTCGGTACCGTGCAGCGTTGCGAGCACTTGGAGGCGAGGCGCCGCCTCCTGCGCCCGCGGCGCTCGTTTCACATCTCATCTCGCACGACGTCACGCTGACGAAAGCGCAGTCTCACGTCAACTTCACCATCGTCCCGCCTGTAGGATTGCCGCCTGACGTGGTCGCCGTTCGGATCGTGATGGCCAATACCGGAGTCTATTCTCGCACCTGGCACACATGGACGGTGGGCCCGCCGAGCGTGACGTTCGTCTGCCGGAGGAGGAACGGGAACTCGTTTCAGTTGTTGGCGGACCGCTTCGATCCACACGAAGGCTCGCCCCCTAAATATCTGTTCGAGGCCAAGGACGATGCGCAAACGAGTGGACCGCTGGTCCTCGTACGCCACGAGCATTTTGCGTGGCGAAACGGCGATCAGGTCATGTCCGCCACGGAAAGCAATGCCCTACGGGCTTCCGAAATCGAATCCATCCGCGCCGCTATGCATGGGATCGCTTTGCCGCGCCGCAACTTGCACGCCCCGGAGACCCCAGAAAAAGGCAAGCTCTACATCGTTCCATAGCCACGGTGAAAATGCAGAGCGCCCCGCCAGGATTGTCATCCTGACACAGGGCTCGTGTGGTCCACCCATTTCACTTTACTGTGACGCGGGTGTGGCGCTACGTCGAAACTGCAGTGCAGTTGCCGACGACCTGCCATGTTAGGCGGCGGCTTGCATCTCCTCGGACCACAGCTCGTCGCGCAGACGTCGCTTCGCGCGCGTAATGTACGTCTTGACGGTACCGATCGGGATGCCGAGCGCTTCCGCGATCTCGCGGTAGCGCAGACCGGCGGTGTAATACAAATCCAGGACGGTTCTGTAGTGTTCGGGCAGTCCTTCCATCGCCTCGCGAAGACGGTGCGCGTCGTCGTTGCGCATCGCCCAATCTTCGGGACCCAGTTCGGGAACGGGGGCGAGCGTCGGCGTGCTCAGCGATCGCCGCTTACGCCGAATGGCGTCGAGCGAGACGTTGCGAGCAATGACGAACAACCAGCGCGAAAACGGGCGGTCCGGCTGAAACGATTGCATCCGGCGGAAGGCACGCAAAAACGCATCCTGCGCGATGTCCTTTGCTTCGTCGGGATCTCGTGTCAACGAATACGCCAGGCGCACAACCGGCGCACGGTACCGGTCGACGAGCTCGCCAAACGCGTCCGCCGATCCTGAGCGCGCAGCTTCGACCAGCGCCGAAATGCGCGGCTCATCGCTTACTGCGATGCCCTCCGAAGGTTCCTGTGGCCGCACCTGAGGTGACACGAGAGCCTGCTCCGTGCTCGCCCTCTGCAAATCCTCCGGCGACGTTAAGCCAGCAATGCCGAAACGTTTGCAGCGTCGACGTTGCCGCCACTGATGATGATGCCGACGCGCCGGCCCGAAAGGTGAGGCCTTCCCGCCCGCAGCGCCGCCA
>JAFAXE010000146.1 GCA_019241305.1 Vulcanimicrobiota bacterium
CCATCGACTCCAGCGCCGTTACCATGTCGATGCGGGCCCGCTCGCCACGGTCGCCAACGGAAAGGTCGAAGTACGACCCAACGTCGCCACGCGCGGGAACAAATTCTTCGTCGGCGCTGCCCTCAAAGAGATAGAACTCGAGCTCAACGCTCGTGCTGATCGCTGCGAGCACGTCCGCGGCGTCTTCCAGCGCGCGACGCAGCGTCGAGCGCGGACACCCTTCGAACGCCTCACCGTCGGGCGTCGCGATGTCGCAAATCAGTCGCGCTTCCACCTCACCGTCTTGCGTCCACGGCAGCACGGCAAACGTCGCGAGGTCGGGGCGCAACATCATGTCGGCTTCTTCGCCCCGTACGAATCCATCGATGGAGCCGCCGTCGAACGTGATTGTACCGTCGAGTGCGCGTTCCACCTCCGAGTGCGGAATCGTGACGTTCTTGGTGATGCCGAGGACGTCGACGAAGGTCAAGCGCACGAAGCGAACGTCGCGCTCTTTGGCGACTTTGAGGATGTCGCGCTTCGTCGGCGCGCGCCGTTCAGCGTTCGTGAGCGCCGAGTGCATCGATGGCCACCGCAGTGCGGAGCGTGAGTTGGTCGTGCGGGTTGTCCAGAGCGCAGCCGCTGATGTCGCCAATCTGCCGAAGTCGGTAGACGATGGTGTGGCGGTGGACGTTTGCCTGCGCCGCCGCCGTCTTCACGTTTTGGCCCACATCGAAGTAGAGGCGAAGCGTCCGCACGAGCTCGGTCTGATGTTTTTCGTCATACGCCCGCAGCGGATCGAGCACGCGATCCGCGAAACGCCGTAGTTCATCGGCTGAGACGCCGCCACGCAGCAAAAGTGGGTACGCACCGAGGCTCTCGTACGGTGTCACGCGCGAGCCCCCAAAGAGCCGCCGCGTGATGAACATCGCGTCGCGCGCCTCCTGTACGCTGCGCGCGATGTGCACGGGCTCTGCAGCGCAGCCAACTCCGCCCACGATTCTGGCGCCGAAGTGGGCTTTCGCGGCAGCGCGTGGGATGAGCGTCGCAGCGGTGCGCGCATTCGCCACGTCGACTTCGAGCGGGACGGGACAGAGGAAGACGATGTCTGCGACGCGGTCGACCGCGCCGAGTTCACCGTTGCCGGAGCGCAGCACGTCGTGACAAATTCGCTGCAGTTCCGAACGTTTGGCGCTTGCCGTTGCTTCCTCGAGCCCTTCCGCTTCGACGGCAACCACGACATATGCCGGAGCGAGTGCAATGCCACGAGAGGCAGCATCGTCCTTTGCTTCGATGGGGTCGTCGAAGGCGCCCGCGACTAACCGCTCCCAGAATGAGCGGCGACGGCGTCTGCCTCCCGAAGCGTCGCGCGCCATTTCGACGGCGATCGAAGCCGCGGTGAGCCGTAGCAAACTCGCGGCCTCGAGCGAAAGCGGCTGGTCCGCAAACACGGCGATCGTACCGACGGTGATATCGCCGGCGCGAATCTGCAGCGCGACGGCCGGCGCGCTGCCACCGGCGCGCTGGAGCAGCATCGTTGCGCCGTTCTTTTCAGCGCGCCCGGCCTTGACGAATTCGCGCACCGACCCAGGCACAGCGCGTTCACTCGCTCCTGCAAGGGCGACGTGTCGCCATTCTGCGTCTTCAACGAGGACTGCGGCCTCGAGGGTGGCGGCGAGGTGAGCGGCGAGCGCGCGAGGTCCAGCGCCGGAAGCGGCAATCCGCGCCAAGCCTTCGGCGAAAGCGACGATATCGTACGAAACCCCTGAGGCGTCCGGAATCACGCCACTAGCCTGCGGTCACATGCCGTTGTCCGTGATGATGCATGAAGCGCGGCAACGCATTGGCGAGCTTCTCCGGAAGAATCGAATCGATCGCATCGTCGACGGTCACGATGCCGAGCATCTTCCCGTCGTCGTCGACGACCGGAATTGCGAGCAGATCGTAGCGCGCGATCGTGGAGGTGACCTCCTCCGCCCGGGCGTCCGCACTCACCGTTACGACGTCTGTATCCATGAGCTTGTGAATGAATCCGGTTGGCAGCGCGAGGAGAAGCGTGCGAAGCGACAGCACGCCAAGCAGCTTCCGTGAGCGATCGACGACGTAGAGATAATAGATGAACTCCGACTCCGGCGCGATCTCGCGGATCTTTTCGATAGTCGCAGCGACGGTACGATGCGGATAGATCCAAACGTAATCGGTCGTCATCATCCCGCCGGCGCTGTCCTCATCGTACTCCACCAGATCGCGGAGCTCGCCCGCGGTCGCGGGCTCGATGCGCGCCAAAAGCTCACTGCGTTCTTCTTCGGGAAGGTCGCCCAGAAGATCGGCGGCATCGTCGCTGTCCATCTCCTCGATGATGTCAGCGGCGCGTTCGCTTCCGATGTCCGCGATGATCGCCCGCTGCTTTTCCGGTTCGAGGTGTTCCAATGCGTCGGCAGCCGTCTCGTCGTCGAGCGACTTGAAGACGCGAGCCGCATCGGCGGAGGAGAGCTCGCCGACGATATCGGCGAGATCCGAGGGATGAAGTCGCGACAGCCGCTCCTGTCCGACGGAGAGATGAATCTGCGACGGATTCGGGTCGTTGAGCGGAGCGACGTTGTTCCAGGCGATGAGCGTCCGCGGGATACGCTCGAAGAGCGCCGGCGCCAAGCGATTCGCGCCGAGCCGGCGGAGCAATCCGGCCACGCCGATATCGGCTGCGACGACCCGGAGTTCGCCGGCGCAGTCGGCGACCTCGATATCGTTGATGCGCACCACCTTGCGACCGTCGACATCGACGATCTGCTTATCCAACAAGTCGGAGACGAGGTACAACGCTTCCTGTTCAGGGATCGGTGGCTCGGCGGGCCGCTCCGACAACACGATGGGACCGCGCGGCCTGATATCCCGCAGGGTTGAGAGCGGCGCGAAGCGATCGCCCGCGGCGGTGTGAACGACGAAGCCGTCGATGCGTGGAAACGTCTCGTCGGCCTTGGTGACGATGAGGTCGGTCACTTTTCCGACGATCGCAGGCGTCACGCCGCCATCCTCGACGGCAGCTGGTCGGCCGACGATGTCGGAGATGAACCCATCGGTCAGTGTCATGCAGCACCCCCTCTCAAGCGAACGGCCGGTCATGGAGAAGGACCGGCCTTCGAGACCCCGCGCAGTGCGCACAAACAGTATAGGGACTGCCGGAAAGGCGGGTCAACGGGTCGGCGCGTTACTCCGTTTGCTGACCGGGACCGCCGTCGTGGTGCACCCGTTGTTCGTAGCGCACCGTCTCCGCCATCCATTCGTGGAGCGCGCGTACAAGCGTAGGATCTTGGGTTCGAAACGTTATACTGCCGCCGCGCGGCAGATCGGCATACGTAATGGCGATCCGCGACGCTTGCGAACGCAGCTTCTGCGCCGCGCTGCTTCGTCGGTCGGGATCGGCGTAGTCACCCTTCGCGTATTCACCGGCTTTCTTGCGAAGGCTCCGTTGCAGAATCACGATTTTCGGGTGGCTCACCATGCTATCCGCCAGCACCTCCTGCACTCCGCCATCGAAACGCTCGCGAAACATATGAAGGAACGGTTCGGGCGGTCCACTCGTGTTGGATGCAGCCACGCCGGCGCTTGCCATGCCACCAAAGCAAAGCAAGGTGAAGAGAAGAAGGCTTACGAGTTTCACCCGTCTTGTTTCGGCGGCACAGGAAGAACGATTCCTGCTAGCGTCCGAAACGGCGCCGAATTGATTCCGGCCGCGCCAGTACCGACATCGCAAGGGTGACGAGACCGAGCGCCAGCACGAGCGCGTACAGAACGGTCGAAAACAGGTGGAGGCGCCCGAAGGTCGCGTCACCGGCTACGTGGACGGCCGGCATAACGACGCGATCTTGAAGAACGAGGAGCACGAGCATGATGAAGACCAGCACGGCTCGCCGCGCAGAACCGGTAGCGAGCGATGCATCCTCGCGATTTCGTACGAAGATGGAGATCAGAGCAATCGCTCCGCACGCGTAGCCCGTTTCATTCAGCACATGTAATACGGAAGCGGCGAGTGCACCGAACAGTGTAACGTCGCCGAGCGTTCGAAACGCGAGTGGCGCGAATACGAAGGCGAAGCCCGCGAGGGCCCCAATCCACAGCGCCAGTGCCAGCGCCTCAATCACCGCGAACGCCCGCTCCACGTTCGGGCCCTTCTCGGCACAAGGTCCCGTGGACCCGCCGGGCTGCGTGATTCCTTAGTAGCCGGGTCCGTCTAACCGGATAACTTCACCCGTCACGAACGACGCGCCTGAGGACAAGAGCCAAACCACCGCATCCGCCACTGCGGTCGCGGTGGCCGTGTGGCCGGGCGTTACCGCATTGACCGCGATTCCG
>JAFAXE010000142.1 GCA_019241305.1 Vulcanimicrobiota bacterium
AGGATGTTGATGACGCCGCCGATCGCGCCCGCACCGTACAGCGTTGCACCGCCGCCTTCCACGACTTCGATCCGTTCGACGCCGCTCGTCGAGAGCGCGCCAAGATCGAGCGTCCCGGTTTGCGATCCTGCAGCCGGTCTTCCGTCGAGCAAGACCAACACTTGCGCGGAGGAGCTGCCGCGGATGCCGATGTTTGCGGTCGATCCCAAACCGCCGTAACGCTCGACGATGACTCCGGGGACCGCGGTGAGTGCATCGGCCACGCTGACGTCGCCACGCGCGATCATTTGAGCTTTCGTGACAACGTACGTCGTCTTGGCGGCAGAGCGCAACGGCTCGTCTTGACGATCGCTTGTCTGAACACGACCGATTTCGGGCAACGGTGAAGCGCTCGCCTGCGGCACGGGATCAGCGACGGCGGGAAGTGCGCAAAAAGACGAGAGCGCCGCTACGCTGCACCACACAGCCAGCGTACGATGCGCGGCGCCGTTGAAATTCATGATAGTCGCCTACCTTTTCGCGAGGTGGAGTGATGGGCGCGGCCGAGGCCGCGGGCTCGCGACGGTATCCTGACTTGCGGATCGATGCCGTGTGCCGGCGCCTTCCCACCCATTCGGGCAGTGGCCGCCGGCGGCTCCCCGCTGACAGTGGCGCGACCGTGCCGGATTTTCACCGGCTTCCCGTGCGCGACGCCACCGTGTCGCTACCGCGACGTCGTGACGCGTTCCTTTTCTCGCACGTGCGGGCGGCGTTGTTCCAAGGGAGCACGCTGCGCTCGCAGTAGTTTCAGCGGACCGTGACGCCGTCGAATTCCGCAGCTCCTACGCCCTCATCGCTCGTTTTGCGCGCGATCGTCAGTGCGACGATGGTGTATTGCGCGGTTGTCGCCGTCGCCTCCATGTGCGTCGCGACGCAGCCTCGGATCGTCTCGCTCGTGCCGTCGTTGACCGAAGATCTGTTCGCGATCGGCGCCGGCGCGCAGGTGGTCGGAACGTCGCAGTTCACCGACTATCCAGCACAGGCCGCGAAACTGCCGCAAGTTTCCTCAGCCACGGGGCTCGACGTTGAACGAATCGTTGCGCTGCACCCCGACGTGGTCGTCGGCATTCCTTCGCAACGCGCGAGCACTGCGCCACTGCAACGTTCCGGCGTGCGCGTGGTGATCATCCCAGACGACCAGTTTGAGGATATCTTTACGGATCTCTCGACGCTCGGCAGACTCACCGGCCATGAGTCCCAAGCGACCTCGCTCATCGAACGTCTCCGCGCGCGCACCGCTGCGCTGGTGAGAACGGTGCGCGGGCGAAGCCGCCCCCGGTGTTTCGTGGTGCTGGGTGTCGCGCCGATCTTTACCGTGGGCGATCGTTCCTATATCGCGCACTTGATCGGTTTGGCCGGCGGACGCAACGCGGCGGGAGACTTGCGCAGCGCGGCTTACGGACGCTACAGTGCGGAAGCGTTGCTGCACGATCAGCCCGATGCGATCATCGCCGATGAAGCAAGCGGGATCAACGAAGTTCGCAGCGCGCTGCCCTGGAACGCCTTGCACGCCGTGCGCGAAGGGCGCACCTACGTGTTGCACGACGCCGCCATCCTGGAACGCCCGGGCCCCCGCTACAACGCAGGGCTTGCGTGGCTCATCGAACGCTTACAGGAACTACGGCATGCGCGCTAACGGCGTGGAGCGGGGTCTCCTCGTTGCGGTCGATCTCCGCGATCCACGGCGCCCACTGGAACCCGATCTCGTTGAATTTGAGGCGCTCATCGAGGCCGCCGGTGCGCAGGTTGCCGGCCGCATCGTTCAGCGTCTCGATCGCGTCGATCCCGCGACCCTCGTCGGAAGCGGTAAAGCCCACGAAGTCGCGCGTGTCGCTCGCGATGTGGCCGCCGGCAAGCTGTTCGTGTTCAATGCGCTGCGTCCGCGGCAGCGGTCCAATCTGGAGAAGCTGGTTGAGCTTCCGGTCGTCGATCGTTCGATGGTGATCTTGGACATCTTCGCGCAGCGTGCGCGTAGCCGCGAAGGAAAACTGCAGGTCGAGATGGCGCAGCTCCGTCATCGCCAGGCCAATCTCATCGGTGCGGGCTCAGCGCTCTCGCGCCTGGGTGGTGGCGTCGGCACGCGAGGCCCAGGTGAAACGAAGCTGGAGGTCGACCGCAGGCGAATTGCTCAGCGCATTTCAACGCTCCGCGCCGCGCTCGAGCACGTGCGCCGTGCGCGGCATCAGCGTCGCAGCACGGCTTCCGGGACGCCGCTCGCCGCACTCGTCGGTTACACGAATGTCGGAAAGTCGTCGCTTCTGAACCGACTCGCGCGCGGAAGCGGCGGTGAGGCTTTCGTAGCGGACCAGCCGTTTGCGACGCTCGATCCAACGCTTCGGCGCGTGTATCTGGGAGAACAGCGATTCGCGCGCGTGGCCGACACCGTTGGTTTCGTGACCGAACTGCCGAAAGAACTCGTCACGGCCTTTCGCGCTACGCTCGAGGAGCTTGCCGAAGCGGACGTCTTGATCCATGTCGTCGACGCATCGAATCCGGAGTGGGAGCGACAGGTCGCGAGCGTCAGGGCCATTCTCCACGAGTTGGACGTCGATCGTAAACCGACGATTTTCGCATTCAACAAGAGCGATGCAGCGACGTCGGCGGTCCCCGCACCGCCGCCGGGTGCCATCGCGACCAGTGCGAAAACGGGGCTGGGCATGGCGGCGCTTAGGACGGAGATCGCGCGGCGTCTCGACCATCGAACGGCTTTTGCATGAGCGCGGCGCTGGGCCGCGCGCTCGTGGCAGTCACTGCTGCCTTGCTTGCGGGCTGTGCGGGCGCAGATCGGACGTCACGGCGCCACGGCGATCCATTTCCGGACGTGTTCCGGCACCTTCGCCCAAGCGTCGTCCTTTTTACGATGCTCATTCCCAGCGACGATCCCAAAAAGAAAGGGCACTGGGACGAGGCGTACGGGACCGGCATCATCGTCGCAAGCGGCGGCTGGGGAAGCCAGATTCTGACCGTCGACCACGTGATTGCGGATGCACGCAATTTGCGCGTGACGATCAGCGAACGTCGCGTCGTACCGGCGCACGTCATCGCGCGGAACGAAAAAGCCGACGTCGCCTTAGTTGAAACGAACGCCGCGAACCTCAGCGTCGTTCCGCTCGGCTCATCGGTTCATGCCGAGCCGGGTGAAGCCATTGGTGTCGCGGGATACCCGGTCCCTGACGCGTTTGCCGACGAGGGACTCGGCACCGCGACGTCGGTCTACGCCGGCCGTATTTCGAGTGTACGCAAGGACGCGTTCGAACTCGATCTGCCGGTCATCCCTGGGGAAAGCGGTGGACCGGTCTTCGATGCCCAGAGCGGCGAGGTCATCGGTTTAGCGGAGTCGCGCTTCGAGGAAGAAAAAGCGATTGGCTTTGCGATTCCAATCGATGACGCAAAGCGCTTCATCGCTCACCTGCGCGGGTCACGGGTTGCGGAGGCGCGGGGGAACTCATGACCGCCTCAGAAGCGAGATGTCGAACCGGTAACAGAGAACGGTCGCCAACCCACTCCGCTGGAGGGATGCGCCACCAGCGCGCCATCGCGTCGAGCGGTGTCGCGTAGGTCGCACGCAGGCTCGCGAACCGTTCCCAGGCCTCGTCAGCACTCGTGAGGCGATATCCCGCCTCGGCCAGGCGCGCGCGCGCAACCTCGAATTCGTGACGTTCAACTCCGACGCTGCTTCCGGTGGGGAGCGAGAAGTATTGTCCGAGGTCGTGCGTCGCATGGCGTCCCATGCCGTTCATCAACTTCGCTTTGCCGATTGGGCCGCCGTCCACGGCGCTGACCATCAACGTTGCAGCATCGAGCAGCGCACCCAGCGTCGCGACCCACGACTCGTGATCGTGACTCGAACGAAAATACGAAAGCATGGGGTAGGCCATGTGGCTTTCCATGACCTGGGCGCTCCACCGCTGCCCTTCCGTGAAGACGTTGCCTAAGTCGTCGACGATGCCAAGGCGCGCATGATTTTCAAGGAGCGTCACTCCCGACGGCGGCTGGCCCGCCTGCGTGGAAAGGCTGACGACGAAAACCTCCCGTTGCTGAAAAGCCGAGAAGAGCTGAAACAGAAATGCCGTCGTGACGGCAAGCACGCCGAGGCCGGAGGCCGCCGCGGCTAAGGAGACGATCCGAGGAAAGCTTGCAATGGGAACGATATCGCCGTAGCCGATCGTCAACAGCGAGGAGCCGGCAAAGTAGAGCGAAGCACCGAGGTCCGGAACGGGCCGCAACTGTTCGCGTACCGCGTACAGGATGATCCCGTAGCCGATGACGAGCCCGGCCACCCACATCGCCAGCAATGCGACGAGAACCAATGGCGCAAAGGTTGCCAGGACGTTTTCTCTGCGATCTTCATCGCGCACGTTGATGGCGAGCGCGCGCCAAACGCGCCACAACGGAGGAACGATATGCGCGCTCAACCGGTAGCGCCGTCCGACCGCGCGCGGCACGATGACGGAAAGGAAGACGTCGACGAGGACCGCGAGCACGATGAACGCGCCGGCGGCACCTTCGAGTGCGCTCAGCATCGCTATGTGCTACGTTGTAGACTAATGAGGCCGGCGTCGCTTGCCGTGCTCTTCACGACGACGATTCCTGACACCGTCGCCGTCTGGTAGCCATTGGCATAGACGGTCAGCGTCTGCGTCCCCACGGGAACGTTTTGAATCGTGAAGACACCGGTATCGTTCGTATGCTGATTGAGTACCGAGTTGACGCTGACGATGGCGTTGGGGATGGGCTGCTGAGATGTCGCATCCACGACGCGTCCGTAGATCGAGCCGGTGTCTTGCACGCCGATGGCATTGGGATTGACGCAAGCCACAACGAGGATTCCCGCGGCGCCAAACGCGAGCGCTCGTGCGAGGCGGCCAACTGCAAGGCGGTGCCGTGTCATCTCCGCCGATTTCCGGCGAAGGACCACTCTGCCCCTTGCGAAAGTGGGAGCGCGATGCCCACCCCATCGTGCCGCCGCGCCGGCGGAGGCATTTTCGCGCCCACTTGCCCGAAACCGGGAATGACTGCGGCATGACCCCATATGGTCCGGTCGCGATCTACCTGGTGGTCGCGCTGTTGGCGGCTGCCCTCTTCTGTTTCGTTCCCGGTTTGCTCGCCCGGCGCAAGCCGAATCCCGCGAAGGAGGAGGCGTACGAATGCGGCGTCGAGCCGACCTCGGACGTCTCGGGCCGGTTGCCGGTACACTTCTATCTCATCGCGATGTTGTTCGTCGTCTTCGACGTTGAGGCGGCATCGTTTTTCCCCTGGGCGGTCCAGATGCGCGCGCTCGGCCTGTACGGCTTGCTCGAAATGGTCGCATTCGTCGTTGTGCTCGCCATCGGGTACGTGTACATCTGGAGAAGAGGGGGACTCGAGTGGAGGTAGCTCCGGGCCAGTTCATGCTGGCCAAGTTGGACGACGTCGCGCGCTGGGCGCAGTCGTCAAGCGTTTGGCCGCTCACGATGGGGTTGGCATGCTGTGCAATCGAGATGATGAGCGTTCAGGCGCCGCAGTTCGATATCGCCCGGCTGGGCTCGGAGGTCTTTCGCGCATCGCCGCGCCAAGCGGACCTCATGATCGTTTCGGGCCGCGTGGCCCAGAAAATGGGACCGATCATTCGCCGTCTTTACGATCAGATGGCAGACCCGAAGTGGGTCATTTCGATGGGAGCGTGCGCGAGTTCCGGCGGAGTCTTCGATAACTACGCTATCATCCAAGGAGTCGACACGATCATTCCGGTGGACGTCTATGTGCCGGGTTGTCCGCCAACTCCCGACGGGTTGCTCTACGCCGTCAACCTGATTCAACAACAGATTCGTCAGGGCGGACGAGGAGGTATCCTTGCTCGCGCATGATGCGACGAACGTGATCCGCGCGAGCCGGTTGCGGATAGTCATAGGAAACCCGTAGTGCCCAGTCCGCAGACGCCGCTCGTGGGCGGAACTGCGATCGATCCCACGAGCGTTCGTCCGGACTTGGACGATGCTGAGATCGAGCGCCTCGATCCCGCCGCCCTTCGTTCCCGCCTCGAGGAGTTGCGCCGCGACGGCCTCACGATGCTGCTCGATGTCGGGTGCGCCGATTATCCGGCGCGCACACCGCGCTTCGATGTCGTCTATCATCTCCTCGCCGTGCCGCCGCGACCTGCGGGCGTGACCGACGTCGGCCGGCCACGTCGCGTTCGGCTGCTCGTCGGAGTCCCTATCGACAATCCGTCGGTCCCGTCAGTCTCAGATTTGTGGCCCAGCGCGGATTGGCCTGAGCGCGAGATCTTCGATCTCTATGGGATTGCCTTCGAGGGTCATCCGGATCTTCGCCGCATTCAGATGCCGGAGGATTGGCAAGGCTACCCGCTTCGGAGAGATTATCCGTTGCGTGGTCCCGCCTATGAGAAAACGCCGCGCCCGGCGTTTGCGCTGAAGACGAACGTCCCTGCCGGAACGCCGCCGTCCGGAAGAGTTGCGGCGGCGCTGCAGCGGCAAATCGCCAAGGCGAGGGAGGAACACGGCGGGCGATGAGCACCGTGATCGAGCGCACGGACAACACGATGAGGCTCTCGCTGGGACCGCAGCATCCTTCGACGCATGGCGTTTTGCAAGTCCTCGTCGACGTCTCCGGTGAGGTGATCGAGCGCGCCGACATGGAGATCGGCTACCTTCACACGGGCATCGAAAAGAGCGCCGAAAACCTCTTCTGGACGCAGGCGTCCACCGTCGTCGAGCGCATGGACTACCTTGCACCGCTCTCCAACGCGCTGTGCTACTATCTCGCGCTGGAACGGCTGCTTGGCATCACCGATCGCATTCCGGTGCGCGCACAGCGCATTCGCGTGTTGATGTGCGAACTCACGCGCATCGCCTCGCATTGCGTGTGGCTCGGCACGCACGCGATCGATATCGGCGCGATCACGAATTTCTGGTACGCCTTCGATATCCGCGAGAATATCTTAGACCTTATCGAGGCGGCGGGCGGTGCACGCATGCATCCGAACTACCTGCGGGTCGGCGGCGTGAACGGCGACTTGCCCGACGGGTTTCTCGACCGGCTCGATGCGCTCGTCGCCAAGTTTCCCGGACGCATGCACGACCTGCGCGCCATTCTCCAAAACAATCCGATTTGGCGCGACCGCACGATCGACATCGGGATCATCTCTGCGGATGACGCGGTCCGCTGGAGTCTGACCGGACCCGTGCTGCGTGCGAGCGGCATCGCGTACGACGTCCGCAAAGCGTTCCCATACAGCGGTTACGAGGACTACGCCTACGACATCCCGACGCGCACTGAAGGCGACGCTTACGCGCGCTTCCTCGTCCGGCTCGACGAGATGGATGAATCGATGCGCATCATCGCGCAGGTGCGCAAGGCGCTCGAAGAACCGGGGGCGATTCTCGTCGATGACACGAAAGTCGTCGCGCCGCCGAAGGAGACGATCGCGCTCTCGATGGAGGCGCTCATCCACCACTTCAAAATCGTCAGCGAGGGCTTTCGAGTGCCGCCGGGCGACGTGTACCAAGCGGTCGAGGGTCCGCGCGGCGAACTCGGCTACTACCTCGTTTCAGACGGCAACAATCGCCCGTACCGCGTCCGCACGCGTCCTCCCTCACTCTACAATCTGCAGGCGCTCAAGCACATCGCCGTCGGTAATTTGATTGCCGACGTGGTGGTGATGATCGGCTCGCTCGACCCCGTCTTCGGTGAGGTCGACCGCTAATG
>JAFAXE010000132.1 GCA_019241305.1 Vulcanimicrobiota bacterium
TGCGCGGCGAATTCGATGCACTCGAAGCACTGACGCTCGGCGCTTTCCCGGAGAGCGTCGAGCGCGCGCACGTCCGGATCGATCGCGAAAACGCTCCCCGTCGCACCGACGCGTTCGGCGACGAGTAACGCAAGCTCGCCGGCCGCCGCATTCGGAACCAGCACCCGCATACCGGGTGCGATGCCGGCTCGCGCGAGCAGTTCGAGCGTGAACGTTTGAGCATATGCCGGCGTGTACGGCGCCCTGGCCTGGGTCATCATGTCGACCATTGTCACCGATGACGGACCGAAAGCCCACGAAGAACCTCACATTTTGCGCAGAACGACGGCGGGTGGCAGAATCGCTGGCCGAGCTGCTCTACCGATTTCGCTTGGCCATGCGTCTGTCGCAGGAGGCTCTCGCTGAACGCGCCGGCGTGAGCGCACGGACGGTGAGCGACATCGAAACCGGGACGGCACAGCGGCCGCGGCTCATGACGCTCATGTTGCTGGCCGAGGCGCTTGGGCTCCGGGACGAGGACCGCAAGCTGCTTCAGTCTTCCGTTCGGCGCACTGAGCCACAACCGGCGGAGGCGCACTCGCCGCAGCGACCTCAGATTGAGCCACTCGTCGGGCGCGGCTCCGAGGTCGAACGCCTCTCTGGCTTGCTGACACCCGGTGGTGCGCGGCTCGTGACGCTCGTAGGACCGGCCGGCGTTGGAAAGACGGCGCTCGCTCTTCGCGTCGCGCACGATCGAGCGGCGGCGTTTGAAGACCCTGCTGTGATTGTCGAACTCGCACTGATTCGCGATGCCGCCCACGTGCCCGCGGCGGTTGCGAAGGCGTTGGGTGTCCGGGAAGCTGGCGGCGCCAGTGTACGTGAAGTGGTGCGGGACCATCTCGAGCGGCGCAACGCTCTTCTGCTGCTCGATAACTTCGAGCACGTGATGCCGGCGGCAGCGTGGATCGGCGAACTGCTGAAGGGTTGCCCACGCATCAGCGTGCTTGCAACGAGCCGCGAGATGTTACGTCTTCGCTCGGAACTCGTCGTCCACGTGCGAACTTTGGACAAGAGCGATGCCGTGGAGCTTTTCGTGCAGAGAGCGCGCGCCGTGAAGCCGGAATTCACGGTGACCGATGAAGTGCGCGGTTCGATCGCGACGATCGTCGACCATCTCGACGGCCTTCCGCTTGCGCTCGAACTCGCGGCCGCAAGACTCAACGCGTTGCCGCTTCGAGCGCTGGCGGCGCGGTTGGAACGGCGTCTGCCGCTGCTTGGCGGCGGCCCGATCGACGCGCCGCGGCGCCAGCAAACAATGAACGGCGCAATTGCTTGGAGCTACGATCTTCTTTCTGCTGAGGAACAGGCGCTTTTTCGGGGTCTTGGCGTTTTTCGGGGCGGTGCAACCGTTGAGGGCGCGCGAAGCGTGGTCGCGGCCGAAGATGACGCTCATACGCTGTTCCTACGCGTCGCCAGCCTCGTCGACAAAAGCCTCATATCGTTCGAAGAAGATGCAGAGGGTGAGCCGCGGATCGCCATGCTCGAGCTGTTACGCGAGTTTGCGGATGAGCGACTTGCCGAGATGGGCGAACTCGCTGGGGTGCGGCACCGCCACGCATGTTTTGCGTTGCAAATTGCCGGCACATACGACGCCGAGCGCGCGAAATCGGGTGGGCAAGCGGCGGCGCGCGTTGAGCTGGAACATCCGAACCTCATTGCTGCGCTCGAATGGCTGAGCGAGACTCACGGCGCCGAACTCGGACTGCGAATCGTCGCGGCGCTGTGGCATTTTTGGTGGACGCGAGGACACTTCTCCCTCGGCATCGGATGGCTGCGGCACTTCCTGCAGCTCGCGGATCGCGACGGTGTATCAACCGACGCGCGCGTGCGTGCGAAGGCTGTCCATGGACTCGTTTCACTCCTGTCCGCTGCCGGAAGTCTCACGGAAGCGCTCAGCGAATGCCAGCACGCCATCGAGGTCTTACGCAAGAGTCAGGAGCGCGCGGGACTCGCTTCTTTGCTGACTTCGCTTGGAAACATTCAGCAATTTCGCGGGGAGCTGACACTATCGGAAGCGGCTCATCAAGAAGCGTTGTGCTTGCGGCAGGAACTTGGGGACGACGCGGGAGTGGCGATTTCCCTCTCACACCTCGCCGGGGTGACCTATACACAAGGCGCGATCGACCGCTCCGATACCTATGCCCGCGAAAGCGTGGCATTGTATCGTCGGCTGGGGCGGAAACCGGGGCTGGCCCATGCTTTATTGAAGGCCGGTTTCGTCGCAACGGAGCGCAAAGAACTGGATCACGCGCAGGCGATCTTCGAAGAAAGCTTGAGGATCCAGCGCGATCTCGGTGACCGGCATGGCAGTGCCTATTCCTTGGGAAACCTCGGCATCGTGGCATACAAGCGCGGCGACACGGAGCGGGCCGTTGCCCTCTATCGAGAGACGCTTGACATTTTCGCGAAGGCTGACAACAAATCGGCGCTGGCGAAGGCCTTGGAAGACACTGCGCTCGCGATCGCCCGCAGCGATCCGGAACGCGGCGTTCGCATACTCGCCGCGGCAGATACGCTGCGACAGACGATCGGCGCGCCGCGGTTTCCTGCGGAGAAAGCTGACTACGAAGAAGAACTGGCGGGTCTCCGCAGAGCAGTCGGCAATGACACCTTCGAAACCGAATGGCGCATCGGCGCACTGATGTCGCAGGAACGCGCCCTCGAAGAAGCGCGGTGCACGACAAACGGCGCGGCACGCGAGCGCGCCACGCCGTCTGTTGCAACAGATTTCGGTTAAGTGATGTTTTTCTCGAGAGCGAGCGTCTGCGCGTTGTAGATGTGCACCGCGTTGTTTTGAGGGTCCGCGACGAAGATCCGGTTGTGCAGCCGGTCGTAGGCGACTCCGGCCGGGCTGTAGTTGAGTATACCGGTCGAGATGGCATTGGTCGCTAGAATGTTGATCGTATCCTTCCCGGCATCGCTGAACCAACACATGCCGTTTCCGCACGCCGCGCCAACGGGCTCGGCGGCATTCGTTGGCCCGAAGATCGATTGCAGCATTCCGGAGCGTAGGAACACGGAGCCGGATCCCATTAAGACGTCGTTGTTGACGAATCCATAGACGTTT
The DNA here is from genome assembly GCA_019241305.1 of Vulcanimicrobiota bacterium. Classification (GTDB taxonomy): domain Bacteria; phylum Vulcanimicrobiota; class Vulcanimicrobiia; order Vulcanimicrobiales; family Vulcanimicrobiaceae; genus JAFAXE01. The sequence continues at coordinate 3,107 of JAFAXE010000132.1, forward strand.
GCGTTGCCGACGGCTACCGAGAAAATGCCGTACGATTGGTACTCTGGACCGTAGAGTGAGTTGCCCGATGGGTCGTCGAGCGCGATCCCGCCATTGTAGACGACATAGAGGTCGTTGAACTGATCGGCCGCGATGTCGTACGGCGCCGCCGCGTTTGCCGTAATCGTTTGCTGGGGGGTGCTGCCGGAATACCGTTCGACGTATCCGCCGCTGACGCCGAGGTTGCCAACGAAGATCGTCTGGTCCGCCCCGACCGCGACCGACGCCGGTCCGTTCAGCTGCTGGGTGATGACGCCGTCGGTAGCCTTCAACTTCGGCGAGATCATGGCTACGGTGTTCGATTGGCTATTCGCGACGAACACGTTGCCGAGCGCGTCGGCCGCCAGGCCATACGGAAAGTGGAAATGGCCGCCGTTTTTGGTTGAACGGTGCGCCCACTGTTTACGGAACATTGCGGCTGGATTGGCCGCGGTAAGACGCGCCTGTTGGAAACGCGTGCCGTTTGGAAGCGCCTTACCAAACGAGTGCGCTGCGAGAGCCGGGTGAGCGAGCGGGAACAGCATCGCGGCGGCGAGGGAGGTGCGCAAGAGAGTGCGGCCGGCGAGCGTAGAGTTTTGGGAGAGGTGGTTGAGCACGAGAGGTCCTCCTAGAGAGCGTGAGTGTCGGAGCGAAGCGCTCCGGTGAGCTCACGCTACGTCGAGGTGACCTGGAAGAACCACGAATCCGCCCACATTTTGGTCGTTAACCGGGGTCGTACGCGATACCGTACGGTTGCGTGGAGGCGAAGCCGGAATCCGTATACGATTGTTCAAGCCTGCCGCGAGGAAAAGAAACGAGCTCGCCGGCCGAGTCTGAGACGTCCACACCAAACACGGAATTCCCAGGTGGCAGAATCGCGATCTGGACCCACACGTTGCCGATCGACAAAGACTTTCCAGTCGGCTGCCCGGCCTCGGTGTACTCCCCCACGGTGCTCGGCGTCACCGCATCGAGCACCAAGAGATTACCGGCTGCGTCGATTTTGACATCGTTGGGATTTTCGAGGTTGATGGGAAGCAACGTGTCGGGTTCGTGGCCGCCGGCGAACTCGACGACGTAGCCGGGCGGGCTAAATACGGTCGCGGTCGCGAATACGTTGCCCGCGGCGTCGCACGTGACCGACGTGATGTTGCCGTACTGTGACGTGAGCATGCGTGTTGGGTGGTGGTGACCGCGAGGGAAGACCGCGATGTAACCTGCGGCGACATACAGCGTTCCGTCGGGACACATCGTCACGCCCGTCGGATTGCTGTTTCCGCTGTAGTAGGTTCCTATCGGAGTCGCCTTTCCGCGTTTGAACTTGAGGACGTCGCGATCGCCGAGATTTGCAACCCACAGATTGTGCTCAGCATCGACAAAGAGCCCAGAAGGGTAGGAGAGATCTGCAGTGATCCTTCCGATCCGCGTTCCGCTCAAATCAAACACATCGACGAAACTGCGGATTTGGTCGGAAATGTAGACGACCGCCTTTCTTGCATCGCTCCGCAGTGTCGTCTGCAAAGGGCGCGCGCTTGACGGACCCTCGGAGGCTGCGAGGATCGCCACGCCCGCAACCGCCCCGATCACCCACGGGCTCACGTGGTGTGAGAAGCTCCCTACTATACGCATGCGAGAAACCCCCGATCTTTATCGTCGTGTGCGCAACGCGATGGCCGAAGCTTCGAGCCGGGCGTACAGTTGCCCCGCAACACGCAGGTTCAGCTTTTGCTCCGAAACATTCGAGCGTCGAAAACAAATGGCTTAGCCGGTCGCGAAGGGCCGGAATCTCCGGCGACGACCCGAATGGAGGTGTATGGGGCGGCGGCGCGCCCAATTACTGTCGCGCTGCCCGCGCGATCCGAACAGATCAATATGGAGTAGCATGAAAGCGAAGTTCGTCATCATCGTCCTCTTCGGGGCCACGCTCCTGTGCAGCGCGCAAAGCGGCGCGACCCTCGCGACGACGAGCTACACGTACGTGGATCTCGGGCCCGGACCAAACGGCAAAGACGCATACGGCTATGGTGAGAGTTCCGTTGCGCAGACGGGTGCATACTTCGATCACACGATCTCGTGCGGCAAAGGTTGCTCGGCGAAAATCTATTACCCACTTGCGTGGTCCGGGCCCGGATCAAAGCCGGTCGTCCTCTTGCCCCAATTCTATGTCGAGGGATGGGCGTATGGCGCCGGCGGCAAACTGATCGTGGGCACCCTGATTACCAATGACGGCGGCTACTTCGGTTTTCCGCACGCTGCGTTGTGGCAGGGCTCTTCGCATACCTTTACGGACCTCAACCCATCCGGCAGTTGCGGAAGTTGTTCGCCCGGATCAAATGCCTACGGCACAAACGGAACGTATATCGCAGGATCAGGCGGCTCACCGCTGCATGCGCTGCTATGGAAGGTCGGACTGTTGACGAAACCCGTCGACCTCAATCCGGCCGGCTCTGCATCTTCCGAAGCTTACGCCGTGGGCGGCACGGCGCAAGCGGGTTACGCCGTCTGGAGTTCCAGCAATACGATGCATGCCATTCTTTGGCATGGCACGGCGGCGAGCGCGGTCGACCTCACGCCATCATCGTTGTCGACTGCCTACGCCACCGGGCTAGGGACTCGGAGCGAGGTCGGATGCGGCACGCCCGTCGGGATGTCCGTGACTCACGCGCTTCTGTGGCACGGAACCGCCGCGAGCATGGTCGACCTCCAACCTTCGGGGTTCACCGATTCATGTGCTCGCGCCGCCGACACCAACGTGCAGGTGGGATACGGAGACGCCAGTGCGAACACGCCGCACGCATTGCTGTGGAAAGGCAGCGCATCGAGCGCGATCGATCTCCAGCAGATTTTGCCGAGTACATTCACGAGATCCGAAGCGTATGCGATCGACACGGCGGGCGCCATCCTCGGCTCCGCGTACTCGACCACTACGGCCGCGTGGCACGCGGTGGTATGGGTTCCTCAGCTAGACGGGCATTTTATGGTACCGCGCAAAGGTGTTTCGCGGCGCGCTGGCCGATCAGGCGGAGGGCTAGCAGTAAAGTGACACAAAAGACTCTACGGCATGACCTGAAAAACCGTGCCGCGACCGCCGCCGCCGCTGCATTTTGAGAGCCACCGTACGAGGTTGTTCCGTACAGCGCCCCCTCCGGATCGAAGATTGACGTGTGGTGATTCAATGATGGCGCGGCGACCGTACCTTGAAGTGCGTGCGGTTCCGCCCCTACGGCGCCGGCGATTAGGATCGCAGCGCAAGTCGAGAGACGTGCCCGTCCGCAAAATAAGGGGCCGGCGAGCGATCCGACGCTGTCACTACGGGACATGGATAGTTCGCTCCCGACCCCACTGACGTTAGGAATTACGGCGTTTGAACGGAAACGTTTCTCTTCACCCAGGCTGGAAAAACAGAGTCGGGCGAAATCGTGATGTCCTTGCCTTTCACCATGTTGTGAGCGAACAGACCGAGTGGACCCAACGCGATCGTTGTGGCGATGGTTGCGGTCGAGGCCTTGCCCTTTTCGGCATTGCCTTGCGATTGATTGCTGGAATCAGTCAGGTCGATCCACGTGCCGTCGACGGCGCGAACGCGCGTAAATACGACGGTCATGGTACCGGCGCTCTTGCCTTGGGCCTTGTTGACGTTGACGACGCGGCCTCGGCCCGCGGCGCCCTTTGAAACGACCGTTTGGCCGCCAACCTCGACCGCAGCGGCCGCTTCAGCCGTGAACGTTTGCCCAGCGGTCGCCGTACTCGACGAAATCGACTGAACCAGTTTCATCGTGACTTTTGTCCCCGCGGGAACCGCCACCGAGGCCGCAATGGCCGGCATGGCAAGACCGAGGGTGATTGCCGTCACCGCGGCAGACATGAAAAATGCGCGCATCAATACCTCCAGAAGCGCAAGATGACTGACTGTCTCTTTCGGGAACGCTGCGCCGGAACCCCCGCGGCCAACCGTGAGTCCGCGAGTCGTGGAGCCCACGCGCCGCTCCAGGGCCTCCTCAGTGACCCATCGCCCGAAGCGCCAGACGAACGTGGATCAAAAAGGGTGTCATCCTCAGCCCTTTCCACCGAAGTGGAGCGCAGTCGAAGGACCGGTTTAAGATCGTCCTTCGACTACGCGATGAGCACTTTCGTGCTCACCGCTCCGCTCAGGATGACACGCGGGGGTTGCTCCGATTTTTTCGTTCACGATGACACGCGCGTTGCCGCCCTGCATCTTGACGTTTCATTCGGAAGGACCGGTTTAAGATCGTCCTTCGACTACGCGATGAGCACGTTCATGCTCACCGCTCCGCTCAGGATGACACGCGGGGCGTTGCTCCGATTTTTTTCGTTCAACATGACACGCGCGTTGCCGCTCTGCATCTTGACGTTTCATTCGAAATGAAGATTTGAAAGTTTGATTCAGACATTCCTCAGCATTTCAGTAGACGCTATTTTCAAGATACCGTTGAAGAATGATTGTCGTCCGTGAAGGAGATTTGGGACCATGAATCGCGTGCTCGCCGGCCTTCGTAGTACGTTCGCCGCGCTTTCCGTGGGAGTGCTGGCCGCGGCGTGCGGGGGACCGTCTTCGACTGCAGGAGCCATTCCGGTTTTGCACACAGACGCTTCGATCCGCCAAGCAGCGTCGTCGCGTGCCGCGAGCCGGCAGAAACTGCTTTACCTCTCCATTGGGAATACGAGCACTCTTGAGGTCGACGTCTATCCAGCCGACATCACCATCAAGAATCCAAAGCTCATCCGCAAGATCACCGACGGCCTCACAAATCCTGGAGGTTTGTGGGTCGACAAGGCCGGGACCCTGTACGTCGTCAACTCGGCATTCAATGGGCCCGGAAACGTCGTGGAGTATGCGGCCGGAAGTGCGCACCCGACCTTCCAGATACCGAAGATCCCGAACGCACAATTCGTGACCGTCGACAAGCGTGGCTTCGTCTATGTGAGCGGCGCGGGAAATTTCGGCAACAACAGCAACGCCGTCAACGTCTTCGTCTTCGCACCGCACAGCACAAAGCTCGTGCGAACGGTCAAGTTTGACTCCACCGCAACCACCTACGACGCGCCGAGCATGGTCGCGCTCGACAGTAAGGGCGACATTTTCGTCGGACAGAATCATCGCATCACCAAAGACTTCCAGATCTGCATGGCCAAAGCCGGTGCCACAGAGGGCACTCTGTTCATCGACAGAGCCGTAGGCGACGAGCTCACGATCGACGGGTCCGACAACCTTTACGTCGCCGACGCGCAAGCGCTTCCGGTGTCCACGATCGAGGTGTACCCGCCCGGTTCAAACACGCCCTCGCGCTCAATGAGCGGCGGCGCGGCGCTCGCGGCCGCTAGCGACGGCACGCTGTACGCGGGATACGGCGATGCCAGCGAATTCGATGAGTACGCGCCGGGTGCAAGCTCTCCAACCAACTCGTTCACGTACGGTACCTACGGGCTCCGAGGCTCGGCCATAGCGCCATAAGCGGCTCTTCATGCTGCGATGAGCGGGCCACGTAATCGGTGGCCCGGTTTCGCGCCGCTGTAACGCGTCCAACGACTTGAAGCCTTATTGTTGAGGCTATATTGCCCAAACTCTCGAACGCGAAGGTGAATATGCTTCGAGGAACTCTTCCCCCAAAATTGCGCCTGGCAGTCAGTTGCGTGGCGTTGCTCTCTCTTGTACGCGCCGGCGCCGCGACCGCGTCGGCCGCAAACTACGCCGTTTTGCACAACTTCACGAGCGGCAAGTTCAGTGCCGAACCGCTGGCGCCGCTGCTCGCAGTGGGCGGCAATACGTTTTTTGGTACGTCGACGGCCGGCGGGAATAGCGGCTGCGCGCGCTTCGGCAGTACAGGCTGCGGCACGGTTTTTCAACTTACTCGCGCGGCAAGTTCCCCGTCAGGTTGGACGGAAACGGTCCTCTTTCGGTTCCCCGGCGGAAAAGGCCCATGGTTTCCCCTTGCCGGTCTCACGCCGGGGCCGGGCGGCGTTCTCTACGGAACGACGGTTGATTCACTTGACGGCGACCCATTCGAATGTGTGCCGGGAGATTATTGCGGCACTGCCTTTCAACTCGCTCCGCCCGCGTCGCGCCACGGCAATTGGACGGAAACGGATCTCTTTCGTTTCAACGGGCAGACCGACGGCGTCCCCGAGTTTTCTGGACTCGTCTCGGATGGGAAGGGCAATCTCTATGGCACCACGTGCGAGCTTTCCGCCAGCTTTCATGGGACCGTCTTCGAGCTGACGCCTCCGCTCAACGGCAAAGGGTGGTGGACGAAGACCGTCCTGCATACCTTTGTGACCGACGGAGCCTGTCCGTCCGGCAATGTCGTTTTCGACGGTAACGGCAACGTTTATGGTGCCACGATTTACGGCGGTTCGAACAACGTCGGGGTCATCTACAAATTGGCGCCCCCAATCAACAAAAGTGGCATCTGGAAGGAGACGGTGCTCTACAATTTCGGCATCAATACCTGTTGGCCGAACACGAATTTGATTTTCGATGCAACCGGGAATCTCTATGGCACGGCTCGCGGTTGTCCACAGCTTCCAGGCGCCGTGTTCGAGCTATCTCCGCCGAAACGTCAGGGCGGGCATTGGACCGAAACACTCCCCGTCGTCTTCTTTGGAAAGACCAGCATAACGCCGAATATGGGTTTGGTGTTCGATCGCGCCGGCAACATCTATGGCACGACGGCAAACGGGGGCACCTCTGGACATGGTACGCTCTTTCAGTTGAAGCGTTCAGGGATGGTTTGGACGGAGACGGTGCTCCACAGCTTCGACTTTGGAACCGGCTACATTCCAGGGGCTGGACCCGTTTTCGGCGCGGACGGCGCGCTGTACGGCACGACATGGAAGGGTGGCTCTCGCGGCGGACCCTGTAAGGCGGACGGCTGCGGCGTTGTTTTTCGAATCACGCCCTAACTGGAAGGAACGCTCCCCCTCCTCCGTCGACGCCTAGATCCATCTCGCGATCTCGCGCTTGATCTGGGCGATCCGGGCTTCGTCGCGTTTGTAGAACGTCCACTGTTTGATGCGCTTGGGCCGGAGCAGACCGGCGCGCGCCAGGACGTTGAGGTGCTCACTCGCGGTGGGCTGACTCACGCCCAGCTTGTTGGCAATGAAGACATTGCACACGCCATCGCGCACCAAGTCCCCGTCGACTTGCGGCGGAAAGTGGGTGCGCGGGTGCTTGAGCCACTCCAAGATCAGCAGACGCTTGTCGTTGGCGAGCGCCCGCAGGACCGGCGCTAATTGTGGCATATAGCCATATTGCTATTTTGCCACGAGGCTAATATACTGTCAAGCGTGGACACAAAACGCAGCCACGCAAGCATCGAGCGCTTCAAAATGGGACCGCGCATGAGCCAGGCAGTGAAACACGGCAACACCGTATACATCGCCGGGCAGGTCGCCGACGATCCTACGGGCGACGTTGCTGCGCAGACTGCGGAGGTGCTCGCGAAAGTTGACCTGCTCCTCGCCACCGCGGGCAGCGACAAAGCTCACCTTCTTTTCGCGACGATTTGGCTGGCCGACGTCTCAGATTACGGCGAGGTCAACCGCGTGTGGGATTCATGGGTTGCTGCAGGCAGGCCGCCGGCGCGCGCCTGCGTCGAAAGCACACTCGCCGGACCGGAATATAAGCTGGAGATCGCTGCGGTTGCCGCCTCGCGTTCCAGCGTCGAGGACGAAGGATGACGACCGCGGCTGAAACGCGCGAGCGTCGTTACGACTACGTTCTGTTGGACGTCTTCACGAAGACGCGCCTGCAGGGGAATCCGTTGGCCGTTTTTCCGCGCGCCCGCGGCATTTCCGATTCCGAAATGCAACGGATAGCGGGTGAACTGAACCTCTCCGAGACGGTTTTCTTCCTGGAACCGACGATTGCCGGTGCGCTTGCCAAGGCGAGGATCTTCACGCCGCGGCAGGAACTCGATTTTGCGGGCCATCCGACGGTGGGAAGCGCCTATGTTTTGCATCGGCGGGAGACACACCCCGGCTCATTTGCGATCGAAGAGAAGGTCGGGTTGGTGCCGATCGACGTTGAGACGGACGAAACGGGTGATTCCGTTTTTTGGTTGACGACGCCGAAGATCACGTTCTTTGAGACGCTCGACGCTGCGTTTTGCGCACAGCTGTTAAATCTCTCGTCTGAGGATTTTGTCGCCGGCGTTTCACCGCAGTTTCTCTCCGCCGGGAATCCGTTCTTGTTCGTCTGCTTGAAGACCCCCGAAGCGGTGGATCGTGCAGAGATACAACACGCTTATTTGAAGGACGCGCTCGGAAGCGTCAACTCCACCGGAACATACGTCTTTTCGCGAAAAGTCCCTGACTCGGATTCCAACTTTGACGTATATTCGCGCTTGTTCGCTCCCCAGACCGGAATTACCGAAGATGCCGCAACGGGTAGCGCAACGGGTCCGGTGGCGGCGTACATGTGGAGGCATGGTTTGTTGCCACGGAAAGACAGCCTTCGTTTTACCAGCGAGCAAGGCACGAAGATGGGTCGGCGCAGCCTTCTTTACGTCCGCGTCGCTCAACGTGATGACGACGTGCAGGTCAAGATTGGCGGTTGCGTTGTCCAGGTCGGTGAGGGAAACTTCTTTCTCGACGCGCAGGGAACAGGGGTCTAATGCTCGAGGTGATCCTGAAGCGGTTCGATGAGCCCGACGAGGTTCGCGAGTTCGAAAAAGGGCGATTTGAGATCGTGCAGATCGGTGGCATGACGATTGGTCGAGCAACGTACGAGCCCGGATGGGTCTGGTCCACACACGTCGGCGGCCCTTCGGGAAAGCGCAGCTGCGACGTAGAGCACGTCGGTCTCGTCGTTTCCGGCCGAGCCACGGCCGAAATGGACGATGGTCGAGTCATCGAGATGAAACAGGGCGACATCTTCTACATCCCTCCCGGTCACGATAGCCGCGTGATCGGGGAGGAACGGTACGTTTCGCTCCACTTGATGGGCGCAGCCGCCTTTGCTGTTACATCTGCGGTATCCCCGCGTACGTCGGCGTGACGATACCCGTCGCTTGCGCGATCTTGGCAATCGGCTTCGTTGAGCCGGATTTGTACGAGGCGATCGTATTATCGGCCTGATCCGTCACGTACAGGCGTCGCTTGCTGTCCACGGCGACCTGCGGGTCAGCTCCATGCGCTAACACGATGGTTCGCGGAACGTCGGGGCACGACTGACCGGGGTCGTAGTCCAAGACGAAGCTCGATCCACCGTTGTAGAAGCTCCCGGCGTACACGCGCAGTTGCGAATCGACAGCGATGGAGACGCCTTCGTTAACAGCGTCGGAGATGTCGGTTGGAGTGGTGTAGAGTTGTTGGACGAACTGACCTTGGGAAAAGTGCTCGGCGAGATCCGTTCGGACAATGTGTCCGCTCGGGTCCGGAACGCAAGTGGTATCATCCGCGAAGTAGACCGGCGTCGGATCACCGAGATGAATGCTCCACACGTCGCCGTTCTTGTCAACGACCATCTGCGTCACGGGCTGTGAGCGACCGGTCTGCAAGATGACGGTGCCCGTCGTGGAGCCGTGCGGAAAGTACGTCACCCCGCCGCCGCTGTCGCCGACGTAGAGATTCCCCTTGTGATCGACCACGGCGTACGTCGGGTGCTCCGTGCTGCCGAGGTTTCCGCCCGTGTATATGGCGATGGGTTTCTTGGGCTTCCCGCCTTTCGTTGCACCAGGCTTGAACTCGAGCACGCTGTTCGAACAATATTGGTTGACGTAAAAGTCGCCGTTCGGTCCGATGGAAAGCGACGAACTCTGGCACGGCACGCCGCCGAACTGAAAGACTGCCGGCACGACTTTCATCCCAATGGGCTGCTCGTAGAGTCCGAAGTTGCCGATACTCGGGGGCGATTCGTCGACGAAATACGGCACGCGCTTCGCATTGAATGCCATGGGGCTGCCGACGCCATCGGCCTGAGTCGTTTGCAGCAGCGTCAAGTTTGGAAGGCTATACCGGACGTACTGGCCCGGGTAGATCCCAGGGCTCCCGGTATTGTAAACATCGAGATACTGCGCGACTTTCCCGGCGTCGTGCGGGACAGAATACGCTTGCGGCGAGCGAGACTGCGGCGCGATAAGCGGCCGCGCGAACGTTCCCATCGGAACAAGCGACACGAACGCTGACAAGAGCGATGCAGTAAGGGCGATCCTTCGCTTCATAGAAGATCTCCAAAGTGTACGCAAGGGGGAATCTGGCCGCCGCGTTCGCTAATCGCGACGCCCAAGCCTAGCCGGAGGTACGCTTAGCTGATAATAACCAAGTCGCCGCGACCCACCGCGTTGACCGCCTCCTCGAGCGCAGCTTCGTAGTTACGACCCTCGTCGCGCATGTGGCGCTCGACCCACTCGCCGGCGGAGAGTTGTTCTCCCGTGGCTGCCACGCGAACGAGCGTCTCCCGTTGCAACGTCGTGGAGGGAAGGGAGTGCGGGGAACGCGGTTCGTGCGCCTTTTCCATGCGCGTCCCTTCCTGACAAGGCCCGCTCATTCATACGCACGGTGGAATCGATGACGCCTGCGGCGGACCCTAGTCACGGCGGTCCTCCCTTGGCCCTAGGAGGACCGCCGACGGACTGATGCTACCAGCTCGATGCGAGCGCTGCGTCCACGACTCCGCCCTGCGGGTCGAACTCGTTCGTTGGTTGGGTGGCTCCGGGAGCGAACTCCGACGTGACCAACTGAAAGGTCGGTGCGTACACGGTTCCGTTATGGGAAACCGTCATCCCGAACACATAGCCATGGTTAAACAGAGAGCGGCTTGGCGTCGTCTTTCCCGGCGGGTACACCAAGATTTGGTGCGGCGAGACATGCTTTTGCGCGACGTAGAGGTTCCCAGCAGCGTCGGTTCCGATCGCCGGACCTTGATCGCTCTGAAGGTTTAGATTCGAGACGGTGAATGTCTTGGGATCGATCCGAAAGACCTCTCCCTGTCCTCCAAAGTCTTCAGTGAACGTGGCGACGAGCAAGTTGCCGTTTGGATCAAATGCGAGACCACCCGCTTGGTGCCCTCCACTTTGCGCCTCGACGTTGACCGTTTGCGTCGGCGTCGTTGAGCCGGGCGCATACACGGTGAGCACGATAGTTCCAATTCCAATGTCGTCGACGTACACCGTCCCGTCATTGCCGACCGCGACATGCTGCGGGGAACTCAGCCCCGCCGTGATCGTCCGGAATGGCTTCATGCTACCGTGCTTGTACTCGCTGATGGATGAGTTCGGGAAGTCGTCGTTGACGACATACAGCGTCTGGTGCCGATCAACCCACACGCCAGTGGGACGCGGCGCCCCAGTCGTAATCGTGCCCAAAAGCGGCGGATTCTTTTCACGAATGTCAGACGAATAAATAAGAACGCCACCGCTTGCGTTGGCGAGGAGCAGGACGCCCTTGCTCGCACTTGCCGCCATTGATCGAAGGGTCTCGTGTCTGACGATTGCGCTGGCGATGACCGGAGCCGTTCCGAGTGCGGCCGCGACGAAAATTGCCAGCGGCCCGATCACGCGGTGATACCTTGCCATTACAAAACTTACCCTTTCTGAATCTCGCTGCATACCGGCGCCTCTGTGGGCGCTCATTGCTAAGGATTGCCGAAAGGGTGAAAAATTTCTGAATCGGCCTCGGGGCTGGGCCAAAGCCGCCGGTGTTTCGCGTGACACCGTGATGCGACGCTAGCTTCGAATCCAGCCGTTAAAGCGCCGGTCGCGGCGCAATTGATCGAAGCGGGGATCGCGGGCGAGTTGCTGGCGTTCGGACTGGTGCACACGCTCCAGCCATACGAATGCGATGTCGCTGCGGCCTAGGCGCGCGTATGCCGCGGCAACGGCACGGATGTCCCACGACGAGATAGCGTCCGGGTTCGTCGGTGTCGGCCCTCTCGATGTTGATCAGGACGGAAGTTTCGACGAGACCTCGGACGCAAGTAATACCGCGGGCGTTGCGAGAGACGGCTAGGCATGCCAAATCGTGCGGCAGGCCTTAATTCCATCGGCGATGCCGGCAGCGATCGCCGCGGAGTTGTTCGGCGTTTTCGTTCGTGATTCGAAGCCGCTATCGTCCCATGCGTACCATCCGACGTATTGCGCACCGAATTCACAGTACGCCCGCGCTTGGTCGAGCATCTCGGCGCGCGTGAGTCCGGGCTGATAATACCGGTTCCCGTATGATCCACCCCAGGCCTGACCGATGCCGTAAAGGGGCGTGTGGCTTATCTCCCAGCCTTGTTGCTCCAAGCTGCGCTGCATCGCGGGAAGCAAGGCGCGCATCGTCCAGTCGAGATTCTTGCCTTTGGACGGATGGCGCCGCCCGAACGGCGAGTAGTTGTACCATCCTACGATATCGCATCCACCGTTCGAGTAGTTTTTCGCCGTACCGGGATCCCAGCCGACTTTTCCAGGCGGCAGAACGGCTGCACCGAAGCCGCAAATCGCCGGGAGGCCGCGCGCCTCTTGGGCTATGAGCCCGTGGATCTTCTGCAACAGCATGCGCCCGCTGCCGGGATCCCACCACGCCCAATCATCCAGGACCCAGTACCCCACGACGTAGGGCCG
>JAFAXE010000192.1 GCA_019241305.1 Vulcanimicrobiota bacterium
AACCGCCGCGCTGCGCGCGGCGCGCCGTGTCGATGCCTTGCCACAGAACGATACCAACCGGCGCGTCCGTGCCGCGGTACTCAGTGCATTCGAAGCAGAAGCGCTGACGGAGACCGACCTCTGGGGAACCATGGGGTACGGCTACGACGACGCGGCGCGTGCTCACTACGAATCGTTGCTCGCGCGGGTCCTGAACGCCGAAACGGTGCTGGCGCGCCTTTCGCTCGTCAGCGGAACGCACGCCATCGTCACCGCAATCTCGGCCTGCGTGCGAACCGGTGAACGGCTCGTCGTCGCGACAGGGCGGCCCTACGATACATTGCGCAACGCGCTCGTCGAAGCACCGCATTCCCTCGTGCGAGGTGGAATGCAATACGCTGAGGTCCCCCTCGGCGACGACGGGAAGCCACAGATCGACGCGCTGGTCGAGCACTGCGCCGAAGGGTGCGCCGCAGTGTTCGTGCAGCGTTCGCGGGGCTATGCGCCCAGGCCATCGCTCTCGGCCGCAACGTGCGCCGAGGTCGCGGCGGCGGTGAAGACCGTGGCACCGGACGTTCCCGTTCTGGTCGATAACTGTTACGGCGAACTGGTTGAGGAGCACGAGCCAACCGCTCATGGTTGCGATGTGCTCATCGGTTCGCTCATCAAGAATCTCGGCGGCGGGCTTGCCCCCGGGGGCGCGTATATCGCCGGACGGCGTCAGTTCGTCGAACGGATCGCGGCGTATCATTACGCCCCCGGCATTGGAAGCGCTATCGGACCAACGTTTGGCTTTGGACGTGCTTTCGTCCAAGGTTTGTTCCAGGCGCCGCTCGTTATCGGCGAGTCCCTCGCAGGGCTGGATTTCGCGGCGGCGTTGTTCGCCGAACTTGGTTACCCCGTTGATCCGCTACCCGGCGCGGTACGCCGTGACGTCGTGCAAGCGATTCGGCTCGGCGATCCCGGACGACTGACGGCCTTCGCGCGTGGCATGCAACGAGCGATGCCGGTGAACGCGAGGTTCTTACCCGAGCCGGGGCCCGTTCCGGGCTATCCCGAAGCGGTCATCATGTCGACCGGCGCTTTCGTCCCCGGGTCGACGATCGACCTCTCATGCGACGCGCCATTGCGTGCACCCTATGACGTCTACGTGCAAGGAGGGATGATGCGGGAGCACGTCGTGCTTGGCGCACTGCGTGCCGCCGAAGGGCTTTGGGACGCCGGCATCTTGTAGCACAAAGTGTGAAGCTACGGGGCAAGGGGTGTGCGTGCGGGTGGACTAATGCAGCACCCGTGTCAACCGATGGCGACTACGCGCACCTGCGCAAGTTCGTGCGCGCTGAGGTGCAGCTTCCGGTTCGCTACCGTCGCGAAGACGCGTCAACAAGCGCCATGCCGTCCGATGCAAAAACGTCGGAAGCGATCGATCTCGGCGGCGGTGGAGTGCGGCTTGCAACCGACGAGGATCTGCCACTTGGGACGGTATTGCTGTTACGCTTTCGGATTCCAACGTCAGATCGCGAAATGGTGATGCGCGGCCGCATCGTTCTATCATTTTACAAGGCGAACGAACAGCGCTTCTTTCACGGCATCGCCTTCACGCAAATCGATCCGGCCGATCAAGCCGCGATCGTCCGGTACGTCGAAGAGCGGGCGAAAGAACAGCCGGCTCTTTAACGGCACACCCCGGAGCCGTTACTGACGGTGTGACGAGTTGCCCATAAAACCGTAGAAGAAGTAACGATTCCCCGAAGTGGTAAGGATCACGATGCGCCGGTCCTCCATGAGCACGGCGGCGACGGTTTCGCCGACCATGCTTTCGAGGATCGCCTGCGCTTGGCTGAACTCAGCTTCTCTGAGGGTTTCGGGGTCGATGGCCAGCAGGTTGAGGAGGTCGTCCACGGTCCCGGTGCCGCCGTTTTCCTGCTTCGCCATGATGGGTATCTTCTGCGCCTCCCCGGGGGACTTCTTTACGGTCTCAGGTAAAGAAGTCGGTCGCCAATGTATATTCTTGAGGTCCTGAGCGGCCCGCTGGACGGGCAAACGTGGCAGTTCGAGCGCGAGATCACGATTGGCCGGGATGAGGGGATCGCGGAGGCTTGCATTACGCTCGACCGGTACATTTCGCGCAGACATGCCCACGTCCGCAACGACGCCGGCAGCCTGGTTCTGACGGATCTTGCGAGCCGCAATGGCACTCAGGTCGATGGGCGTGTCGTCACGACCAACGTTCCGCTCGCCGTCGGTGACCGCTTCACCGTCGGGCGCACCGTGCTTCGGGTGACGCGCGGGGAATAAGCGCAGCAGCCATGCATGTCGTTCGCACGCCCGCTTCGGCTCGGGCGATTGCACGCACGCTTCTCCGGCCGGTTGGCTTCGTTCCGACGATGGGCGCCCTTCATCGCGGTCACCGGACGCTCGTGGAGCGGGCGCAGCGTGAGAACGCGTCCGTCGCCGTCTCGATTTTTGTGAACCCGCTCCAGTTCGGCCCAAGTGAAGACTACGAGCGCTATCCGCGTGAGTTCGAAAAGGACGCAGCGTTGCTGGACGAGCTCGGCGTCGCATTGCTGTATTCGCCGAGCGTAGAGCGGATGTATGCGCCGGGCTTTTCGACGCGCGTGAACGTTGGCGTGCTCGCGGAGCGTTTCGAAGGTGCAGCACGTCCTGGGCATTTCGATGGCGTCGCCACCGTCGTCGCGAAGCTCCTGCACGCGATCGAGCCGACGACCATGTACCTCGGCCAAAAAGACGCACAGCAAACGGCGGTGCTACGACGGATGATTGCCGATCTGGACGTTCCAGTCGATGTGGTCGTATGTCCGACGACACGAGAGGCCGACGGCCTCGCGTTGTCGAGCCGTAACGCGTATTTGAGTGCCGAAGAGCGCGCCGCCGCCCCAAGTTTGCATCGGGCGCTCGCCCTTGCGGCCGAAGCGCTGTTGCATGGACAAGATCCCGACGTTACGATGACGCGAGCGCGTTCCGTGTTGCTGCCACCGCTCGCGTGGGACTATCTCAGCGTCGTGGACGTGGAGCGCTTCGAGCCCGTGCGTGGTCACACGCGGCCGGCATTGGTCATCGGAGCGGCTCGCGCCGGCGCCGTGCGGCTCATCGATAATGTTTCGGTGGCAGGAATCGATGAACGGGATCCGCTCGTCACTCCGGAGCGCGACCGGGATCGCTTGATCCGCGCGTGAGCGACGGCGCGCTGCCTCACGCTCACCGCATCCTGGTCGGCGTATGCGGCGGCATCGCAGCGTATAAAGCCGCCGGGCTGGTGAGTACGCTCGTCCAGCGCGGAGATGTGGTTGACGTCGTAATGACCGAGAGCGCGCAGCGCTTCGTTGCGCCGTTGACCTTTGCGGCGCTTACGGGCCGACGCGTGCACACCTCATTGTGGGACGATCCCGAAACCATTGGGCACATCTCGCTCGTTCGTGCGGCGCAGATCTTCGCGATTGTCCCGGCGACCGCGAACGTGATCGCGAAGCTCGCTGGGGGTATCGCCGACGATCTCCTCACCAACGCTGTGCTGGCCGCTCGTATTCCGCTGGTCGTTGCGCCGGCGATGAATATGGCGATGTACGAACATCCCGCGACGGTAGAGAATGTTCGCAGGCTGCGTGAGCGCGGAGCACTGATCGTCGAACCGGCGAGCGGCTATCTCGCCGAAGGTGAATACGGCGTCGGCCGGCTGGCGGACGAGGACGCGATTATCGCGCAGATCGACGCGGTGCTCCGCCATGGCAGGGAACTGCGGGGGCAAAGGATCGTCGTGACGGCGGGTCCGACGCGCGAAGCGGTCGACCCCGTGCGCTTTTTATCGAACGCGTCGACCGGGACGATGGGAATCGAGATTGCGCGCGAGGCGTTAAGCCGCGGCGCAGAAGTCGATCTCGTCCTGGGACCGACGCAGCTGGAACCACCGCACGGTGTGCGCGTCCGGCGCGTCACGACCGCCGAACAGATGCGTCGTGCGGTCATGGAGGTGGCAGACGGGGCTGCCGTTCTCGTGGCGACTGCCGCGGTGGCGGATTTCCGGCCGGCAGTGACGTTCGCACAGAAAGTGAAGAAGAACGAGGGTGCAGAAGCAATCGCGCTCGAGCGGACACCGGATATTCTGGAAGAGCTCGGACGGCAAAAGAACGGGACGTTCCTCGTCGGCTTCGCCGCTGAAACGGAGCGTTTGGAAGAAAACGCGCGCCTGAAATTGCGCGCCAAACGGCTCGATGCGATCGCGGTCAACGACGTCTCGCACGAAGAGCGCGGCTTCGGCGTTGGGCCAAACGAACTCACGGTCCTCTACGGCGATGACGGTCGAATCCCGCTCGGCTTTGGCGGCAAGCGTGAGCTCGCGCGCGGCTTGTGGGACGCGATCGAACAGATCCGCCGTGGTTAAGGACGTTGGCGGGCTCGGGTTGCTCGCGATCGACGTCGGCAACAGTGAGACGAAGCTCGGTTTTTTCTCAGGCGCGGAAACGGGTGAGCTGCGACGCACCTGGCGCATCACGACGGTGGCACAACGGACCCCTGATGAATTCGGCGTTCTCTTTACGGGGCTGTTTCGGCGCGCGTCGATAGGGACCAGCGAGGTGGGCGCGATCGTGATTTCGAGCGTCGTCCCGCAGCTCGATCGCGCGCTTCAAGAAGCGTGCATGCAGTACTTTGCGCGTGAGCCTCGCGTCTTCACCGCTGCCGAACAGCGGCTCATCGAGATTCGGACCGACCGCCCGCGTGAACTCGGTTCCGACTTGGCGGCGGCCGCGATCGCCGCGAAAGCCTTGCATGGCGCACCCGTCATCGTCATCGGCTTCGGTACCGCGACGACGTTTGGCGCGGTAGCGCGCGACGGTGCATACATCGGTGCAGCGATCGCCCCTGGAATCCAAATTTCCATCGATGCGCTCGTCCAGCGCACGGCAAAATTGCCGCAAGTCGCGCTGGAAGGGCCGCCCTCCGCAATTGGGCGTGATACCGTCACGGCGCTGCAGTCCGGGATCGTGTACGGCTTCGTGGGACAGGTCGAAGGGATCGTCGCGCGGATGAAGCGTGAACTGGGAAGCGAGTCACGCGTGGTCGCGACGGG
>JAFAXE010000225.1 GCA_019241305.1 Vulcanimicrobiota bacterium
GAACGCGATGCCCTGAGCGAAGAGCGCCGCCACGCCGCAACCCTTCAAGAAAGCCTACGGCGCCGGAACGAATCGCTGGAACGCGAACGGCGCGACTTCGCACAAAAAGCGGACGAGCGGCTAGGGCGCGCCTTGCGTGAGTTTGCGACGGAGCTGGAGCGGCGGACGCGTGAACGAGGCGGTGGACGCTCGCGCGTCACAGCGAGCCAAACGGGACTCTTGCGCCGCGTCTTAGGGGACGTTCATCGCGACCTCGGCCTCGCACCGAGCCGTCGTGGCACGGAGGACCAGCCACCTGAAGTCTCAGTGGGCGATACGGTGTTCGTTGAGTCGCTTGGCGGCGAAGGTACACTCGCCGAAGATTACGGTGACACGGCGCTCGTCGCCCTCGGCTCGATGCGCACCGTCGTGTCGAAGTTGGACCTGACGCTGGTGCACAGGTCTCGCGCCGCCAAGGCCGTCAAAGCATCTGCTGGCGCTTCAACGTTAGAAGCGGCAGCTCGTGCGAACGAGGAGTTGGACGTGCGCGGTAAACGGTTCGTCGAAGCGGAGCCGCTCGTCGAAAAATGGATCGACGAAGCAAAACTGCTGGGACTTGCGCGTCTCCGTCTCATCCACGGGAAAGGCACTGGACTCTTGGGACGGGGTTTGCAACAGCATCTGCGGCAGCACGACGATGTGCGAAGCGTTCGCTACGGCAACGCCGACGAAGGCGGCAGCGGTGTCACCGTGCTGGAACTTCGGTAGACCGGATGACGGCGATGTCGCCTGCGCAACAAGCTGCGGTGCTTGCGGATGGTTGCGCGGAGATCGAAACCCGCGAAGAACTCGAGTGGCGGATAGCGACCAAAGGCCGGCTCTCGGTAAAATTTGGTATCGACCCTACCGGCGCGTTGCTGCACCTGGGACACGCGGTTGTCTTGCGCAAGCTGCAGCAGTTCGTGGAGTTGGGACATCGCGCCGTCCTGCTCATCGGTGACTTCACGGCGCGCATCGGTGATCCGACGGGGCGCGATGAGTCGCGCCCGGCTCTCAGCGAAGAAGAAATCGCTGAAAACATGCGGACGTACCGGGAACAAGCCGGACTCATTCTCGACCTGGACCGGGTCGAGATCGCGAAGAACTCGGAGTGGTTGGGCGCGCTGACGCTGGGTGAGATGATCGGCCTGATGACGCAGACGACCGTGGCGCAGATGCTTGCACGCCACGAATTCGCTCAGCGCTACGCCGACGGCGTTCCCATCTCACTTCATGAATTCTTGTATCCCATCGCCCAGGCGTACGATAGCGTCGCGATGCAGTGCGACGTTGAACTGGGCGGTTCGGACCAACTGTTCAATTTTCTGATGGCTCGTGACTACCAGAAGCACGCAGGTCAACCGCCACAGATCTGTATGACGGTCCCAATTCTGGAAGGAACGGACGGCGTCGTTCGCATGGGAAAGTCACGCGGTAACTACGTGGCGTTGGCAGAGCCGGCTACCGACCAGTTCGGCAAGCTCATGCGCATCCCGGACGAGCTCGTTCCGCGGTATGCGCACCTTGCGGCGTTCTGGCCGGCTCAGGAAGTCGGCAAACTCGTCGACGCGCTTCGTACGGGCCGATACTCTCCGATGGACGCAAAGAAACGAGTCGCCGAGGATATCGTGTCACTGTACCATGGAAAAGGTACCGCACGGAGCGCGCGGGAGCGGTTTGAGGCGACCGTGCAACGGCGCGAGTTGCCTGCCGATATGCCCACAGTCGCGATGAGCAATGGCCGCCGCATCGCCGAATTGTTGCTGCAGGCAGGTTTTGCCGTCAGCAAACGGGAGGCAGAACGCCTCATCAAAGGCGGTGGCGTAAAGCTGGATGGAGTTCCGTTTACCGATCCGAATGCGGCCTTTCTTGCCGAAGGCCCCGCCGTTCTTTCAGTGGGCGCTCGCCGCTTCGTCCGCGTCCTTCCGGAGGTTCGAAGCTGACGCGTTAGCGCCCGCTTTCATGTCGCTTTTCGATACGCCTGATTAAACCGTGCATCTCGTCGCGGCTGAGGACGTAACGCCGACGGCAAAATTCGCACACCGCCTCAGTTTGCGGTTGCTCTTCGGCCATGCGTGAAAGCTCGTCGGTCCCGAGCGCAACGAGTGCAACTTCGACGCGTTGGGGCGTGCAGCGGCAGCGGAAAGCCAGCTCATTTTCACCAAGGCGCCGCATCGAAAGCGGTCCCGCGAGCGTCGCGATGAGATCGTCCGGAGTGGCGCCGCGGTCGATTTGGGACGTAATTGGTGGCATCGAGCGTGCGCGCTCTTCGAGTTGCGCGATTGCGCCTTCATCTGCACCCGGCATGACTTGAGCGATGGCGCCGCCGGCTGCCTTGATGCCTCGCGGATTCGCCAAAACGCCCAAGGCTACGACGCTGGGGATCTGTTGCGAACGCATGAGGTAGGCAGCGATGTCGTCGCCGATCTCGCCGCTCGCGAGTTCCACGATGCCGACGTACGGCTGGCCGACTTCGTAGGAAAGCGTGACTTGCATACGGCCACGGCCCACGGCGCGGCCAACGTCAAATTTTCCTCGTCCATTGAGCGGAACGTCTACGGTTGGATGGGCGACGTATCCGCGCGCGCCGATCGTTCCGCCCTTCGATGTCGTCACATCGGCGATGAGGTTCCCGAGCGGTCCATCGGCGGCGATTTGAAGCGAAAGGCGTTCGCGGCCTTTCAAGCCCGTTCCGAGGAGCGCGGCTCCGGTCATGAGGCGGCCGAGCGCGGCACTCGCCGTTGGGGAAAGATCGTGACGTTGACGTACCTCCGCAACGAGGTTCGTCGTCACGCCCGCTGCAATGGAGATGCTACCGTCCGTCGACGTGGCACTGACGATGCGGTCGGGCATCACATCGCACTTTCCGAGGGCGAGTGGTTTTCCTTCCCGAAACGCGCCGTCGTGCGCATCGTCGTGATCCACGGAGCCAATTTGAATCGGCTCGGCCGCCGAGAACCGGAAGTTTATGGGACGGCGACGTTGGCCGACGTGGACGCCGCGATTCAGCGCGAGGCGCAGACGCTGGGGATCACGGTGAACACGGTGCAACACAGCGGTGAGGGGGCAATCGTCGACGCGATCGCCGCCGCTGCAGAGAGCGCCGACGGCATCGTCATCAACCCGGGCGCGTATAGCCACTATTCGTACGCGATTCGCGATGCCGTCGCCGGCGCAGGAATTCCGGCGGTGGAAGTCCATCTTTCGAACACGGCCGCGCGAGAA
Source organism: Vulcanimicrobiota bacterium (assembly GCA_019241305.1). Lineage (GTDB taxonomy): Bacteria > Vulcanimicrobiota > Vulcanimicrobiia > Vulcanimicrobiales > Vulcanimicrobiaceae > JAFAXE01. The sequence goes on from JAFAXE010000225.1 coordinate 3,244, forward strand.
TCGTTCCGTGCGCAGAGCGTCGTCGCTCCGGTGTGCGTCGGCGTCGTCGCTGGCTTCGGTGCAAATTCCTACTGTTTGGCCCTGCGCGCCCTCGCCGCCGCCCTCAGCCGCAAAACCCCGTAAAATCTAGCCTTCCTTGCTTCCCGGGGCAGGAGGCCTCAGCGCGTCTGCGTATACTCCAGCCCAGCGGAGCGCACATTGTTCGCAATCTCTCCGTCTTCGTCGTGGAGAACGTACATTGACAAAAGCCGATCTCGTCGACTCGCTGTCCGTCGAAACCGAACTATCGAAACGCCAAGTCGGTGAAGTCGTTGACCTCCTGCTCGATAGCATTCGGGATGCGCTCATTGCCGGTGACAAGGTCCAACTGATTCCCTTCGGCAGTTTCGTCGTGCGCGAACGGAAGAAGCGCGAGGGACGCAACCCAAAAACCGGCGCAAAGATCACCATTGCGGCGAGGCGCGTTCCCGCCTTCAGTGCCGGAAAGGGACTACGCGATGCGGTCGCCGGAGGAAAGAAGAAGCGCGGCGGAGGCGGCAAGCGAGGCGGCGCTAAGCGCTAAGCGCGCTATCGCGCTCGTCGTTGTCGCTGCCCTTGCGGGGTGCGGTGGCGGCACGAGCGGTGGTGGTTCACCGCCCCTTCCCACGCCGACGCCAACTTCTGTGGCGGCGAATGCTGTGCGCATCGCAAGCGACCCGTTCGCGAATGCATCGAGTCAACACGCGACGCAAGTCGAGCCTGACATCGCTTCAAACGGAACGACGCTGGTTAGCGCTTTCCAAGACGGCCGTTTTTTCGTTGCAGGCGCTTCAGGAATTGGCTTCTCCACGTCGCCTAACGGGGGACTAACGTGGAGTGACGGCGTTCTGCCGGGAATTACGCGCGTTCAGAATCCCAGTAATCCCTTCGATACGGCAAGCGATCCGAGCGTCGCCTACGACGCCGCTCATGCGGCATGGCTCATCGTGTCACTTCCGGTCCTAACGAATGGCGGTAGCATTCCGGCGGCCGTCGTAAGCCGCTCCAGCGACGGCTTGCACTGGAGCGGACCCATCGCCGTTGCGCCGGGACAAAGCAGCACCGACAAGACGTGGATCACCTGCGACGATACGCCGGCAAGCCGCTTCTACGGACACTGCTACATCGAGTGGGACGATCCGAGCGCCGGCGGCCTTGTGAAGATGAGCACTTCGAAAGACGGCGGTGTCTCGTGGAGCGCTCCGCTCCAAACGGCGGACGGCGTTACCGGAATTGGCGGCGTGCCGGTAGTTCAGCCCGGCGGCAACGTCGTCGTCCCGCTGAACGACTTCAATCAAACGTTGGTGCGTGCGTTCATCTCGACGAACGGCGGCGCGTCGTGGAATTCCGCGGTGACGATTTCCACCGTAACGGATCATCTGGTCGCCGGTGGACTGCGGACGAGTCCGCTCCCTTCGGCAGCGGTCGATGGAAGCGGCATCGTCTACGTCGTGTGGCAAGACTGCCGTTTCCGGCCACGTTGCTCGAGCAACGATCTCATTCTTAGCCGCTCAGCCGATGGCATACACTGGACCGCTCCCCTGCGCATCCCGATCGACGCGACGACGAGCACGGTCGATCACTTCATCCCTGGACTTGGCGCTGATCCGGCGAGCGGCGGAAATTCTGCACGGCTCGCGCTTGCGTATTATTTTTATCCCGTGGCGAATTGTTCGACGGCTTCATGCCAGCTACAAGTCGGTTTCCTATCATCTCCGAATGGCGGAGCCGCCTGGACGACGCCGCAGCCGTTGACAGGGCCAATGTCGCTGCGTCAATTACCGGCGACGCGCGACGGACTCATGGTGGGCGATTACATCGCGACGACCTTTGCATCAGGCGTGCCGGTGCCGGTATTTGCGATCGCGCTTCCACCAGCGGGCATGCCGTTCAACGAAGCGATGTACGTGCCAAAGCGTCCAGTTGTCTTGAATCAACAACACTTGCGTCGCGCAGGTCAAGATCGTCCGGTTCCAGGCGTCGCATCGGATCATCCGCCACGGCGTCCGCGTCCCATCCGGTAGCGCAGCTTGGTAACGCACTAAGCTTGAGTTCGGGCGCCGCGAACCGGGGCGTAACACTCACTCCACTGGGAGAGTGCCATAGTGCCGCGAATGTCCCCGGTTGCCACTCGACAAGTTTCAAGGAGCACGGCAAATGAGGGCCATCGTTCTCGGGTGCTACGCACGAATCATTGGCGCCGCGGCAGCTTTGCTCGCGGGTTGCGGCGGATCGCAGCCGACGATTGTCGCGCCGGACGCAATGCTGCAAAGCGCAGCGAGCGTCCCGCGGGCTCACCAGCACGCCGTACTCGGCAACTCCAATCCGGCTTTGACCACTGGCATCTATGTTAGCGAAGACCTGTCTCGTAGATCGGGAATCTTTGGGTATCCGAGCGACAACAGGAAGAACAGAGGGCCGATTTGCAGCCAGAAGGCCCAGCCCACGTACGATATCGCCGTTGACAACGGAGGCAACCTCATCGTTCCCAATTCCGACGGCACGATCACGGTCTTTCAGGGGCCCGATATGTGCGGACGGAAGCTCGGGACATTTCACACAATCTACAATGCCGACTACCCAGTCGACGCATCGAGCCCTGACGCCGCAAACGGGACGATCGCCGTCGGGATCGAACAGCTAGACGGAAGCGGTGACGGCATCGTTGAGCTGTGCACGCTAAAGAGCGGCTGCACGACAAGCCTAACGGGCGGCGGTAGCATCGACTTTTTATTTGCAGTTGCGATGAGCAAGAAAGGCGACTGCTGGGCATCCTCGGCAGTACCGACGGCGCTGACGTATTGGGCGGGCTGTGCGGGCCTCGGACAGCCGACAACTGGTTACGAGAACTCAGATGCAGGCGGCCTCGACATCGATAATAACGGCAATCTGGTTTCTATTAGCTGTTCGCCGGTCAATTGCTCAACTCCAGTGCTCTATGTCTATTCTGGATGTAACCCAGGGTGCAAGAGAATAGGCGGCCCCTTTCCATTGCATGGTAGGTCGCAGTATGGACATCTCAACGGTAACAGCAGTCGATTCGCCGCCGCAGATTACGAGGTCGGTCAAATCGATATCTACAGGTATACCCCGACAAGCCTCACATACTTGTACACCTTCAGTCATGGATTGTCGGGGGGCGGTCGCATGGGTGTGGCATACAATCCGCGTTCCAAAGAGTAAGCAAAGGCTTCCCGCCTGCTCGGGACGTGCGACAACGATCTGGCCGTTGACTTTCGCCTACAGGCTCACATGATTGCTTCGATGTCGTTATTGATGCGCGCGGCGTTGCCACCGATCGCCTTCAGCCTGCTTGAGGCGACCACTGCCGTACGATTGTCGTGAATGCCCGACTCTCCCCGAGTACGGCCTATCTTTGCTTCGTATAGCTTGGAAGAGGTCGGCCCTGCATGGACTTCGGCGGACGACTGCGAACGGAAGTTGGGCGACGGGCAGTAGCGCAGCTTGGTAGCGCACCAGTCTGGGGGACTGGGGGTCGCAGGTTCAAATCCTGTCTGCCCGACCACGACTCATTCGTTGCGACGTTATCGCATCGCCGGGACGCAATCAGTAATTGGGGCCGCGGGCGGCGG
>JAFAXE010000141.1 GCA_019241305.1 Vulcanimicrobiota bacterium
CATTGCGGCCACGTAGCGAACTCGACACGCGGAAACGCTGCGTGAGCAGCGGTCACCGCGAATTCGGCCCAGGCAGCAACATCCCGAGGGAGATCGCGGCCGGCAAGCTGGACCAGGCGATGCATCCCGTAGGTACGCGAGCTCGAAAGAAAGACGAGCAGGCCGAGGCGATCGAGCGCTGCGAGGGCATGGTCCAAACGCGACTGGTCCGACAATACCGAGCGCAAATCGAGCGCCTCACCTCCGGGAACAATGGGGAGGAGGCGTTGAGGACAGCGGTAACCGCTCTGATGAAGGAGTTCGTCCGGGATCGCGTCGGGCGCGAACGATGAAGCGAAACACAACATCGCTGCTGCGCCCGCAGCTTCGTGCTCGGCGTGCAAAATCGATTCGCTGAAGGTAGCAAACACCGAACGTGGATAGTCCGCGCCGCGAGGAGCATTCTTGAGATGCTCGTTGATACGCTCCAAATATCGCTTCGGGCTGATCATCCGCATGCCGCGGAGCGCCGCTGCTGCATGCGCTAACGCGAGCGGAAGGGTGCCAAGGGCCTGCGCGATCTCACCCGCCTCAGCCTCGCTCAGGTCGGCACGACCGCTAGCGCGACGCAAGTAGTCAACGGAGACCTCGAGCGGCCAAACCTGCAACGGAATCACGGTGACATCGCTACCGAGCGCGGCTTCACGCGACGTGACTAAGGCCCGAGCTCCTACGCGCGGCAGCCACGTCCGAAGGATTTCTTCGTCTCCAAGATTGTCGAAAACGAGAAGGACCGGCTTATCGAAACCGCCCAGGACCGAATTGATCACGCGCTGTGCCGCGACGCGCTTCTCCGCCCGCTGGTCGAGTCCGTGCGCGAACATCGCCCCCAAGCGCAACAAGCCGTCGATGATCCCGTCTTCGGTCTGCGCGTTCAACCACCACACGACCGAATATGCGTCACGATTGAGCCAGCCGTATTCACGAGCGATGGAGGATTTCCCGACGCCCCCTAACCCATGGATCAGCGCGACCGCGCCGTCAGTCTTCAGCGCCGCGTGCACGGCGGCGAGTTCATCGTCGCGGCCGCTGAAGCTGGGGACGGCGTAAAAGTCCGCCGTGTCGACGATCGAAAGATCGCTGGGCAGCGTCCCGAGCGATCGCAGCGGTGGAAACTCGAGAGGCAAGCCCGGTGCCAGCAGCTGATGGACGCGTTGCGGCTTGCTGAAGTCTTTCAGATGATAGTCGCCGAGATCGCGAAGCGATACGTCCTGTGGCAGCCCGCCATCGAGCAGCTGAGCCGTCTCGGACGTCAGCAAAATCTGACCGCCGTGGCCGATCGCAAGCAGTCGCGCCACTTTGTTGACCGGCGGACCAAAGTAGTCACCGTCGCGCGCATCCGCGGTGCCGCTGTGGATCGCCACGCGCACGCGCAATCCGTCGACCGCCAAGAAGTCTTCGGCGGCGAGCCTACGTTGCGCGGCGAGCATCGCTGCGACGGCGTCCTCGGGACGTTTGAAGGTGCTGCAGAAAGCGTCGCCGATGGTCTTGAAGACGTGGCCGCCGCGTTCGGTAATAGCTTCTCGCAAAATCGCGTCGTGGCGGCGCACCGCCTCCTGCATCGCCGCGCGGTCACGCTGCCATTGTGATGTACTGCCCTCGATATCGGTGAAGGCAAACGTCACGGCACCCACAGGTGGCGGTGCGGTCAACGCCATGCCGAGACGTTCAAAGGCGAAGCCGGATACGCCTGGAGCGGACAACGCGCTCAAGGCGCGGCACCGCGCCACCGAGTACTCTGAAGCATGGCACTTCGCGTGCTGGTGGCGGTTTTTGCGGTGGTACTCGTCGTCGTGTTCGTCGCCTACGCGGGCACGTACATCGTGTATCTCATCGTGGCGATGCGACATCCGCCGAAATCCCCGTTCACGATCGCGTGCACGCAAGTGGCGGCGCCGAGCCGGAATGCGGTGAAGGTCCGGTTCGAGGTCACAAGCGCCGCGGCCAAGGATGCAACCTACCTGAATTTCGCCCTCTTTGCGCAAGGTTCGAGTCGCCGCAATCTCAGCGATTGGGGATATGCACTCCAAAGGCGCATCCCGGCTCGCGGCTTCGCCTCGGCTACCGTCGCAATTCCGCTTCCGCCGGACTACCGTGAAGTTACGTTTTCCGGCGTGCGTTGCAACCTGATCAACGTTGCATTTGCCGACGGTTCGCAGCAAGACTACACCGCCGACAACACGACCTTTCCTTAACTGCTCCTTTCCGTTTCGAGCATTGGGGTGAAGGCCGCTGAGCCGTCGAAGATTCGACGATGATCGATCTTGCAGGCGGTGGAGAACGGGTGTCGGTTCTCATCGCGGGCGCAGGGCCAGTCGGCCTGCTTCTCGCCGCGGAACTTCAAAGGCGGGGCGTGTCGTGCAAACTGATTGACGCGCGCCAAGGACCTCTCCACTGGGATCGCGCGACCGTGATCCATCCTCGTTCGCTCGAGAGTCTTGCATCGCTTGGACTGATCGATCGATTTCTGGAAGCCGGCACGAAACAGCGCGCCGTCAAGATATACTCGGGAGGTCAGTTGCTGGGAACGCTCGACCTATCCGAGTGTGGAAGTGCCTACGGGTTCAACCTTGGGTTGTCTGAAGAGACGACCGAATCGATCCTCAGCGATTACTTGTGCGCGATGGGCGGTACCGTACATCGATCCACCCGCCTCGTCGGTGCAAACGTTCACGATGATGGCGTCGTGGCTGAAATCGAACAGGATGGTGACCGCTACCGCGTTCAGGCTGAGTGGATCGTCGGATGCGATGGAGCCCACAGTCCGACGCGCGAGTTGAGCGGGATCGTTCTCGAGGGCCACGATATCACCCAGCCTTGGGCAGTCTTCGACGCCTCAATTGCGGGCTGGACCGATGACTTTGAGCTCAACGTCGGTTACCTGGACTCGGTCCCCGTCATTCTGACGTCGCTCCCTGAACGTCGATGGCGCGTTTACCTACGGCCGAGGTCGGCGGAGTCGGATCTGGTTGACGACGCCCTATCGACAGTACGGCAGTACGCAGCGTCAGCGTCGTTCATCGATGTTGCGAATCCCACGCGGTTTCATTGTTCCAGCAAGGTTGCCAGTCGATTTCGTTCGGGACGCGTGTTGCTCGCCGGAGATGCAGCACACTTGTGTTCGCCTGCTCAGGGTCACGGGATGAACACCGGACTTCAAGACGCCTTCAACTTGGCTTGGAAACTGGCTCTCGTCTGCCGCGGCGTAGCGGATTCTACGCTACTCGACAGCTACGACGTCGAGCGTCGACCCGTTGCCGAAATGGTGGCACGATCGGGCGATATGACGGACTTTGGCGAAATGCTGACCGATCCGGCAGAACGGCGGGAACGAGATTCCGCGATACGAGCAACATTTGCCGGTTCGGCATCGCGCCACAACGAAATCGTTGCGGAGACCGAGCTAAATGTGGACTACTCCGCATCGCCGATCGTCCTCGCAGGCGCCGGCAGCGCTCTCGCGGCTGGCCAACGCGTACCGGATACGATAACGGTTCGGTCGGCCGGCCATACCCTCGTGCTTTGCGGAGATGCTACCGCCGAAGACTCCGGGTTTGCAAGCCTTCTCGATGCTTTGCGAAAAGTTGTCGACGGTTCAAGCGTCTTCGAAGCGGTGGTCTCTCTTGGTACGGCTGACTTGCTCGACGGTCGTGGCAGCACTACGCTTCTCGCGGTGCGTCCTGACGGATACATCGGCATGCGGTCGGAACGAGATCATCTGGCCGCGCTCGAGCGATACCAGGAGCTCGTAACGGCGCGACCCAGCGCGATTGCGACGTAATCGGCCTCTCCACTTTCATTATACACCACGTCGGGGGGCTTGCGGCAAGCCTCGCTTGGTGCGGCATAATGGCCGGACGACTTCTTCCGGTCGCGCGGCGACGCGACGATAATCATGCGGAGAGAGAGCAGCCAGTAGTGAACGCGGACGTGATCATTTCGGGCGCCGGCCCGACCGGCCTGATGTTGGCAGGCGAGTTGGCATTGGCGGGCATCGACGTTGTTGTCGTCGAGCGGCGCTCGAGCCAGAATTTCCCTGGCTGGCGCGCCGGCGGACTGCATTCGCGCACCATTGAGATTTTCGATCAGCGTGGAATCGCCGATCGGTTCCTTTCGAAGGGCCAGGTGGCTCAGGTCGCGGGGTTCGCCGGGACCAGGTTGGACATCAGTGATTTTCCGACCCGGCACAATTACGGCCTCGGGCTGCGGCAGAAGCACATCGAGCGCATACTGTCCGGCTGGGTCGGCGAGTTGGCGGTACCGATCTATCGCGGATGTGAAGTGATCGGATTTACGCAGGACGACAAGGGCGTTGACGTCGAGCTTGGCGATGGCCAGTTGCTCCGGGCGAAATATCTCGTCGGCTGCGATGGAGGACGCAGTCTGGTCCGTAAGGCGGCAGGCATCGAGTTCGTCGGGTCGGATGCGACAACCAGCAGCCTGATCGGAGAGGTCGAGATGACGGAGGAGCCGCCACTCGGCGTCCACCGCAATGCCTTCGGCATCCACTCATTTGGCAAGGCGGAGTACGAGATCCGCGAAGGCGAGGTGGTCTACAGAGAAGGTGGGCCGGTCGGAGTCATGGTGACCGAACAGCACGTCGGAGCTGCGACCGAACCGACCGTGCGCGATCTCAGCGAAGCGCTTATCGCGGTGTGTGGAACCGATTATGGGATGCATAGTCCGATCTGGATTTCCAGGTTCACCGACATGACTCGTCAGGCCGCAACTTACCGCAACGGACGGATTCTGATCGCCGGCGACGCGGCGCACGTACATGCTCCGGATGGTGGCCAAGGGCTCAACGTTGGTGTCCAAGATGCTGTGAATTTGGGCTGGAAGCTAGCCCGGGTGGTGAAACAGACGGTACCGGAGAGCCTGTTGGATACGTACCACGCGGAGCGCCACCCCGTTGCAGCCCGCGTCTTACGTAACACGATGGCTGCAGTCGCGCTTCGCGGAGCAGACGACCGCACAGAAGCGCTCCGCGATGTAATGTCCGAGCTTCTCGGCATGGACGAACCACGTAGACGATTCGCCGCCATGATGTCCGGACTCGGCGTTCATTACGATCTTGGCCAGGGGCATCCACTCCTCGGACGCCGCATGCCCGATCTCGACCTGGTAACGGCCAATGGTCCGGTACGGGTATTCACGCTGCTCCACAGTGCCCGGCCAGTGCTGCTGAACCTCGGTGAGCCAAGGACCTTCGATATTACTCAGTGGGCTGATCGCGTCCAGCTCATCGACGCCAAATACGACGGCGTGTGGCAACTGCCCGCACTTGGCACAGTCACCGCTCCAAGTGCGGTGTTGATCCGACCCGATGGACACGTTGCCTGGGTGGGCGAGCACCAGTCCCTGAACCTTGCTGACGCGTTAATCACCTGGTTCGGACAGGCAACTGCGGCATAGCGCACAGTTCACGACCGCCGAAATCTGCTGACATCGCGGTCCGCGATCCCAGCGCGATCGCACGCGTCTTACATCCCGACGCCGGCAGAAGCTGATAAGGCATTGGAAAAGATCAACTCCTTATTGTCCAATCCGGTGAGCGATTCAGAGATTTTCCATAGTCTTTGTGCGACGACGAGATCGTGTACCACCGGTTTCGTTTGTAGCTCGCGTTCCCGTAAGAAGAGCCGGCCCGACACGCCTGCAAGCTCCGGCGACCACGCCGCTCGCACGACGCCGCAAGCACCTTTGTCTACGCTCACGAAGATCGGCAGCCGCTTCATGATCTTTGGCATCAGCGAAGGGAGCCCGTGCAAGCCGGACGCGCCGAAGTTCGTTACCGTGGGACCTGGACTAACGGCGTTAGCGGTGGTGCCGGTATCTTGCAGCCGTCTCGCAAGTTCGATCGTGAAGATGATGTTCGCGAGCTTCGAGTGCATATAGGCTGCAAAGAAGTTGTACCGCTCTTCGCCCTGGAGGTTGTCGAAGTTGAGACGGCTCGGATAGACCTGGGTGACGACGTTGACGATGCGGCCGCCGGGCGCCGCATTGACCAAGTCTAGAAGCAGATTGGTGAGGAGAAACGGGGCGAGGTAA